>NZ_QUJR01000005.1:54889-228361 GCF_003480945.1 Butyricicoccus sp. AM27-36
TCACCCCTGAGAGATACAGGGGTGAGCGCTTTTTTGTTACTCTGCAGTAATGAAAAATTGAAAATGGAGAGTTGAGAATTGTGGTTACGCGCAAAGCGCGTCATAAAATTCCGTCCCGTGGACGGATACCTTCATTTTCCATTCTCCATTATCAATTACTCCACTCGTTATGATTTTACAAGAAAGGTCTGAATAAAAGTGTCCGAAGAAAACAAGTACACGTTTGAGAACAAGGAATACCGCGACACCTACCGTCACACGGTATCGCACATTCTCGCGCAGGCAGTAAAGCGCCTGTATCCGGAGGTCAAGCTGGCCATCGGTCCGTCCATCGACAACGGCTTCTACTACGATTTTGATGCGCCGTTCTCCTTCACGCAGGAGCACCTCGATGCTCTCGAGGCAGAGATGCGTAAGATCTGCAAGGAGAAGGAGAAGCTTGAGCGCTTCGAGCTGCCGCGTGCGGAAGCCATCAAGTTCATGGAAGAGCGCGAGGAGCCGTACAAGGTAGAGCTGATTAACGATCTGCCGGAAGACGCTACCATTTCCTTCTACAAGCAGGGCGAGTTCACTGACCTGTGCGCAGGACCGCATCTGGACTCTACCGGTCGCGTAAAGGGCAACGGCATCAAGCTGATGAACGTTACCGGCGCATACTGGCGCGGCGATTCCTCCAAGAAGATGCTGCAGCGTATTTACGGCACCGCATTCCCGAAGAAGGACGAACTCGACCAGTACCTCAACATGCTGGAAGAGGCGAAGAAGCGCGATCACCGCAAGCTGGGCAAGGAGCTCGGCCTGTTCATGCTGACCGAGGAAGGCCCGGGCTTCCCGTTCTTCCTGCCGAACGGCATGACCCTCAAGAACACCCTCATCGACTACTGGCGCGAGGTACACAAGCGCTACGGCTACGTTGAGGTCTCCACCCCGATGATCCTCAACCGCAAGCTGTGGGAGCGCTCCGGTCACTGGGATCACTACAAGCAGAACATGTACACCACCGTCATCGATGACGAGGATTACGCAATCAAGCCGATGAACTGCCCGGGCGGTATGCTGGTCTACAAGGCTCAGCCGCACTCCTACAAGGAGCTGCCGCTGCGTGTAGGCGAGCTGGGTCTGGTACACCGTCATGAGCTGTCCGGCGCACTGCACGGTCTGTTCCGCGTGCGCTGCTTCACGCAGGATGATGCCCACATCTTCATGACCTGGGATCAGATGAAGGACGAGATCAAGAACGTCGTTCGTCTGTTCGATGAGGTTTACTCCACCTTCGGCCTGACCTATCAGATCGAGCTGTCCACCATGCCGGAGGATCACATGGGCGAACTGAAGGACTGGCAGTTTGCGGAAAAGACCCTTGCAGAGGCCATCACCGAGATCGGCAAGGACTACGTTGTCAACGAGGGTGACGGCGCGTTCTACGGTCCGAAGCTGGACTTCCATCTGGCAGACTCCATCGGCCGTACATGGCAGTGCGGCACCATCCAGCTGGATATGCAGCTGCCGGAGCGTTTCGAGCTTGAGTACACCGGCGCAGACGGCGAGAAGCACCGTCCGGTTATGATCCACCGCGTTGTCCTCGGCTCCATTGAGCGCTTCATCGGCGTTATCACCGAGCATTTTGCAGGCGCATTCCCGACCTGGCTGGCACCGGAGCAGGTTCGCGTTATGCCGATGACCGACCGCAATATTCCGTGCGCACAGGAAGTTGTTAAGCAGCTGACTGATAAGGGCTTCCGCGTAACCATGGACGAGCGCAACGAAAAGATTGGCTATAAGATCCGCGAAGCACAGGTTCACAAGATTCCGTATATGATCGTCATTGGCGACAAGGACGAGGAAAAGGGTGTTATCTCGGTTCGTACCCGCAAGACCGGTGAGACCACCGCGATGGAGACCGGCGAGTTTATCGAGAAGCTCGCGTATGAGGTTGAGAATAGGCTGAAGTAAGCAGCAAAACGGAGAGCGGAAGCGATATTCCGTTCTCCGTCACAATAGAATAAAGGTTCATAGAGTTTTGTCATGTATGCAGGGAGGGTGCGGCATGAAAAAATTTGTTTCCGCGTGTCTGATGGCAGGTCTGCTGACTTGTGCCGCCGGTGCGGCACAGGTCGGTACGATCAACAACAACTATCCCGGCGATACCGAAGCGCAGGCGCAGATGCTTTACGATCTCGGGCTGTTTAAAGGCACCGACAAGGGCTTTGCGCTGGAGAAATCCATGACCCGCGCAGAGGCCTCGGTGATGCTGACCCGCCTGCTTGGCGCAGAAAAGACCGCGCTGGCAGGAAACTGGAAGCATCCGTTTACCGATGTGCCGCAGTGGGCGGACAAATACGTCGGCTGGCTGTATCAGAATGGTTTGACCAAGGGCGTTTCCGCGACACTGTACGGCTCGCAGCGCAATGTCACCTGCGGCCAGTATTGCATTTTTCTGACCCGGGCACATTTGGATGCGGACAGCTATCAGGGTACGGCTTTTGTCGATAACGATGAGGTACGGCAGACGGATGAGGAGGGCTTTATCCGCGGAGATGCGGTTTCGCTCTCGGCGCGGCTGCTCAGTACGAACTACGCGAAAAATGGCGATGAAAGCGACCGCAGTGTGGCGGAAAAGCTAATCGACAACGGCGTTTTCACAGCGAAGCAGTTCAAAAATGCGGCATGGGACGTTCTGCCGCGTGATTACGGCAATGATTATCAGTACGATGACAAGTGGAACCTGATCGCTTCGCCGTTCGTCTGCCAGATCGCAGATGTGACAGTGGCGCAGTGTCCGATTGACGGAGTGCAGTCTGTCAGCGGTACAGACCGTTATGCGCGGAGCGATATGGAGCAGTCGGATTTTATCCTGTACCGCATGGACAGCAAGACGATGAAACTGACGCAAGTGCTCTCGCTGCCGAAAGAAAGCTCTGTGGAATATCTCGGCCGTGCCGGAGAAACCGATTATCTGCTGGTGTACGACCGGAAAACGGAAACGTATTCGCTGTGCTCAGTGCACGGCGATACGGTCAAAACCGAACTGCCCCTGACCGAAGCACAGCAGCAGGCAGCACATACCGTTTATCAGAGCGCACGTGGCTGCATCATCTGCACGGACGAGACGACCGGTTATAAGCTCACGGAAACAGGCGTGGAGCCGTTGGGCGTGGCAGCGGGTATCTGCCGGCTGACGGATAACGGCATGACTGTTACGCAGAACTGTACGGCGGACGAAACCGTGCTGACGGCGTATAACTGGAACGGTCAAAAGACAGACAGCTATACCATCTCGAATGCGTATCAGTCGGATGATGCTGAGGTGCGCAAGCATTGTGCGCCGCGGATAATTGGCAGCGACGGTGCGTTGCTCTGGGGCACAGCCGGGCTGTACCGCGAAGAGAACGGCCGTCTGGTGCAGGTGACAGACTCTCCGGTCATCAGCGTAAAGCAGGATGCCGATGGGGCCTATTATGCTGTTTCCTGCGATAAATCTGAGCGGACGGAATACTATTCGGATGGTATCGGATACATGGCGGGTGATATGCTCGTGCGTATCGCGCCGGACGGAACGCAGACCACGCTTACAACACTCGATGACATTCTGATCGACGAGGTAAAGACGGTCAAAAGCGGTGCTGTTCGCTTCACGATCGCTATTCCGACAGAGGGCCATAGAAGCGGACACTATACCTGCCTGTTGAAAGACGGAAGGATTACCGTCCGGTCTGCAACCGATGATGTATTCTACATCTGGGGTAACGATGCGCTGGAAAACGAACAGGAAAAAATAGATAAGATTATTGCGAACCAGAAAGGTGAAGAATAATGGCAGAAAAGAAAAAGCTGGTCAGCGAGATCACGTCTATGGACGTGGACTTCGCGCAGTGGTACACAGATATTGTTAAAAAGGCTGAAATGGCCGATTATTCGTCCGTAAAGGGCTGTATCATCATGCGTCCGTACGCACAGGCGCTGTGGGAGAACATCCAGCACACGCTGGACAAGATGTTCAAGGAAACCGGCCACGAGAACGTGGCAATGCCGATCTTCATTCCGGAAAGCCTGCTGCAGAAGGAAGCCGACCACGTTGAGGGCTTCGCGCCGGAGTGTGCATGGGTAACGCACGGCGGCAACGACAAGCTGGAGGAGCGTCTGTGCGTTCGTCCGACTTCGGAGACGCTGTTCTGCGAGCATTACGCAAAGATCGTTCGATCCTGGCGCGACCTGCCGAAGCTGTACAACCAGTGGTGCTCGGTTGTCCGTTGGGAAAAGACCACCCGTCCGTTCCTGCGCAGCCGTGAGTTCTGGTGGCAGGAGGGTCACACCGTTCATGCTACCGCTGAGGAGGCTATGGAAGAGACTCTGCGCATGCTGAACATCTATGCAAAGTTCTTCGAGGAGTGGCTGGCGATTCCGGTGCTCAAGGGTGAAAAGACCGAGAAGGAGCGCTTCGCCGGTGCAGAGAACACCTACACCATCGAGGCCATGATGCACGACTGCAAGGCTCTGCAGTCCGGTACCTCGCACTACTTCGGTGACGGCTTTGCACGCGCATTCGGCATGCAGTACACCGATAAGAACAACACCCTGCAGTATATGTATCAGACCTCTTGGGGCGTTTCTACCCGTATCATCGGCGCAATCATCATGACGCACGGTGATAACGAGGGTCTGGTTCTGCCGCCGCGCATCGCTCCGACCCAGCTGGTTGTTATTCCGGTTGCGGCTCACAAGGAAGGCGTTAAGGAGAAGGCAACCGAGCTGTACGAGCAGGTCAAGGCAGCGGGCATCCGTGCCAAGATCGACCTGAGCGACAATACCCCGGGCTGGAAGTTTGCTGAGTACGAGATGAAGGGCATTCCGCTTCGTCTGGAGGTTGGTCCGCGCGATATCGCTGAGGGTCAGTGCGTACTGGTTCGCCGCGACACCCGCGAAAAGACCGTTGTTAAGTTCGAGGATCTCGAAAAGACCATTCCGGCATTGCTGGAGGATATCCAGAAGTCGCTGTATGAGAAGGCGCTCGCAAACCGCGAGGCGCATACCTATACCGCAAAGTCTCTTGACGAGATGAAGTCCATCCTTGCTGAGCACACCGGCTTTATCAAGTCCATGTGGTGCGGCGACCTCGCCTGCGAGGAGAAGGTCAAGGAAGAGACCGGTATGCCGAGCCGCTGCATGCCGTTCGAGCAGGAGCACATCGCAGATACCTGTCCGGTCTGCGGCAAGCCTGCAAACAAGATGGTTGTCTGGGGTATCGCGTACTAAGAGAAGTCTCAGAACCAAAAAACTGTACAAGCAAAAAGTCCCTCGTCAGTCGATGAGGGACTTTTTTGCGCCAATAGAGAAACTTTTTCAGCAGATAGAACGGTTTGTGCGGCAGTGATCAGATACCAGTTGCAAAGCTGTCGATCAGGAAGCTGCCGTCTGTATTCTGAACGAGAATGAAGAATGAAGCAGTGGCATCCTTCAGGTCATAGATCGAATTTGCCGACGGCTTCATTTTTAACGGACAGTCGAAAACCATCGGCTTGCCGTCATACAGAACGGTGATTTTATAGCCGGCTGGGAGCAAATACTCCCAGCCGGCTGCGTGTAAACGGGTAGATAGATTATCTGCAGGAATTATTGCCGCTGCAGGAATTGTTATTGCCGCAGCCGCAGCCGCAGCCGCTGCGATTGTCATTTATGCCGGCACTGCCGGTGAACAGACAGCCTGCCTTGTCGCTCTGCGGCGGGAAAAAGGCGTCGATGGGGAAGTCGAAGCTCGAGAAGATCTCGCACGGGTCCTGCTCACCGCCGACACCGCTGTTCGAGCAGTCGCGCCGCGGCAGACATACGTCGTAAGCGGGCATGAGCAGCTGAATGTCGCGTTCAAGTCGGATGATCGAGAACTGACCGAGGGTTACGAACAGCTGATAGCCATCGTTGCTGAGCACGAGATCGTCACCGCCGAAGCACGAGCAGATTGAACGGGGTACTTCGTGCAGAGCGCAGCAGCAGCAGTTGCAGCTGGTTTCCGGCGCTACCACACGCGCGTCCAGCATGATCGGATCAACGACCTCTACGACTGCAGTCGGCTTGTTGCTGTCAGGCCGCAGCTGCACATCGCGGCCGTCCTCGATATACTGCGAGGAAAAGATGCGCGCGCCGCCTTCGCCGCCGAACAGTACAACACGTTTGTCGAATACCGCCAGACCGTCCACAATACGCGGACGACCGATTACGCAGCTGATTTCACATTCAATGCGGTAGAAAAAGCGGATATCAACGCTGTAGAAACCTCGATTAAACTGAATCCGCTCAACATCAATAGAAACACAGAGCAGTTCTGCTTCACGCGGCTTCACAGATGCAATGCCACCGGCATTGATCAGCTCCTGCGCATCGCGGGTGAGATACACGCGAATGTCACGCAGGCACTCCTTACTGCGGCAGGAGTCGTAAACCTTTTTGGTGTGGACGCAGACCGCTTCGCGGAAGCCGCCTGCACTGTTGCCGTTATTGCCGCCGATCGGACCCGGGCAGCAAACTTTTTCAGCCATGTATATTACCTCCAAACAAAAATTGAAGCAACTTCAGTATCAATCTATTCGGAGATTTTCCGGGGTGTTACATTAAGAAGTCCCTCTGTACCTTCAATACAGGGGGACTTCCGTCAAAGAGGGATGGGACTGCTTTATACGTCCATCCAGACGCCTCCGGCCTTATGGCTGCGCACACAGGCATCGACAAAGCGAACGCCGAGCACGCCGTCCTCCACAGTCGGAAAGGTGTCGGTCGTGTTCTCACGACCTGCCTTGCGATCGGAGAGCACATTACAGAACGAACGGTAAATATTCGAGAACGCCTCGATAAAGCCTTCGTTATGGCCTGCACCGACGCGGGAAAGCCGCGTGCTGGCATTGAGCAGATAGTCTGCACCGGCGGACAGCCGCTGACTCGGCTGGCTGCGCGGCGTGTAGATCAGGTGGTCGCAGTCGGTCGCGGTCCATTCGAGCGAGCCCTCGGTGCCGATGACATAGATGCCGCTGTCACACTCGTGTCCAATCGCAATCTGGGATGCCCAGAGCGTGCCGGTTACGCCGCCCCCGAAATCCATCAGCACGTTTACATTGGTATCGAGCGGCAGATCACGCGGATAGGTATCCATCATCGCCAGCACGCGCTTGACGTGCAGGCCGGTAAACTGCGTTACCATCTGCTCTGCATGTGTGCCGAGATCGTTTGCACACAGCGAGGAACCGATCTTTTTCGGCTGAAAACGCCATGCCGAGGTGTCCACCTTGCCGTCAACCGCACCGGAAATGACCCAGTCCTCCGGATGCTGCACGCGGACGTGCAGAATATCGCCGATTACACCTGCGCGAATCATCTCACGCGCCTGACGGATGAGCGCATAGCCGGTGTACGAATACGTTATGCCGAACAGAAGACCGCGCTCCTCTGCAAGGCGGGCAAGTTCCTCGGCTTCCTCAGTGCGGAGCGCAAGCGGCTTGTCGCATATAACGTGGATGTCATGCTCAAGAAAGCACTTTGCAATCTCGTAATGCGTATCGTTTGCCGTCATGATGGAGACAAAATCAATACCGTCCTCGCGCGTGGACTCCTTGTCTGCCATTTCGCGGAAATCCGCATACACGCGGCTGGTGTCAGGCAGGTGATACGCCTCAGCGGTCGCGCGGTTCTTATCCATGCTGCGAGAGAAGCAGCCGCAGACCAGCTCGGCGGAATCGTCCAGCATAGCGCCCCAGCGGTGGAATTTGCCGATGTACGAACCAAGCCCGCCACCAATCATACCAAATTTCAGCTTCCGAGGTCTGCGATGCGATCATTGCATCCTCGATGCAGCAGGCTGCAAAGCGTCCTTGTTGCACGGACCTGCGGTCGGCTCAATGCCGCGCAGATGGTTGATCCAGTGCTGCAGCTCGTTATCATACGCCTTCGGGAAACGCTCTGCCCAGTTGTCCATAATCTCGTTGTCAACCTTGAGACGCGAACGGACGATCGGTTCTGCGGGCAGCGGCAGACGGATCGTGTCCTTTTCACATACAATTTCCATGCCGATCTTGTAGCCATAATCGCTGTTAACCGAGCATTCTACGTCGATCAGGATGTTGCTCTCGGTCCACATGAGCGCCAGCTGCGGGTCGTTCAGACCGTCAGCTGCAAACTTCGTGTTGCGCGCCGCCAGCATTTTACCGCGGACAAGCTCCTCGCCGAACAGCCAGCGGAACTGGTCAATCTCTTGGATGAGCACGTTGGTCACCTGCATGGCGTTGGTAAATCCGGCTGCGATGCGCGGCATGCGGCTGATGCAGTGCGCCATCAGCGGCTTGCCCAGTTCACCGGAATCCAGAATGGCCTTGATTTTGCAGTAATCCGGGCCATAGCGGCGCATAAAGTCGACCTGCACCAGATTCCTGCCGGCGGCCTGCTTATTGCGGACGATCTCGGCGCAGTCCGCCTTGGTGGTTGTCAGCGGCTTTTCGCAGAATACCGGCTTGCCGGCTGCGATGGCTTTGTTAGTCATCTCGGCATGAACGCCGTCCCACGCAGTGATGACGATAGCGTCAACCTTGTCGGATGCGATGAGCGCGTCCACGCTCTCCATACTCTCCGCACCGTATGCAGCAGCGAGCGCATCCGTCTTTTCCTTATTGATATCGTACAGCGCGGTGACAGCAACGCCGTCGATCCGCTTGGTCAGTCGCTTGAGGTGCTCCTGACCGATAAAGCCGCCCGCACCGATGATACCTGCCGAAATCGTTTTCTTCTCCATGATCCGTGCCTCCTTTTTGTTCTTCGTGGCGCTCTTTATGCCTCTATTATAGAACAAAATTACACAGAGTCACGTCAGGAAATTAACCTATTCTGTGCAGAAATTAACATCAGAAGTTCATGGAGCGGAATTTACTCGGCGTCATTTTCTCGCGGCTGCGGAATACGCGGGAAAAGTGGCTTGCGCTGTTGAAGCCGCTCTGCTCGGCGATCTGCTCGATGGAGAGCGCCGAACCGGTCAGCAGCACCTTTGCGTGGCGCAGACGCTGCTCCTGCAGATAATCATGCGGATGGAAGCCGATGTACCTGGCAAAACAGCGAATGAGATGCGTGACACTGACATGGCACAAATCGGCAAGTGTTTCGAGCGTGACATCTTCCCGGAAGTGCTCGGCGATATACTCGACCGCCGGACGAATCACCTCGGGAATATCCGGCTTGGTGTCCGGCACGGCAAGACAGCACAGCACGGATTGGATGCAGACCGAAATGCGGTGCTCATTGCACATCTGCTTGTCTCCGTAGTAGAAAATCTGCTCAAAATACTGGAGAATCTCATGATTTCCGTCAAAGCAGATGCCGGTGCCGCCAGTCAGCAGCCGGACATAAGCCGCGCTTTCGCCGCCGGAAAAGTGAAACCAGAGGAACTCGGTCGGCTCGGTGACGTAATACCGGTGGGGAAGGCGGCAGTCCATGAGTACAAGCTGTCCGGCGGTAGCGTCCGCGCTCTGTTCTCCGCAGAAAGTGTGCAGCGAACCGCTGCGCACATACGCACACAGGTACATATCCAGAAAATCCCGCTTGACCTCATAGCCGGGTACGCACTGATAGCGTCCGTACTGGATGAGATAATACAGGTGCTCCCGCGCAAAGGGAGATGGAATGGTAAAGTCCACATGCGACGAGAGCAGCAGGCCTTTGTCGGGTGGTTTCACAGGCATCACCTCTGTGAGAGTATACAAAAATTATAATGCAGATTTACACAAAGAACAAGATCGTATCCGGCAGATTGCCTAAAATGTACATGGAAAACAAAAACAGGGGAATTAACCCATCAAATCCTCATCGGTGACGAAAAACTCGTTGTCGAGTTCCGCGCACCGGCGGTCCAGCTCAGAGGTCGTGCCGAGCGTGCGGCGCACGGCATCGTACTCGGCTTTCGCGCGGTTGTTTACCTTGCCAGTTCGCGTTGCGCGGATGAGCAGGTTTTTCGGGGTATCGAGCGGCGAAATATACTCAACGACAGACACCTTGTAGCCTTCGGCTTCCAGTTTGAGCGCACGCATGCTGTCGGTCAGCACATCGTTAAAGCGCGCCTTGAATACGCCGAATTTGGTCAGCGGCTCGAGTCCGGGCATGGTGTACTGATCGAGCAGTTCCTTGTGGCAGCACAGCACGCACGCGATGTATTTCGCCTTGGCGCGGATAGCTGTGCCAAGAGCCAGATCGGTCGCAATGTCGCACGCGTGCAGCGAAATCACAGCGGTGACGTTTTTCGGCGGCTGGTACGTCCGCAGGTCCGCGCAGATGAACGTCATATTGTGATAGCCGAGACGCTTGGCCATTGCACGGCTCTCATCAATAACGTGCTCCTTGATATCCACGCCGATAACACGGCAGCGACGATGCAGCACCTCGTGGATATAGTAATTCATGACAAAGCTGAGGTAGGACTTGCCGCAGGCGCAGTCCAGCAGCACAATTTCGTCGCTGTCATCCTGCTCGAACATCGGCGCAACCAGTTCGACGTAGTGGTCGATCTGATTGTACTTGCGGATCATGTCGTTTTTCAGCTTGCCGTCTGCGGTTAGGATGCCGATCTCGCGCAGCAGCGCTGCCGCCTGATCGACACGAATGAGGTACTGCCGGCCGCTGTCGAGCAGCGGATTGGCGGCAGCCGCCTTTTCCTCGGCGGTCGCTTCGCGCTCGGCCTGCTTCATCTGCACGCCGCGTGCCGTCACGGACAGCGTAACAACCGTGCTGCGCTCGGTGTAGGTGAGCACGCTCTCGTCGTATTTCTCGGCCTGCTCGGCAAAGAAGGTACAGAATTCAGCCGCGTCTACGCGGCGGTCGCTGCCCTGAAAATGCAGCGTGTAGTCCTCGTCCGCGCGGGACAGCTTTGCGTCAAATTTCTTTTTGCCGGAAACCAGGGTGCAGTCTGCCTGCACAAAAAAATCGCGGTTTTTGGTCAGCCGTGCTGAAATGCCTGCCAGCAGCAGCTTGAGCTTCGCGGAATCTCCCTTTTGCATGAATATCACAACCTTTATTGTAATGTTTTTTGTTTTAGTATAGCACAACGGAAAGCATTTCCGCAATTCCAAAGTATAATTTGTGGAAACGAGTGAGATAATATTACCGAAATCACAAAAGGAGGTCATTCTCTATGAGTAACGATCGCTGCAACAAGTCTATCCACTGCACGGTGGAGCAGTGCGCAAACCATTGTCCGACCGCTTCTTACTGTGCGCTGGACAGCATTACCGTTGGCACGCACGAGGCTAATCCAACGATGGATCAGTGCACCGACTGTAAGTCCTTCCAGCGAAAGTGATGCTGATTTCCCCTCGCAATGCAGAAAAGGGAGCCGGATTTGTCCGACTCCCTTTTCGGGTTTACCTATTAAAAATAAAGCGTTGGAATGCGCTGTGCTTTGACCTCGGAATCCTGCAGAACATATTGATTGAGCCACGCCACAAAGGCTTCCGCGCCGTCGAAGCAGAGTGCCTTTGTGCCGTCCGGCGCAGTAACCCAGTAATCATGCTCGGTCGATGACTGCAGCCATTTGTCAAATTCAGCCTGATAGACTCGCGCATTTTCGGCGACAAACGCCGGAACAGACAGCAGGCACTGACCGTTCTGTCCCAAATCCAGAAAAATAAACGAAGTGTTCTGCGACTGATTATTCATTCTCCATCCTCTATCTTCAATTCTCCATTTTAAGCTCCGGCATCACCACATGCCGCATGGTAAAGTAGCACGCCAGACCGCCGATGCAGTTGGACACCGGCTCTGCCGCAAATACGCCGCTCACACCGAGATTCCAGCAGTACGGCAGCAGCAAAGTCAGGGGCACAACAATGAACGCCTTGCGCAAAAGCGAAAAGAACACCGCGTATTTCGCCCGACCCAGTGCGCGGAACGTGCTCTGACCGGAATACTGGAACGCCATCATCACAAAGCCGAAAAAGTAAATGTGCAGCGCCGGAACAGCCGCCGCGACCAGTTCCGTGTCCTGATTGAAAATGCGGATGAACAGGGCGGGGAAAAGAGAGACCAGTATCCAGACAAGCATGGTATATCCAATAGCAATCTGTGTCATAAACCGGATGGCGTCCCGGGTGCGCCTGTACAGCCTCGCGCCATAGTTGTAGCTGATGGCGGTAGATGCACCGTCCGCGATGGCGAGCACCGGCGTTTGTGCGATCTGGCGCACGGAGTTAAGTACAGTCATGACGCTGATGTAAAGGTCGCCGCCGAAATTGCGTAGAGTAGCATTGCACGCCACCTGCACGAGCGTATCCGTGAACGACATGACGAAGCTGGCGATGCCGAGCACGGTAATGCGCTGAATACACTGCCGGTCCGGACGGAAACCGCGGAAATCCAGCTTTAGCTCGGCTTTTTTGCCGGTTAAAAACTTGACAACCCATGCAGCAGACAGAAACTGCGACAGTACGGTTGCGATAGCAGCGCCGCACACGCCGAGGTGCAGTGCGAAAATGAAAATCGGGTCGAGCACGATGTTGGCTGCCGCGCCGAGCGCCACGGTGAGCATGCCGGTTCGGGCAAAGCCCTGACAGTTGATGTACGGATTGAGACCGAGCGACAGCATGACGCACAGCGTACCGATCAAGTAAATCACGATGTACGAGGACGCATACGGGTACGTTACCTCACTGGCGCCGAACAGGTACAGCAGCGGGCGATGAAACGCGATGCCGAGCACGGTCAGCACGGCACCGCTCAGCAGCAGCATAAAGCCGGCGTTGACCATGATGCCTTGTGCGCCTTCCCGGTTGCCTTTGCCGCGTGCCATCGCGCAGAGCGGAGCACCGCCCAGTCCGAACAAATTGGCAAACGCGGTAATGAGCGTCACAAAGGGGAAGCACAAGCCAATACTCGCCAGCGCAAGCGTGCCCTCGCCGGGGATCTTGCCGATATAAATACGGTCTACAATATTATACAGCAGATTGAGCAGCTGCGCGATCAGCATCGGTGTGGCCACCGCAAGTATCCTGCGGCGGATGCTGCCCTGAGAAAAGTCGATTTGCTGCAAACGAATACAGTCCTTTCAAAATCAGAAAAAGCAGGGAGAAGTCCAAGCTTCTCCCTGCTTTATTGTATCACTGCTGCTGATTTTCGTCAAGAATCCAGCAAAATCAGTGCGCGGTACAGCATTTCGCACGCCGTTCGGCGGTCGAGCGGAGTTTCGGGATTCTGCGCCTGCGCCGAGGTGAGCACGGAGACCCGTTCAAGACGGCTCATTGCCGGCTGTGCCCAGTCCTGCGGCGAATGGTCGGACATCGACCAGGCGTACTGCACACCGCTCAGCGTGCCGTCAAGCAGGTGATCGAGCACCACGCCGGCTTCAGCGACTGTGATGGTTTTCTCGCCGCGAATCTCACTTACGCCGGAGGCGGTCGCGTAGCCGCTGACCAGTCCGTTTGCGGCTGCGGCGCTGATATACGGCTTAGCCCATGCAGAAAGTCCGCTGTCGTCCGCAAAGTCGGTCTGGTCTGTCGGCGCAACGGACAGGTCTGCCGCGGCGGCTGTCATAGCGATGAACTCACTGCGTGTTACCGCTCGGCTGGGATGGAAAAACGCACAGCTGCCGATGGTTTCTCCGGTCATTACACCCTTTTGCGATAGATAGATCGCCGCGTAATGCGCCGGATCACCGTCCATGTCCGAGTAGGTGAGTCCGGTCTTATTCTTTTTGATCTCAATCGTGATAGCGGCAGGCTGCGCTGTATTGCCCTCGGCGTCCACGGCGGTATAGCGGAAGCTGTCGCGTCCGGCTTTGCGGCCCGGTGTGTAATATAAGGTACTGCCCTCGATCTTCGCTGTGCCCAGCCGCGGCTTTTCGGTCAGTTGATAGAGCACTACGTCGTTATCCGCGTCGGTCGCGGACAGTCTGGCCTCCACGGCAATATCCACGCAAGTCTGCGCCGTGACCGGCTGCACCACCGGTGCATTGTCCGCCGCCTGTGCAGTTACTGCGGCAGCGCCGATCAGTCCCGCATAGGCGAGCACGGTTGCGAGCAGCACCGCAATGATGCGAATCTGCCTGTTTTTCAAAATCCTTCACCCTTTCCGGTCGTTTCTTCTATCGGAAAGTATGCACGCGGCTGTTAAATTTTATACCGGATCGGCAGAATTCCGGTCTGTGTATGTTTTCTTCCTGTCGGGAAACGGAAAATTCCGCAAAAGCCCTTGCCGAAAACGCAGAAATGTGGCATAATTCTATTATATATACATTGGGAAAACAGAAAGGAGATTGGCGATGGAAAATCATCAGCTTGTTCTGGTGCTCGACTTCGGCGGTCAGTACAATCAGCTGATTGCACGACGCGTCCGCGAACATAATGTTTACTGTGAGGTTAAGCCCTATAAGACCTCGATTGAGGAGATCAAGGCGCTCAATCCGATCGGCATCATCTTTACCGGCGGTCCGAACAGCGTTTACGAGGAAAAATCCCCGAAATGTGATCCGGCTCTGTTCGAGCTGGGCGTACCGGTTCTGGGCATCTGCTACGGCTGTCAGCTTATGGCGCACACCCTTGGCGGCGAGGTAACCGCAGCACAGGAGGACACCGCGCGCGAGTACGGCAAGACCGAGACCTTCTACAACACGGACTGCAAGTTGTTCAAGGGTCTGCCGGGGCAGGGAATTTCCTGGATGAGCCACGGCGACTACATGGCGAAGGTGCCGGAGGGCTTCGAGTTGGTCGCTCACACCGATATGTGCCCGACTGCTGCCATCGCTGACGAGAAGCGCGGCTTCTACGGCGTACAGTACCATCCGGAGGTAAATCATACTGAGAACGGTTCGCTCATGCTGAAGAACTTCCTGTATGAAGTCTGCCATGCAAAGGGCGACTGGACCATGGGTGACTACAAGAACAGCTCCATCAAGGCCATCCGCGAGAAGGTCGGTGACGGCAAGGTTCTGCTGGCGCTGTCCGGCGGCGTTGACTCCTCGGTTGCAGCTGCTCTGCTGGCTGAGGCAGTCGGCAATCAGCTGACCTGCGTATTCGTAGACCACGGTCTGATGCGCAAGAACGAGGGTGATGAGGTTGAGGCAGCTTTCTCCAAGTGGGACATCAACCTGATCCGCATGAACGAGGAGGACGCATTCCTCGGCGCTCTCAAGGGTCTGACCGATCCGGAGGACAAGCGCAAGGCCATCGGCGCACAGTTCATCCGCACGTTTGAAAAGATGGGCAAGCAGATCGGTGAGCAGGTCGGCAAGATCGACTATCTGGCACAGGGCACTATCTATCCGGACGTGATCGAGTCTGGCAAGGACGATGCCGCTGTCATCAAGAGCCACCACAACGTAGGCGGTCTGCCGGATTTCGTGGACTTCAAGGAGATCATTGAGCCGCTGCGCATGCTGTTCAAGGACGAAGTTCGTCAGCTCGGCTTTGAGCTGGGCCTGTCCGAGCAGCTGGTTATGCGTCAGCCGTTCCCGGGTCCGGGTCTCGGCATCCGTATTACCGGCGAGATCACCAAGGAGAAGTGCGACATTCTGCGTGAGGCAGACGCAATCTTCCGCGAGGAGATTGCAAATGCAGGTCTGGACAAGGAGATCAACCAGTATTTTGCCGTTCTGACCAACACCCGCACCGTAGGCGTTATGGGTGACAGCCGCACCTACGATTACGCACTCGCGCTGCGCGGCGTAACCACCAGCGACTTCATGACCGCTGACTGGGCGCGCATTCCGTACGAGGTACTCGATAAGGCTTCCAGCCGTATCGTAAACGAGGTTGTCGGCGTAAACCGTATTGTTTATGATATTACCAGTAAGCCGCCGGCTACGATTGAGTGGGAATAATTCGTTTACCAAGAAACATAAAGTCACCCCAAGTCTCGGGCAGCGGAAGGCTGTCCGGGACTTTCTCTATACGGTATTTTTAACCGAAAATTTGCTGATTCGGTCGATGAATTGCGAATTTTGACGAATCGGGTTAAAACGTTGCACAAAAAGCGCTGAAAAGGTTGACAAACGCGGAAAATATCGCTACTATATATGTGCAGACAACGGAAAAGCAGGTGTCTGTCAACACTCCATTTTCTGATGAATCCGTTCCGTGAAGAAGCAGCCGGAACGGATTTTTATTTGTTTACAAGCGCATAATCGCGCATACCCGGTATCGCACCGCCGGAGACTTCCCATAGATACAGACTGGCCACGCTGCAGTACGGACTGAATCGCCGATGATATTTCTCAAACAGTTTGCGGTCAATTTTGCGGTGGTGATATACCATGCGCAGTCCGCGCTGGATCGCCAGATCATCGTAGCTGAACACGTTCGGCCGCTGCAGGCAGAACAGCAGGATCATCTCGGCAGTCCATACGCCGATACCCTTAAGCGAACTGAGTGCGCGGATTGCATCCGCGTCGCTCATGTACTTCACGCTTTCCAGATTGAAAGCGCCGCTGCGTATCTTTTCGGCAAAATCCGTGATGTATTCCGCCTTGCGGAAGGTCATGCCGAGTGACTGCAGCAGGGGAACACCGGCTGCGGCGATGCTGTCGGCGGTTACCGTGCCGAGCGCGTCCTGCATGCGCTGCCAGATGGTCGCCTGTGCTTTTGTGGAAATCTGCTGCCCGATGATATGGTGCACGACCGAGGAAAACAGGTCGGTGTCCACTGTTCGGTTAATATGGCCGAGCCGGTCGATGACAGCGGCAAGTCTGCTGTCTTTGGCCTTGAGATAGTCGGTTTCGGTCTGTCCGTACGCGAAATACATGGCTGTCACTTCCTTATGCAAACAGTATAACAGAAAGCGGTTTGCAAAGCTAACAGGAGAGGATAAAACTTGGCAGTTCCACCTAAATTTTCGGCAGCACTACCAATTTTTACTTTGCGATTTCGGTGATACTGCCAGATACTCTGTGCTTGACATTAACCAATCCGTTGCGTTATAATTTTTATGCAAAGTTTATTAGCCGAATCGGGGGCGTAGCTCAGCTGGGAGAGCGTTTGACTGGCAGTCAAGAGGTCATGGGTTCGATCCCCACCGTCTCCACCAAAATGAATGACCCTACCCAATTCGAACAAGTCGATGAGACTTGAGGATTGGGTAGGGTCATTTTATGTCCTGAAAGTCTTGGTATGACAGGGATTTCAGTGAGTGGCGCGCTGAAGCAAATATGAGACACGAAAATACAAACCGTCTCAAAACGTAGTAGAAAACGAGCAAATTAGGCGATTCGAACACGGATGTCTCATTTAACAGTTGCACAGCAGCTCTCTTCCATTTGGCATGGCGTCAGATTTTCAATGTGCGATGAGGTCGTTTGGTATTGTAAAACTCAATATAGGAAGCTACACTGGCTTGAAATGCTCTATCGGAAGGATGATTTTTCCGGTAGAGTTCTTCTTTTTTCAACGATGCGAAGAATGATTCTGCGACCGCGTTATCATGCGGCTTGCCGGGCTGAGAAAAGGATTGCTTCGTATTGTATTTATGCAAAAGCTGTTGAAACCGGTGAGAGGTATATTGCGCTCCACGGTCGCTATGAAAAATAAGACCAGATGGGGGATGGCGTTCTTCATGCGCCATTTTAAATGTTGCTGTGAGAAGTTGGGTGCTGTTCTTTTTTGAAACCTTATGTGCGATCACTTTGCGTGAGAAAAGGTCGATAATCACGCAAATATAAAAGTAGTGATCCCCAAGTTTAAAACAGGTGACATCGCTGACCCATCGTTGATTTGGCTGCTGAGCGTTAAATTGTTGCCGCAGGATATTTTTCTTTCGTTCCGGTTCACGCAGCTTTAGATATTCCTGCTTCGCCGTCGTCCGAACGCTGCTTAAGCCCATTTCACGCATGAGTCGCGAAACATATTCCGCGCTGACTTGGTATCCACGCTGAACGAGAATCGTCCGAATTTTCTCTGCACCCAGCACCTGCCTATATTCGTCAAACACATCACGGATGAGCTGGCAGTATTCTTGGCGACGTTTATCAAACCAAGCGTTGCCGCGCTTGCTGCGTAACATATGGTTGTAAAATGTACCGCGGTCAACATCCAGCGCCTCGCATATTGTGTGAACTTCATATTTTCCATAAAACGGCTCTAAAGCATGAAGCCGTTCCTTTAATGGTGCGGATACCAGACAATCAACAGATTTCAAAATTGTGATGATATTCTGCAATTTTTCAACTTTGCGCTGGAGTAATGCGTATTCTTGATAGGAAAATTTCAATGGCTTGCCCGAGCTGCCTGTCGGAAAAGATTTAAGCCACCGATATAAGGTGCTGCGCGGGATACTGAATTCACTGGAAAGAGCGATAACACTTTCTCCTTGCTGATAGCGTGCAACAATGAATAGCTTTTCTTCGTTTGAATATTTCATGGTGATGCCCTCCTTTACCAATCAAGGATAGCATAAAGAGTGAATATTAGAATAATTCCATAATCGCTTGTGGCGCGAATTGTTTTTTAATCAGCTTATCTTACGAATTAGATAGTGATCAGAGAACATGTTAATAAATATAACCGATGCATTCTAAATGACTTTGTATAATATAGACAAATGGAAAGAATGGAGGTATACTTTAAGAAAATAGGCGATTAAATGCATAAGACTTTTTTGATTGAAGAAGTTAATAATTGAAAATATACTCATTGTATATCATAGGAAATAATTCGTTAAGGTAGGTAGATTAGAATGAAACTGTCTAAACTGAAATTAAAGAATTATAGAAGCTTTGGCTCAGAAGAGCAGGTCATCTTAATTGATCAACTAACGACATTTATTGGAAATAACAGTGCGGGAAAAACTGCTGCACTGTCAGCCCTTAATTGTATGTTTAACTGAATCATTTAATAGATTTCTAATTATCTCTTTAGATGTTCTTATATGCCGGTATAGCCCGTTATTCCGGGCTTTTCCGGCACTTTTCATATCGGAAGAACCTCACAAATCTTTTTATTACCCCTTATGTTTTCGCTCTCAAAAGTAGTAAAAGCAGTAGTAAATTCTGCGTACTACTTATGCCGCCTTGGTTTCCTCGGCGCTTTCCGCCGCAGGCTCCGGCTTGGCCTCTGCGGTGGTTTTTGCCTTGGCTTGCAGCCGTTCCATTTCCTCCTGTGCGGAATGGAAAGTAGCGTGGGCGTAATAGTTCAGCGTCATTACAATGTTGGCGTGTCCCATGATGTACTGCAATGCCTTGGGGTTCATGCCCGCGTTTGCCATTCTGGTACAGAATGTATGCCGCATGGTGTGCGGCGTCATCACATCGGGCAGCGGCTCCTTGTGGCACTTGTTGTACTTCTTGGCAAGGCACTTGAACATGGCGTCATAGTTGACGGCGGTTTTGGGCAGACCGTCCCGGTTCAGGAACAGGAAGTCCTTATAACCGTCAACCTCAATGCACCTGCCGTCCCTGCGCTTCTTCAACACGCGCTCAAACGCTTCATAGGCGGCTGCGCTCATAGGCACTTGACGGAATCCGCTTTCTGTTTTTGGCGCTTCGGTATAGTAACCGTCCTCGGTGCTTCTCAAAAGCTGGTGGTCTACATTCACAAAGCGCTTCTCAAAATTCAGGTCGGCTGGCGTCAGGCCGCAGAGTTCGGAAATACGAAGCCCGGTTTCCAGCAGGATCACCACCTCGTCATAATACTTGGCATAGACGGGATCGTTCTGCATGAAGTCCAAAAGCTCGTTTTCCTGTGTAGGGGTAAGCGGCACCTTTGGTACGGTATCGTCGTTGATAACCTCATTGATCTGGAAGTCAAAGGGATTCTTGCGGAGGCAATCGTCCTGTACGGCCATATAAAAGATGGCTTTTAAGGAACGCTTGCTGTTGCAGATGGTGTTGTAGGCAACGCCCTTTTCCTGCATACGCAAGGCCCATTCTTTCGCGTCAGACAGCTTCACGCTGTCAATGCTGGCCGCGCCCAGCTTATCTTCGGACAGAAGTTTCATCAACTGCTGGCGGCTCTTTTGGGTTCCTTTCCGCACATTCCCGCGCTGCCGGGTGTACTTTTCATAAAGCTGGCACACGGTCATTTTCTTGCCGATGGTGTCTATCCCGTCGTCAAGGTCTTTCTGTATCTGCTTGATTTTCTCGCGCAGGGAAAGACAGGGCCGTTTCCCGGCAGGTACTTTGTCGGTGGGTACTAACTTCCATGAGTAAACAAACTGGGGTTCTCCAAAGGTGTTAATGTATTTGTAAGCGTATCTTCCATCTGATCGCTGGCTCTCTCCAGACTTCAAAAGGCGGCCTTTGTTGTCCCGTCTTTTTTCATCTCGTTCTTTTCTTGGCATTTCGTCATGCTCCTTTCCATGACGGAAAGAGCCTTGACACGCTTATAACCTATTATAACACGCGCAAGGCCCTTTTTCACTATATTGTGTCAAGGGAATCAATGATTTTTTCAAACTGCTTCCGCTTGATCTGGATGCGGTTGCCGTTCAGGATCACCCAGCCAGCGGTGGGGTTTTCCTCGGAAAGCCGACGCAGTTTGTTTTCCCCAATCCGAAAATATTTGGACGCTTCCTCAATGGTAAGCGTGTATTTTTCCCAAATAGGCACATCGTTATTACTCATAACAAGGCCCCCTTTCTTTTCAAAACAAAGGTTGTTTTTGTGAAAGTGGGCAGAAAAGAACGGACGGCTGCTGGCACAGCTCCACGGGAATCTCACCCCCGCGTGGTTCTCACGCGGCCCTGCTCGTTGCCTGCGACGCTTCAAACGCTCGGACTACGACGGCAAGGGAGTATCATTGTCCTATCTGCGCGTCGTCGCCCGCAGGCTGCCACACCTGCTTTACGGCACGGTAAAATCGCTCCGCTTACCCCAATGAGGGAAAGCCTCTTGGCGCACCTGCCGCCCGGCTCGGCACAGACAGAATGTATCCGTCTGCCCTATGACGCGCCGCCATTGTCCTGCGGGCGTATTTGTCAAGGAGCAAAGGGGCCGCCAGGAAAACAGGCAGGCGGGGAAAGGGAAAGCCGCCTGTCTATGGCCGGGGCCTTAACCGTCAGTCGCCAATGGGACTAACGATGGAATGGATCAGCTTGATTTGCAATCGGCGCTTCATATACTCGTCAATGCAGATATGAGGCTGGCCGCTGCCGTCATAGAGCGTCCGGGTACACAGCTTATTGATATAGCCGTCGTAATGCTGCAAGACACGCTCCACGGCTTCGGCGTTACCGGCGCAGGCCGCGTCGATCACAAAATCCGGCAGAGGGCTTTTGCCCTTGTAACTGGATTGCTTCATCCGCGTTTAACCTCCCTCCGGCATGAACGCCATCAATTTTATACGCAAGTCTTTCAGGGTGCTTGTCCTGTGGCGCTGTACTGCGCTGCGGGACATTCCCATCAGGCGGCCGATTTCTTCGTCAGTCAAATCCAGAACAAAGCGGAGAATCAAAATACTCTGCTCGTCTTTTGGCAGGCTGGCAAACGCTTCGGCCACAAGCTCGTTGTCGATATGTAGGTCATAGCCATGCGAACTGAATGTAAAGCTGTCGCAGGAATACCGATCTACGGTCGAGAGCTTGTCCCAATCAGCCGGGGAAACAGCGTCCAGCGACACTTCACGGTCGCGGCGGCACTTCATTTCCCGCAGATAATCTATCGCCTCATGGTACAGAACCAGCTTGCAGTAGCGGTCAAACTGGCTCCATTCACCGTATTTGCGGGGGATCGCTTCCATCTTCTCACCCCCTTTCTATGGGGGATGTGGTGGTTCTCTCCCTTTCCGCCAATAGAGCGAATGGAATCTCTCTGGCTGCCCGCTAAACGCCTCCTTTTTTCACTTTTTTGAAATTTCTTTTTGCGCCGGATAGCAGGCCGCAGGAAACAACAAAATTCGCCCGGCAGGTCAAAGACCCACAGGGCGAAACAAAAAGCAATATGTTCTTTCCCTACATGGTATAGTACATACGCACAGCCGCTTGTCCCCGCTGCCGGGGGACGGCTTTTTTTGACAGGCTAATCCCTGTCGGATTTTGTCGAAGTAGTTTTCGTTGCATAGCGGCTCCCTCCTAAAGCCGCCATGCCAGAACACGGTGCAGGGGTCGTCGAAGCAAAAAAACGGCGGCCTTGATCTACTCAAAACCGCCGTATCCGTCAGTGATACAGGAAAGCGCACGAAATCCTCTGCCCGTCAGCGGTTTTTTTCTTTTCCCCGCTGTGGAGGCAGATGTTTGAATATGTAGGCTCGTTTCATTCCACAAAGAACAGAACCTGCCGGATCAGCTCCGGGATATTGACCGGGGCGGTGATATAGTCGTTCACGCCCTCATGCCGGTATTCATATTCCGTGGCAGGGTCGTTGTTCTCGGTGAGGATAAAGAACGGCAGAAGCCGGACAGGGGGATTCTTCATTTGGAACATCCCCGCCACCCGCCGTAGCGTATGAAACAGCTCCATTGCTGTGCCGTCCGGCAGTTCCAGATCGCACAAGATCAGTTCTATTTCCTTATCCTCAAAAATCCGGCGCTTGGCTTCCCAAATCGAGGAAACCAGAATCAGGTCAAAGCCCTTTTGTAGCATAGCAGCCCGCAGCACTTCGGCGCTGGTATCTTCTGCATAGACAAAGAGCAGCTTGTGAAAAGTCGGGGCCTTTTCGCCGGATAACTGCCGGTAGGCGTATTCCACCAGCTTATCTTGTAGTAGCAGTCCTTTCATTTTGTCCATGCACAGCGTCGCGCCCCGGCGCATAGCTTCCTGTTCGTAGTCGTCCTTGTCATGACAGGACGCCAGAATAAAAGGCAGCTCCTTGTCTGCGGCCCGCACCTCGTCCAGAAAGTCCATGCCGGAACCGTCCGGCAGGTCGAGATCACAGCAGACCACCAGCGGCATTTCCTCTTGGATGGCGGTCCGCGCTTCTTTCAGCGTACAAGCCGTTTTTACCGGGTAGCCCCGGTGCTGTAAGTATTTTTGCAGGCACCATGTATAGGTGTCGCTGTCGTCGATCAGCAGTATCTTTTTCATGTGTCCTCACCCCCAATATTGATTTACCACAAGCATAAACTACAAATGTTACACAAATGTCCGAGGTGCCTTTGATTTCGACAGAAAAACAGGCTGAATTGTTACAACGCTCGGACATTTCAAAAATTTCTTTGAGAAATGGCGAAAAAAGCGGGGCAGCACACGCCGCCCCGCCGATCCCATACGGCTATTCCATCGTCCTGATTTGCTCAACAAGAGATTGCTTTTTCAGATTTCCAGTTGTGTAAGAAATCAAGGTGAATTGCACAATCAGCAGGATTGCTAAATATATCAATACGATCAGCCACGGAAATGAATAGTAAAAGTATGGATTCATCGTTTTCACAACGACCTGTACGGATAGGAAGCCCAGTCCAGTCCCCAAAACCAATGTTACCAGCGTAGCAAAAACTGAATACATTAACCCCTCATAGCACAGCATTTTGATAAGCTGCTTTTTACTCAAACCAATCGCCTGTAACATTCCAATTTCCTGCCTACGGGATAAGAAGTTTGTGATTGTCGTATTGACAAGGTTGATTAAAGAAAAGCACACAACAATAACAGCCACGATCAACAATACCCCGAAAGAAAGTTGTTGAAGTCCGCTATAATAAGTGATACTTTCTTTTATGGTTTCCATAACCAAATCGCTATTTCCGTCTATCAGTTGATTTAATGCAGCTTCAACCGTATCATATTTTTTCATATCGGTAATTACGGAAATCGTACCTGTGCAATCTATCCCGGTCGCTTCATTCATAAACTGCTCCGGAAGCGCAAAGCATTTTGAGAAGCCGGAGTAAGAATATTCGTTTACAATGCCCATGACGGTATAGGCCTTTGTGCGAATTTGGCCGGATTCGGTTTTATAGTCCACTTCGACGGTATCACCCAACGCAGCCTCAATATCATAGAGATCGGCACGCTCTTGAAGCAAGACAATTCCATTGCCTGCCACCAGTTCATCATAATCAGTCGTTCCCGCAATTCGCTCTTTCTCCAAATTCTGCTGTTCATCTCGGCAAAAGCCCTGAATCCATTTTCCAGAATTACCATTTACACGATATTCTGCGTCCGTGTAATACCAGTGCTTGATTCCTGTAACGCCATCAATAGATTCTACTGCATTTATAAAATCGGCATTTAGAAAATTCTTTTGCTGCAATCCAGACAAAGAAATACCAGCAGTGTCCCACGATTGATTTGCGTTGAGCTGAATGTTAAATTCACCGACAGGGAAAGCCCTGCCTCTTGCCTCTGCAACGCCATCATAGGAAACTAACATTGTCGAAATCAATACAACCAATACTCCGCCGAGTGAAAGAGAAAGTATTGTTAAAGTGGACTTTGCCTTTTGTCTGGACAGATTCATTTTAGCAAGTGAAGCAGGCGTTATTTTACGGTGCAGCACGGAACTTTCTTTCATTTTTCCCTGATAATCGGAATATCGCAATGCTTCCAGCGGAGATACTGCCGCAGCTCTTTTTACAGGAGTATGAATGGCAATCATCACAATAATAAATGCAAAAAGGCCAACCCCGACCGTCACACATAAAGTAGTCAGCCAGTACCAACCGGCAGGAATCAGGAAGTACCCAATCACATTTCCAATAACCAGACCAATCGGGATAGCAATGGCAGCAAGTAATTTCCCCTCGCGGTAAACCATCTTTTTGATCTGTCGTTTTGTAGTTCCGATTGTGCGAAGCTGTCCATAGTTACGGATACTGCTTGCTACTGAAATATAAAAAATCGAATAGATCACAATGCCGGAACCAATGAAAGTTACAAAACCAATCAAGAAATAGAACAGCATATCGCTTCCGTGATTTTCGTCCTTTAAGTTAAAATATGTGGAACGGACAATCACATTATCATCGGAAATTTTTAATTGCTGCGCCAGAGTGTTTGCATAGTTGGTGGCTTCTTCCTCGCTCATATTTTGAGCGCCTTTCAGCCCAATGTAATAATCAATCATGCCCTCGTCGCCATACTGCTGTCTTACTAATTCTTTCGATATAATGGCTGTATAGCGCCCAATATCGCCGGTTTTCACATCTAAGATTCCCGTCAATTTGAAATCATGGGTAGTGCCGTCAGAAAAGGGGATTTGAATTGTCTGTCCCAATTCATTTGAATAGCCCAAACTATCCAAAAAGGATTCTTGCACTACAATTTCATTCTCCGAAGCTGGTAAATCTCCCGAATAGGGCATACTTTGGGATTTTAGCATATCTGCATTTGCATAAGTAAAATTCACGGTTGAATGGTTTACCTGTTCAGAAAATGCGTTAAAAAATTCCCCAACCCACGCAATTTCTTCTTGCTTGTATAGTTCCTGTCCCTGTTGTTCAGAAATCGCATGATACATAATCTGCGCTGTTTTTTGGTTGCGGTTCTGCGTTTCCTGCATAACCCCAAAGCCATAGAGGACAATAGCAGATAGCAATGCGCTGGCAAGTGCAATCGTCAAAATAATAAAGATATTTCTTTTTCGATTTGCCGATATACTGCGGTTTGATATGCGCTTTACTATGCCGCTGGTATCATTTTCAAAAGGCCATGTCATAGCCTGCCACCTCCTTACTCCACAATCTTTCCGTCCTCAATGCGGACAATCCGATCTGCAAGGCGGGCTATGTCGTCATTGTGGGTAATCATCACAACAGTTTGCCGGAACTCCGCACTGGTGCGCTTGATAAGCCCCAGCACCTCGGCGCTGGTCTTGCTGTCAAGGTTGCCGGTCGGCTCGTCGGCCAGCACGATAGCCGGTTTGGTAATCAAGGCGCGGGCGATAGCCACACGCTGCTGCTGTCCGCCGGAAAGATTGTTCGGCATATTTTTCAGTTTATCTTCCAGCCCCAGCAGGTGAACGATCTCGTCCAAAAACTTCTGATCCACCGTGTCCCCGTCCAGCTCCACCGGCAGGACGATGTTCTCATACACATTCAGGATGGGAACAAGGTTATAGTTCTGGAAGATAAAGCCGATGTTGCGGCGGCGAAAGATGGTAAGCTGTTCGTCGTTCATCTTCGACAGTTCTTTGTCCCGGACAATCACATTGCCAGAAGTAGGGGTGTCCAGCCCGCCCATCATGTGAAGCAGGGTAGACTTGCCGCTGCCGGAGGTTCCCACAACGGCCACAAATTCGCCGTCCTCCACGGAGAAGTTCACACCGTCAAGGGCGCGGGTGATGTTCGGCTCTGTGCCGTAATACTTTTTCAGGTCGATAGTCTGTAAAATGCTCATAAAATTCAATCCTTTTTTTGTTTGTTGTAAATGCGGAACGCTGCTGCGCCGGTGGCAGCCAACTGCACCAGAATCAGCACAGCGAACAGGCCGAAGCTCTCATAGTAGAACAGTTCATCCCAAAATAGGAGAACATCACAGAGAGCAGTCAAGGCAACCGTCCAGCGGATGTGCCGGGCCAGCCATTGCCGGAACACCAGCACAAGGGCAACGGGCGGGACGATCAGCAGCGCCAGATTCAAAATCAATGTCGGGGTCAGTTCCATTGCGTCGCCTCCTCACTTTTGTTGATAAGGGTATTGTAAAACCCAAATGTCCGCGAAATGTTACAGCGGCCAAAAAATTTCATTGAAAATCGGGGTGAAATGTTACAACGCTCGGACATTTCAAAAAAATTCACGGCGGACAGCCGGAAATGGTCGTCCGCCGAATCATACTACACAATCTTTTAGATAGATTGATTGTGAAATAATTTCAATCCAATCACCACATTTATCATAAATTCCACAATGAGAATTATACTAATGGCAACATTAAAATTACATAAGTTATATAACCCGATATAGATTTCACAAGTAAGAAATACAACTTGCAGACACAAATTTAAGTATGTCACTAAATGCTCGTTAGTTCTATTCCACAATCTAAACAGGAACATTGTAAAAATAGGTTTTCCCGTAAAAGCAAAAAGCACTGACAATACCGGCACCAAAAATACATAGTAAGAATCTACTGCATTGCTGGGGGATGTACCTACCCATTGAATTGCTATTTTATCAGGAACAACGAAAAATAAAACAATAGATAAAATAACATTGATTATTAAAATGATTGTTGTTGCTTTGCAAAAATTGATTTTTTTCATGGTGTTTTCTCCTGTTATAAGTGTGCTTTATTTAGTCGGCAACATAATGGAAAATTCCGAACCCTTGCCCGGCTCCGAAACCACTTTGATATAGCCGCCCTGCCGTGTTACGATCTCGCGGGCCAGATACAGGCCAATGCCCACGCCCTGCTGTTCGTGTACTTCTTCCTCACGATAGAAGCGCCGGAAGATGGCAGCCTGATTACTTTCGGAAATGCCCTTGCCGGTATCGGCTACTTTGATCTCCACATACATTTCCCACGGTATCACCGACACCGTAATTTTTCCACCTGCCGGAGTATACTTCACCGCATTGTCCAACAGGTTAAAGAGGGCTTCGGATGTCCACTTGCTGTCATGTGAAAAGGTCAAATTCTCCGGGCAGTCCACAGATACAGCGATTTTCTTTTTTTCCGCTACATACACGATCCCACTCATGGCTTGCGCCACGGTATCAAAGAGGCGGCCCGGTTTCTTGTCCAACTGGATCACGCCTGTTTCCAGACGGGAGGTTTTCACAAGGGCCTGAAAGAGAAAGTCCAGCTTATCCGTCTGGTTGCGGATTCCACGGATAAAATCGGTACGCTCCGCCTCGGTCATGGGCTTTTCCAGCAGGGTGTCCGTCGCCATTTTCAGATTGCTTACCGGCGTTTTCACCTGATGGGAAATATCCGATACAAGGGTCTGTAACTCCTGCCGTTCCTCGTCCACCCGGCGACGGTTCTCCTGCATGATCTGGTAAAGTCTCGCCAGCCGGTGCCCGATTCTGGCGAGCTGGGTTTCACTGTCCTCCGGGCGTTTTGGCGCTTCGTTTCCGGTGATCATGTGGTCTAAGGTTTGGCACAGGTCTACGGTAAACTGCGACAGCCGCTTTCCAAATGCCTGCGTCAGTACAAAGATCCCTGCAAGGGCGCACAGCAGCATCGCTCCGCCCGTCAGCAGCACCGCCGTCTGTTTTGTCACAAAAAACAGGGCTATGGTGATCCCGGACATGGAGAGGACAAGTCCTATTGCCACCCAGCCAAACAGCCGCTTTACCGAGAGGTTTTGAAACTTCATTTTGCCTCGCCTCCCGTCCATTGATAACCCATGCCGTAAACGGTCTTGATGTAGGGGGCACCTCCGTCGGATTCAATCTTGCTGCGAATCCGACTGATGGAGGTTGTCAGGGTGTGTTCGTCCACATACTTCTCGTCTATATCCCACAGCTTTTCCAAAAGCTGTCCACGAGTCAGCACTTGCCGGGGATTTTTGCGAAACAGGTTCAGCATTTTGTACTCCATCGGGGATAGAGTCAGAGGCTTTCCATTTAAGGAAGCCATCTGCTCTGAAAAGTCCAGAAACAGCCGTCCATCGTCGTAAATGTCTTTAGCTGGTTTGTGGTGTTCCAGCATGGCGAACATGGCTTTGATTTTTCGCTGCAAGGCTCTGATCACAAAGGGCTTTGTGATGTAGTCCACCGCGCCCACCTCATAACCCCGTATCTGGTCGCTCTCCTGATCGTTGGCGGTCAGGAAAATTATGATGGTGTCCGGGTGCTGGGGCTTTATTAGCCTGCACAGTTCAAAACCGTTGCCGTCCGGCAGGTTGATGTCCAGCAGCACTAAATCAAATTCCCGCTGGCGTATGGCTTCGGCTGCGGTTCTGGCGTTTAGGGCAGAAGTCACGCCGTAGCCGTCTGCGGTCAGGTTATAGGCCAACATCTTATTCAAAAAACTGTCGTCCTCGACAATTAAAATCTGCTTCATATCCTCACTTCCTTTGCTTTTTGCAGATAGTATAACAGGCAAATGTCCTTAGTTGCAGAAAACACAATTTTCTGATAAAGGAAAATTTACTCCATTGTTTTAATGCGCTCGATCACAGGATGTCTTTTGCTATATCGTACAGAGAAAACGGAGTAAGCTGCCAGTATGAAGAAAAGCGCTACAAAATATATGCTTATTTCTAAAACTGGAAAATGATAAGTCAATGTCCCGAATGTCCCAACCTGATTGAAAACTTTGCAAAGTACAAATCCTGTTAAAGTTCCAATCGTTAAAGTTAGAATAGCCGTACCAGAAACATAATAGAAACATTCTGTTTGCAGCATTTTGGAGAATTGCTTACTGCTCAATCCCACAGACTGTAAAATACCAAATTCCTGCTGTCTTGATATAATGTTTGTCATTAGCGTGTTGATAAGGCTGATTAGCCCAAAAACAGCAATGAAAAATACCAATCCGTATAACGGCATTTTTATGTTATTCATTTCCTCTTGCAGATAAGTAATAATATCGCTGATACTGAAAACTTCTATACCTCCACGATTTTCCGCCAACTGGAAAATCTTATTCTCAACTTCTGTAAGCTGATCTCTTTCCACATCTACAATGCAGGTTATGTTGAAGTTGGAAACATTTTCTTTCATCATAGGTAAGAGTTCCTGCGGAAAATAGAAAGAAGCTGAATCCCCACCGAGATTAGGAGCTTTCCCAATCCCCATTACAGTAAATTCTTCCCATTGTCCATCCGCTGTTTCCACTTTGACTATATCGCCAATTTGAGGAGTGTAATTATAATAGTCGCTTAACAGCTTGGCGGAATTATCTACGATAACTCCTTTTCCGTTGATAAGTTTCTGGCGGTCTGCGGTTCCCTCAATTAGTCCTTGTGAAAAGGCCTCGTACTGATTTTCGGGGATTCCAATTTGGGTAAAGAAATGGCTGTTACCATCCTTGAAAGGAGTGGGAAATTCCATATTTGAAACACAGCCCTGTATAAATTCAATATTCTTTACGCCATTCATATCTGAAATCGTTTCTTCCAAAACTTCATCCAATGGATTTTTCGTTTGAAGTGCATTGATCCCGGCGGGGCGATCTTCCGCATTTGTGTTGGCGGGATCAAGGGAAAGTACAATGTCGCCATTTGCAAATTGCTGTTTTGCCATGCTTTCTACATCAGTTGAATTAAGGTAGGTGGCGGCACACATCAGTAAAACTCCGGCAAATCCCAAAGACAATACGGTTAGTATAGCTTTTTTCTTGTTCCGGGCAAAGCTCATTCGGGCAAGCGAAGATGGCGTGATTTTTCGATGTTCGATCCGCGTTTTTTCTGTCGCCGGTGTATCAGTCGTATTGATTCGCAGCGCCTCAATAGGCGATACCATAGAGGCTTTCTTTACAGGGGTATGGACAGCAATTTTCAAGGCAATTTCTGTAACAAGGGCAATCACAACGGCACATTCCAGTGTAGTCATCCAATGCCAGCCGTCCGGCACGAAACAATAGCCCAAAACACTTCCCAATACAACGCCGATAGGAATTGCAGCACAGGATAACAAAAAATTTTCTTTTCGCACGATACGCTTGATCTGAACCGATGTAGCCCCCAGCACACGCAGTCTGCCATACTCATGTGTTTTCCCGATAACAGAAATGTAGAACAGACTGTAAATAACCAAAGAACAGGCCAGTACAATTAAACTGCTTGCTCCGATAATCACTAATAACTCCTGCGTGGATTTTTCTTCTGCCAATCCAAAATAAGTAGAGCTATACATAACATACTGTTCAGGTACACCGCTTTGTTCCGCAATTTCGTTTATCAACAGCTTCAAAGTTTCGCTGTCCATATTTTCGGTATTTTTCAAGCGAACCAAAAGATCGTAACAGTTTGCTTTTCCATACCGGCTATATAAGCCATTCGATACAATGACTTGATAAATACGGGACACATTTCTGCTTTGAATAATGCCGCAAACATGATATGTCTGATTTTCTCCAAAAGGCATATCCAGTGTAACGGTCTGATCCAGTTGAACCGGAAGCCCTAAATGCTCCAAATAGGACTGTTCCACAATGATTTCATTTTCTGCCTCCGGCATTTTTCCCAGTAAGTCGGTAACGCCTTTTAGTTCAAGTGCATTTTGATCTCTGTAATACACATCCAAAGTGTAGTCATTGATACGGCTCGTTCCCATTGCAGCCTCTTTGCCGACTGATTCAATCTGGTTGTTATGTTCCAGTTTTTCAAAGACGGTACTGGTACTGTTAATAAAACTGCTCTGGTAGCGTCCTTGCAGATAAAGCCTATTTTCACGGTCTGTTCCGAGATTATATAGTGCTAATACCATCATCAAACTAACTGCAAAAGCAATCGTTATGATAATAAACGCATTGCGTCTTTTATCCGCTTTCATGCTTCGATCTGCTAATTTTTTTACAATGGCGCTGGTGTCATTCTCAAAAGGCCATGTCATAGTTGTATCACCTCCATATTTGATAAGGCCATTGTAAACCCCAAATGTCCGCGAAATGTTACAGCGGACGGATTTTTTCAAAAAAGTGCTTTTTCTTTATTATAGGATAGCCCGCTTTTCCGTACAAGGCACAAAATATGAATTATAAAGTTTAATCTTCCTGCATATAGCAACATTCCATTGAGAAAATATGAAATATACAATGTAGATGGGTGGTGCTATATGGCAAATATCAAAGATTGTCCCGGCTTTGAAACTTTCGGCGCTGATGTAAAAGAGGCGCGGAAAGTCAAGCAGTTATCGCGTAAGACGCTGGCAGAACAGGTCAATATCGACTGGCGCTATCTTGCCAACATCGAAAATGACGGCACGATTCCCAGCCTGCCGGTTATCATACAGCTTATCAAAATCTGCGGGCTTCCCGTGGAACGGTATTTTAACCCGGAGATTATGCGGGAGGAAAGCGCACAGCGGCAGCGGGTCAGCCACAAGCTGAAACTCTGCCCGGAAGAATTTCTGCCGGTCATCGAGGGCGCGATTGACGGGGCCATTCAAATTCAACAGAAGAATGACGAAACGGAGGGTGCATGACAACCCTCTGTTTTGTTTTTGGGAGGACGCAAGCTGCGCCCTCTCTTTTTTTGTACGGTTTTCGGAAAAACCGGGATTTTGCGGGTATTTCCTTGGGGTCAGAACGCTTTTTAGGGGAAGAAGAACAAAGACAGCAAGCATAGGGAGTGTAGCCACACTCCCGGCAAACGGCTTCCCGTTTGTATCTTGGGGAAGTCCCCAAACCCCTGAATGAATGGAGGTGAGAAAGTGGCAAACCGAAAACGGAAGTTTGTGCTGCGCGTCCCGGTGACGCCGGAGGAACGGGCGCTGATCCAACAGAAGATGGCCCAGCTTGGCACAAAGAACTTTTCTGCCTACGCCCGGAAAATGCTGATTGACGGCTATATCGTCCATATCGACACCGGCCCCGTCCGGGCGCAGACCGCAGAGCTGCAAAAAATCGGCGTCAACATCAACCAGATTGCAAGGCGTATCAACAGTACCGGGACTGTGTACGCGCAGGACTTGGAGGACATCAAGGGGGCGCTGGCACAGATATGGCAGTTACAAAGATCCATCCTATCAAGTCAACGCTGAAAAAGGCGCTGGACTACATCGAGAACCCGGACAAGACCGATGAAAAGCTGTTCGTTTCTTCCTATGGCTGTTCCTATGAAACAGCGGATATTGAATTTCAAATGCTGTTAGATCAGGCGTACCAAAAGGGCAACAATCTGGCCCACCACCTGATACAAGCCTTTGAACCGGGGGAAACCACGGCGGAGCAGGCCCATGAGATCGGGCGGCAGCTTGCCGATGAAGTGTTGCAAGGCAAATACCCCTATGTGATTACCACCCACATCGACAAGGGCCATCTGCATAACCACATCATTTTCTGCGCCGTGGATATGGCGAACCAGCGCAAGTACATTTCCAACCGCCAAAGCTACGCCTTTATCCGGCGAACCAGCGACCGGCTGTGCAAGGAACACGGCCTGTCTGTGGTAAAGCCCGGCAAAGACAAGGGCAAAACCTATGCCGAGTGGGACGCACAGAAAAAGGGCAAGAGCTGGAAAGCAAAACTGAAACTTGCCATTGACGCGGCCATCCCGCAGGCCAAAGACTTTAATAGTTTTCTGCGGCTCATGGAGGCGCAGGGCTATGAAGTCAAACAGGGCAAGTTTATTTCATTCCGCGCTCCCGGACAGGAACGCTTCACCCGCTGCAAGACCTTGGGGGAGGATTACACCGAGGAACGGATCACCCAGCGGATCAAGGGCATTGCCATTGACCGGGGGTCGCGCAGAAGAAGCGCCGGGGAAATCTCCCTGCGGATTGCCTTGGAGGACAGTATCAAGGCCCAGCAGTCGGCGGGCTATGCGCGGTGGGCGAAGCTGCACAACTTGAAGCAGGCCGCCAATTCCTTAAACTTCATCACAGAACACCAGATTGACAGCTACGAGGGCTTGGAAAGCAGGCTGGCCGAGATCAGCGCGGCAAACGACGCGGCGGCCTCCGCCCTGAAAGACGCGGAACGCCGCCTTGGGGATATGGCGCTGCTGATAAAAAACCTCTCCGCCTACAAGCAGCTCCGGCCTGTGGCGCTGGAACTGCGAAACGCCAAAGACAAGGCCGCGTTCCGGCGGCAGCATGAAAGCCAACTGATCTTGTATGAGGCGGCGGCAAAGACGCTCAAAGAGGCCGGGGTCACAAAGCTCCCCAACCTGTACGCCCTCAAAACCGAGTATAAAAAGCTGGACGCAGAACGGGAACGGCTGTCCGCACAGTACAGCGAAGCAAAACAGAAATTGAAAGAATACGGCATTGTCAAACAGAATATAGACAGCATTTTGCGGACAGCGCCGGGAAAGGAGCATACGCAGGAACGATGAACATACCGAGAATGAGTTACCCCCAATACCGCAAGGCACGCAGGCTCACCCATGAGTGCTGCAACTACTGTAACGGAAACTGCCTCCTGCTGGACGATGGGGAGGAATGTGTCTGTGTGCAGAGTATTTCCTATTCGCTGCTGTGCCGGTGGTTCAAGGTAGCCGTCCTGCCGCTGGACGCGGCCCTGTGCGCCGAGATCACCAAAGGCCGGGACGAAATCAAACGCTGCGCCGTCTGCGGGGCGGCGTTTACTCCCAACTCCAACCGGGCTAAATACTGCCCGGATTGTGCGGTGCAGGTGCGCCGGAAGAAAGAGGCGGAACGCCAGCGGAAAAGATACCTCCTGTCTACGCATTTAAGGCGGTAAAAGTCCACGGAAATCAAGGGTTTTTCCGCATGGTCGGCAGGCAGGTGGATAAAGTTATCCTGTTCCCCTTAAAACGGGGTTCTAAATGCGGGAAAATGGACAAAAAAGAAGCGCCGGGCGCAGAGGCTTTGACACCTCCGCGCCCGGCGTTTTTTCAGCCTATTAACTGATCTACATAGGTAATCAGGGGATGCAGTTGTTTCAGGCGAAACATCTCAAATAACTTATCTGAACTTACCCATTGAACATCTACAACTTCTGTTTCCTGTAAACGCATTTCTTCAATCTTTATATCCCTATGAAACAGCCAAACATCGTAAAAATCCTGCACATTTTCCCGTCTGGTCTGATAAATCAATTTTTCACTTCCGGGAGTAAGCAGTATTCCTAATTCTTCTTTTACCTCTCGGATTGCTCCTTGCAAGCTGGTTTCCCCGGAAAATACAGAACCACCCGTACATTCCCAATAAAGAGGGTATTGCTTTTTCGGATGCCGCTGTGATAAAAGATACTGCCCCTGCTGGTTGACGATCCATACACTCACAGATAAATGATACAGCCCTTTGGGTATGATTTCTCCACGGCACATTGTTATTCCAGACTTTTCCCGTTTTGCATTATATAAATCCCATTTTTCCATTTTCATACCTCTTTGTGTGGGATCGGTGCTTGCCGAAAATCAAGTAAGTAAATATCCGCAATCCTTTCTATTTCTGTACGCTGATCTGCGGAATACTTATCATAAATCCCACCTGCTAACATACGGGCTGCCTTTGCGCTTTTAATTGCTGGAAGCACATCATCAAACACAATACAGTGTTCAGGTGCAACCCCTAATTTTCTTGCGGCCAATTCAAAGACATCCGAATATTCTTTTCCCCGCTGAACCTCATCTGTTGAACATAGAGCGTCAAATAATTCTAAAATAGAATTGTTCTTTAAGCATGGAATATAGAGCTTTTCCGGCAACCCCGTAGCAACTGCAAGTTTTATTCCATGTTCTTTTAAGCGCAGAAGATAATCAAGGGCATGGGGCAGCAGACCGACATGGTTACTGTATTCCTCGACCGCCATATTATTCCATTCCTCAATAATTCCCTCTACCGTTTCCTGCAATCCAAAAAGATCAATGGTATATTGTGCGGCTTCCTCAAAACTCCTTGCACATATTTCAGTTACATAATTTTCCGGGACGGGAAGATTTCTCTTTTTCAAAAACTGAATATCTATATGCTCCCATACATCCATTGAATCCAGAATTGTTCCATCTAAATCAAAGATTGCCGCATTAAAATCCATGTTTCTTTTCCTTTCCGCAAAATAAATCTTTCAGTTCCGCAGCAGCAGCTTTTATATCAGACTGCGCTATGATGGCAGATACAACAGCCAGCCCGTCAATTCCCATGGGCTTGAAACGCCCTGCATTTCCCTTATTGATACCGCCAATAACAACTATCGGCAAAGAAACGGCTGCGCGGATTTTCTGTAATTCTTCCATTGATACAGAATCAGCGTCGGTTTTAGTTCCAGTAGGGAACATTGCGCCAACTCCCAAATAATCTGCACCATCCTGTTGTGCCTGTATTGCTTCTGCAATGGAAGATGCAGATACTCCCAACAGCATATTTTCCCCAATTACTTTGCGGACGGCAGCCGCAGGTAAATCATGCTGTCCAATATGTACCCCCGTAGCCTGCACAGCCATTGCAATATCTATCCGGTCGTTTATGATAAGGGGAATATGGTATTTATCCGTAACCTGTTTCACGGCAACAGCCTGATTGTAAAATTCTAATGAGGACAATTCTTTTTCTCGGAGTTGTATCATTGTGCAGCCTCCTAAAATTGCCTGTTCTACCGCTTCTGTCAGGCTATCGCAGCTCATTAGTTGACGATCAGTAACAAGATAAAGTGTATAATCAAAGTTCATTTTGCACCTGCCTATTCTTTAGATAAACCATGCTGATACAATTCGTAGAAATGGTGCGTCGGGCCACAGCCTTTTCCAATCGCAAGAGAGTGTTCGATTGCCATTGTGACATAAGCCTTTGCAGATTCGACTGCAAGCGGAACACTTTTTCCCTTTGCAAGCTGGGAAGCGATTGCAGAAGAAAAGGTACAGCCTGTCCCATGAGTATTTTTCGTATCAATGCGGGATGTTTCAAAATGGTAGAAATTTTCTCCATCAAATAGGACATCAACAGCATTTCCTATATGATGTCCACCCTTGACAACAATCGCCTTACAACCCATGGCATATATTTTTCTTGCGGCAGCCTCCATATCTGAAACTGTGGAAATCTGCATATCCGCTATTTTCTCTGCCTCTGGAATATTCGGAGTAAGTACATCGGCCAGTGGAATTACTGTGTCTATCAAGGTGGAAACCGCCGTAGGATTCATCAATGGGCAGCCATTTTTGGCATACATAACCGGGTCGATTACGACATTTTGGGGCTTATATTGTAATAGTTTCTTTGCCACCGCTTTCATACATTCTGGTGTAGAAAGCATACCGATTTTTACTGCGTCCACTTCAATATCTTCAAATACGGCGTCAATCTGTTTTTCAATCATATCCGGGGTAATATCTTGGATGTCGATAACACGGCTGGTGTTCTCTGCAACAACAGAAACAATAACACTCATTCCAAATACACCGTGAGCAGAAAAAGTTTTCAAATCAGCCTGAATACCTGCACCTCCGCTGCAATCTGATCCGGCAATGGACAATACTTTTTTCATTTTGCATTTTCCTCCATTCTCTCGTTCCGATAGGCCATCTTCCAAAAAGCAAGCTCTAACAAACTTGCTTTTTCAAAAATATCAGCCAGATACTTTTTATTTGCTACTGATAACCCGGCACATTTATGCTCTGCAAAAGCAGACCATTCTTTGCAGCTTTCTGCATATTGTTCATCCGCATAATCTTTGATAAAGTCCCAATATCTTGACTGTCTGCTTGTAGGAACAGCCGCCAATTTGCGGAATATATAGCTGTAACTTAGCATACAGGGAAGAACCGCCATTAAAATTTCTTCATTCTTTCCATGTGACGCAATCTCAAACATGAAATCAATGTAATTTTGATTTTCAGGCAAAGGGGCGATCAGTTCAATATCATCATCTGTTATGCAAAATTGCTTTAGATAATCCAGCCGCACTTCCGATTCCGTATCATTTACAAAGTTCAGCATGGAGTAGTAAAGCTGAATTTCTCTTAATGTAGCAGCATGAAAAATTGCCTTTCCGTATATGCGGGCATAGTTTTTCAGATAGATACTATCCTGAATCATATATCTCTTGAATTTTTCAAGAGGTAGCTTTCCAGTTTGCACTTCCTGCACAAATGGGGTAGCTGCACATTCTTCCCAAATGGGGATGTTGTGGGTTAAGATGTCTTTCATAAATGCCATGTTTGATCCTCCTAAGATAAAAAAATAGAGCCTCTAAAACAATTAGAAGCTCTTTCAGACGCAATACGAGCGTAAGAAATTGCTTCCCTACGCCGGTATTAGCCGACAGGTCCAGAGGTCAGGTCTTACCTTTTTCAACTTGTTCAGTTCCCTCGCAAACACATATCATATCTTATTCAATTAAAAAAGGACATTCCCAAAACAGAGAATGTCCAAAAAATACGAATCTGTATTCTTCAGCTCCCTGCGTTGGTATTAGCCAACAGGTTCAAAGGGTCAGGTTTTAACCTTCTCAACTACAAGGTAGTCCCCCTGCTTGAGTATTATTATAGTTAAGAAGTCCCCAAAAGTCAAGTCTACGCATTTAGGGCGATAAAAGTCCACGGAAATCAAGGGTTTTTCCGCATGGTCGGCAGGCAGGTGGATAAAGTTATCCTGTTCCCCTCAAAACGGGGTTCTAAATGCGGAAAAATGGACAAAAAAGAAGCGCCGGACGCAGAGGCTTTGACACCTCCGCGCCCGGCGTTTTGCTTATTCGTCTGTGAAGTGGAACCGCTGCGCCGCAAAGTCGGCGTCACTCATGGTGTCCAACTTATCGGCGGTCTGGCAGGCCAGCGCTGCCATTTCCTTGTCCATGTCCGGCAAAGCTGCCCGGAGATTTGCCGCCGTCCTGCGGCGGTCGGCGTTGTGGTACAGACAGATCAGGTTTTCTTCTTCCACGGTGAAATACATTCCTCATACCTCCATTTCTTTTGATTTTTCCCGCGCCGGGGGCTTCTTTTTCTGCTCCTCCTTGGCGGCGGCAAGCTGCGCCCGGATGGACGGCTTCTTTTGTTTCTGCGTTGTCTTTTGGGTCTGCTTGGGCTTTTTGGCCTCCGCCTTGGTTGCCTCGGCCACATCCAAAAGGGAAATCTGTTCCCCGGCTTTTGCCCTTGCTTCCAGTTCCTCCATAGACGGGGCGTTGTTCATCATGCCGTCGATCATGTTGTAGTTCTGCTCGGTGGACATTTCCGCCGTCTTGATATGGCTTTCTGGCTGGGCGGGGATGGCAAAGGCTCTTGTGCCGTTTGCCATAATAAGATACCTGCCGTCCTCCGACTGGTGGTGGAATCCATACCCGGCGGCCTCCATCTGTTCCCGGCTCCTGTCGGTCAGATAGAAACGGCCTCTCGGCGTCTGGATTTGTTCGCCGGTCATGCACTCGTCCGGCGTGAGCTGCTTTTCCGGCTGGGCGAAAAACTCCGGCACCTGCCGGTAGTCGGCCCCCTCGTCCACATAGTAGGCGGTCTGTTTTCCATCCTGCCGGAACACCACAATATCCCCCATCGAGAGGGAATGTCCCTTGTAATCGGCGGGATGTTCCATGTTGAAGCGGCGGTAAATCTCGTCCAGTGTGATGTCCTTGTCCAGCGGCGCGGAGTAGATAAGCTGGTAATTCTTCCTGTCCACCGAAAGCCCATCCGCCTGCAATTCCTCATAGGAACGATAGCGGAAGTCGCGCCCCTCCGGGCCGGGCGGCACTTGGTAGATGGAAAAGTTGGGCTGCGCCGGGGCCTCATAGTCAGAGGCAACATATTCCTCCACCGTCAGCCCGGCAGTGGCGGCCTCCTGTTCCAGCTCTGCCTCGATCTGTTTTTTGTAGTCCTGCAAGCTCTGGTCGAAGTCGGCAAGCTGCGGCGGCTCCGGCAAGTGGTACTGGCCCTGATTGAGAAGCGGGCGGCACTCTTTTACATAGTCCAAAACCGCGTTGAAATAAGCGGTCTGTTCCGGCGTCAGGGTTTCCCCGGATCGCAGGGGACGCCGGGCCTCCTGCTCCATAGTGGCCAGATTGCAATGCAGCTCCATATATGGGACGAACTCATGCAGCAGCATATCCCGCTGGGCCTTGTCCGCCTCCCATGCCTCCGGCCCCTCATGGTGCAGCACATGGTTTTTCCAGCTTTCATCCTGTGCGTAGTATTCGTGATAGCCCCGGATATGCTGGATCAGGGAACCGTCCCCGTCGCCAAAGTCCTGCCGTCCCTCGTAGCTGTCCGGCTGGCCCTGCATGGTAAAATCAATGCGGAACTTGGTCTTGTCGTACCAATGGCCCGTATAGCCCGGCTGCTCCCGTTCATGGCGTCTGGCGCTGTCCAGCTCCTTAAAAACGGCCTCGGCTTCATGCAGCGGCATTTGCTGGCCGTCTTTCAGATGGGGGCTTTCACTCCAAAGGATCGTGACAACTGGCTCCGCTGCCGGATTCTGGGCGATCTGCCGCTTGGCGTTTGCAACGGCAATCTCACTTTCGATCTCGCTTTTCACAAAGGAATCCATCTGGCCCTTTTGCAGCTCATAGCCCTGTTCACACAGGCGGTTGATAAGCCCGATTACCTTGTCGTTATCGCCCACGGCCTCGGCATAGGCCACGATCAACTGCCGTTCCTCGCTGCCCAAACGCGGGGCGTTTTTCTCTGCCAGTTCAATCAGAGCGGCAGCCCGGTCAGCCGGGGACGCCTCCGGCATGAACGGCTTTCCATTCAAAAGGCCGTCGATCCCATTCCACGCCTGCGGCTGGGGAATGGCGTTGGCCTGTTCGGTTGCTTCCAGAAAATCATCCAGCCCGTCGCCGGTCAGGGGTTCTATTGTCCCAGCCGGTCGCTCATGGATGGCAAGGATTTCTTTTCCGGCTTCCGCAAGGGACAGGTCGGGATTGTCAAGCTGGCCTCCGTCCAGTTCTTTGTAGTCGGGACCGTACAGCGTGTAATCGTAGCCGGTTTCTGATGTCTGGATATACAGATATTCGCCGCTTTCCAGACGGTAGGCGGCCTCCTGCGGGGCTTTGGCCTGTTCCAGCGTTCCATCCCCGGCAATGGTAAAGCCCTGCGCCTGCGCCGCCTCCTTGGTTCCCTGCGACACTTCGCCGGTGGATTTCAAATCCGCGTCAATGAGGGTTTGCAGCATGGCTTTTACGCTGGCGGTCATTTCCTGCTGTTGCTCCGGGGGCAGCTTGGAAAATACGCTGTCCGGGTCTGGCTGCTCGGCGGCCTGTTCCAGCGGTGCGGCCTGCGGCTGCTCCTGCTGGGCCTGCCGTTCTTTCTGAAGCTGGGCAAGGTGGCCGTCAATGGTGGTAATCAGTTCATGGGCGGTGGCCCGGATGGTTTCAAGGGAGGCTTTCAGCTCTTTCAAGTCCTTGCCGGAACTCCAACCGGCCACATAGCCAAAGGAATAATCGGAGGTGTCCAGCCCGTAGTGCTGGCAGACGGCATAGGCCACGCTTTCGGCCTGCACTTCGCGGGTGCGGCTGTCGGGACGGTCGGCCTGCTCAATGGCCGGGGCTTCCGGGTCGATGGCGTGGAGCTTGGAATGGGCGATCTCGTGGATAGCCGTCTTTAGGGTCTGTAATTCGCTCATGCCCTCCTGAATGGCGATCCGCTTTTCCGTCAGGTGGTAGTAGCCGTGGGAACCGCTCGGAATGTCCTCAAAACCAATGGGAACCGGGGAGGTCTGTTCCAGCGCCTTAAAGAATTCCCCGTAGCGTTCCACGCTGCCGGTCAGTTCTTCCACGCCGATAGAGGGCAGCGGTTCTCCCTCGGTCTGGCTCACATCAAAGGCGGAAACGATCTTAAAGGCCGGAACCTGTATTTCCTGTACTTCGGTAACAGGCTTTCCGTCTTTTCCCATCACCGGCCTGCCCTGTGCGTCCAGCTTTTGCACTTCCTTTTTTGCCTTGAACGGGGCCGGGGCCAGTATCTTGATGGCCTTTTCGCCTTTCTTCACATTGCGGTGAAAATCGTCCCGCCACTTGTTGTAGCCTGCCACAAGCTGTCCGCCCTGCATGGCGATCAAGAGGGTATTGTTGAAGCTGTAACTGTGGAACTTGGACATGGTGGTGAGATAGGCTTTGTAGCGTTCACTCTCGAAAAGCTCCTGTATGCCGGTTTCCAGCCGGTCGGTGATCTCTTTCATGCGCTCGGCGCTGTTCTGGCCGTTTAAGAGAATGGGGGTGACAGGCTGCGGGGCCTTTGCGGGGGTTGCCGCCTCCGGCTGCACCTTGCTTTCCTCCCGCAGAATTTCCGGCGCAGGATAGGCCATCACCCGGTATTCCTCCGGCACTGGCTGACCCTCATGGACGCGCTGCCATTCGTCGCTGGTTCGCAGGATATAGCCGTAATCGGTAAAGGTTCCCTGTTCCTCGTTGGCGATAAAACTTCCCAGCCGGTCGGTGTCAATGGCCGGTTTCCACGGGTCGGGAACGACAAACAGCCCGGAATCATTCAGATAATATTCCCCCAGACTGCGGTTGTCCTTGGCGTTGATTAAGACAAAACAATCGGTGTTTTCAGCGTAGTCCAAAAGCTGCCCGATGGTCTGCATTTTCGCCGGGGACTGCATGACGGCGTTCAGCTCCGCAAGCTCCACGGCGTCCAGCTTTTGAAGCTGGGCAGCAAGGAAGTTCAGTTCGTCCACGCTGGCTGTCTTGATTAAGTCCTCCGGCAGTTCCAGCGGTTTTCCCTCCGGGGCGGAAAAGTCGCCAATGAACAAGTCCTGCTGGTTGTCGGCGGTGATATGGATTTCCTTTAAGGTTTCCTGTACCTGTTCGGCGGAAGTCGGCAGGGAAAGCCAGTACCCATGCGGCCCGCCGGTCTGCGCCTCGGCGCGGTTATCAAGAAAAATGGAAAATACTTCGTTCACGGGTTCCCTCCTTTCCGGGGTGGCTGTGGTCTGTTGCGGCTGTGCGGCTTCCTCCTGTGTGGGAAGTGCTGCGGCTTTTGCCGGTTCCTCCCCCTCGATGGTATAGCCGGGGAGCAGGCAGCCATTGACCTTAAAACAGTCGGCGTATTCCTTGGGGATGGCCGGGGAAATTTCGGTAAAGTAATGGTCGTGGGCTTTGATCCGGCCATTCAGGTACTTGTCCAGTTCTTCCCGGCTGGAAAAGACTTTCCGTTCCTGTCCGGCGATCTTTTCCATCGGGTTTCCGTGGGGTGCGTTGGTATAAAGACCCCAGCGGAGCGTCCACGAGTAGGGGACGGATTTTTGGGCGGCGCTGTCATACCGGGTGTTCTCGGAAATGGAGTAATCCATCTGGTAAACCATGTTGCTGCGGATATGGCGGTATTCGTCCGGGGCCTCCCACTGGTTTGCGGTGTGGGTGACGGGAAGCGTCCGGGCATATTCAAGGGCTTTGTCCAGAAACAGGGTTCTTCCGGCCTGTTCCTCCCATGCGGCGGCCTGTTCTTTCAGGCGGTCAAACACTTCCTGTTCTGCGGCGGCGCTTTCCGCCCGCAGGGAAAGAAGCTCCGCAAGGGGCAGCTTTACCATTTCGGAAAGATCGGCCTTGCCGCTTTCAAAGTAAATCCGACGCTCGATCCGCATAGTGCTGGCCGGTTCTAAATCGTCGTGGTCGTAGGAGCTGTAAGACATTTTGGGTTCACATCCTTTCTATGGCGGTGATCTGATACAAGGGGTTTGGGGCTTCCCCAAAGAGAAAATCCCCGGCCCGGCAGGTGCGCCGGGTCAGGGATTTTGCCGGGAGTGTGGCTACACTCCCTATGCTTGCTGTTTTTAGTTCTTGCCCCTCTGTTCCACGCGGTAGTTTACATACTTGCCGCCGGTATCGGCCAAAAGCACCGTCCCGTCATAGGTTTTGCCGGTTTTCATGGAGCGCAGGCCCTTTACCTTTGCCTTTCCGTCTTTAAGGAGCGCGGCGGCGATTTTCGGGGTGAACGCCTTGCCCCGTTCCTCAAAAAATCGGTCATTCTTCCACATGACAAACTGGCAGCTTCGGTTTCCGCAGTAGTAGTTCTTTTTGCCCTCGTAGACGCTTTCCCCGCAGCGCGGACATTTGCCGATAACCACACGCTCGGCTTGAAACAACTTCTGCGCGTCCTCGCTGATCTGAGAGTAGTTTGCGATCAGGCCCCTTGTCATTTCTGCAATGCCAGCCATGAAGCCCTCCGGGTCGGCCTGCCCCTTGGCAATGGCCGTCAGCTCTGTTTCCCACTGTGCCGTAAGCTGGGGAGAGGTCAGCACCTCCGGCAGCACGCAGGCAAGGTTGTGGCCGTCCTTGGTGGGAAGTAGCTGTTTGCCCCTGCGCTCCACAAAGCCCATCTGCACCAGCTTTTCTAAGATGGAGGCGCGGGTGGCCGGGGTTCCCAAACCTTGGCGCTCGGCGTCCTCCGGCAGATCGTCCGCACCGGCGCGCTCCATAGCGGAAAGGAGGGTATCTTCTGAAAGCTTTTGTCAAGGGGGTGCGTGGATATTTTTTATATTACTTACGCAGATTCTCTCTCTGCTTCTGCCTGAATAATGCGTTTCAATCTGTCCTCAGCAGTCAAACCGCTACTATGGTCAAAAAACACTTTGACTTTATAATTTGTTTTGCCTTGCTTAATCACAAAAACTCCATCCGGTTTGTTTTTCTCCGAATGGTTATTTGGGGTGGGTAGTGTACTGTTCACAATATTTGTCATACGATATTCCTCCTTGAATGAAAAAAGCCCGACAAGGAAAGGTCTGACAACGAAGTTCCGACAACGGACATCAGAAAACCTTTTTTCTTTATCGGGCGATACTATCTTTTTACTATTTCCTTTTTCTTTATAATATTGGTTGTCATGGTTGTCAGAGAGGGAAAAGTGCCGCAATATCAAGGCTTTCGGGATTTTTGCCCGACAACCAGACCGACAACCGGCTCGACAACCGAAGCGACAACGAGCTTTTATTTTTGCTTCAACCATTCTTCCGGAAGCCCTAACTGTTCCATTTCCTCTGTCGGGATTTCTTGAAAACCATCCATGCTGTTGTCAGGCTCGTTGTCGTTCCTGATACGCTCCCAGCCTTTTTGTCTGCGGTAAGGCTCTGGAAAATACCTAGGATTGCTGAACGCCCTCCAGCCTGTGACAGCGTTATTCATAATGTCGTTGATCTCTCGCAGTTCCCATTGTTTCGGTTCGTCATAATCATGCCCCAGTGCTTCCTTATAAAGCTGTTTGGAACAGACCATGCTGCCGGAATAGCGTTCCAAATAGTCTAAAATCTGTCCTGCCTTTGTGTCCTCCGGCATAAAGTCCTTTTGGTGGGCTTTCAGATAAGCGTTCATAGCCGGACTGAATCTCAGACGGAAATTTCCGCTTCTGTAAATCTCCATAGCTTCTGCCCACATCTGATTGATATACTCTCTTGAAGCCTGTTCATCTGCCAAAATATGAACCTCAGCCCTTTCAGGATAGACCATAACCGGAACGAAGCGGCGGTTGCCTGTTCGGTCGAGGGGAAGAAAGTCAAGGGTATTGGAAGAACCTCCAAACACACATTGTCGTTTTCTGTCTGCCGGATGTGTTTCATAGGGTATCTTATAGGTTTCCTTTTGGCGGCTCAGAAAGGACTTGATTTCTTCAATGCTCTTAGCGTTGGCGGTTGCAATCATTTCCGACATTTCAATAATCCAATGCCCCTGCATTTTGCGGTACACATTTTCATCATCCAGCTTCTTCAAGTCATCAGAGAACCAATCATCATTGACCGCAAGCAAACGGAAGAAAGAGGACTTTCCGGCTCCCTGACCGCCTACAAGACAGAGCATTACCTCAAATTTGCACCCCGGCTTAAAGGCTCGTGAGATAGCACCCAACAGAAACAACTTCAATGCTTCATAGGTGTAATCATCTGTATCAGAACCGAGAAAGCGGTGCAGACAGAAGCGTATGCGTTCCGTTCCGTCCCAGTGTAGGGCATTGAGAAAATCGCAGACAGGGTGGTAACGGTTTTCGTTGGCAATAACCGCAACTGCGTCTATGATTTTCTTTTCTACGGTCAATCCATAGTTTTCTTCAAAATATAGGAGCAGATATTTCACATCCACATCCGTCAATGTCGGGCTGTCACGATACCAACCGAGGGGCTTCACAATGTCGATTCTTTCGGTCAGAAGATTTTTTCGGATAGCTCCTTTCAAAAGTGGGTCATATTGCAGAACACGCTTATAATTTGCGGCAGTATTATAAACCTTACCTTTCTCGCTCTGCTCTAAGCTGTTTCGGATTTCTTCTACTGTGCATGGTTCTGTCTGCTGACAGTTCTGCAATTCGTTGTTCAAGTTTCAACACCTCCTTTCTCTGTTCTGCCACAAGTGCTTTTCGTTCCTCCAATGAACCATACAGAAGAATATCAAGCAGATATTCGATATAGTTCTTCTTATACAGTGCTTCTGCAAACAGAGGATTCCATTCCTCATCCGGCTGTTTAGGAGCGTATTTCTTTTCCCATTCTCTAAGAAGATGAAAATAATCCGTCAGCACCTTGTAGCAATGATTTTCTTCTTTTTGATATTTCTGCTCCGGTGTCGGCTCACGAATACGAGGGCGGACACTGGGCTTTTGTCGGCTGTCATAGTTAAGACCAAAATCTTCAGCAAGTTTGACAGCAGCTTCCCTCAGCCCGATACCGAATAGCTTCGCTGTGAGATCAACAGCGTCTCCGGTTGCTCCGCAGCCAAAACAGTAATAGCGTTCATCCAGCTTCATACTGGGGGACATATCCGAGTGAAACGGACAGCACGCCATACCTGTGCGACCCACTTTCAAGCCATAGGCTTCTGCGGCTTGTCGGGCAGTAACATTTTCTTTTACAATTTCAAATACATTCATGTGACTCCTTTCCTGAAACGAAAAAAGCACCTGTCATTTTCAAAACGAAAATAGCAAGTGCCTTAAAGTTCCATATTTAATTTTAGGTGCAAAAAAGCAGGAGACCTTTTCAGATTTCCTGCTTAGCAAAGCTGTGAAGATTTAATTGTGGTTGGGTTGCCAGTTATACAAACTGGGATTTTTCTTTTTAGAATGAATTATTTATTTTCTACAATAGCACCATATTTCGTATGCGGAAGATATTGTACCTTTAAATAAGTATTTTTATCAACATACCTTGAAAATACTGTGATTTCGATTTCATCATCTTTAACTTTATCATATAGAAAAATACTTCTTCTTTCAGAAGATATATCTGCACCACCATGAGATTGTTCAGTTACATATCCTTCTGCATAACTATACTGTTTGTTTATGATGTAAGGCATATCTAAAACAAAATCTTTCAAATATAAGATTAAAAGAATAGCTACTATAACAAGAATGGTATTAGCCAATCGAAGAAATATTATATCATTTTTTCCAGTATATTCTTTTTTTATCGCTTCTTTATCAAAAAATATCGAATAGATAAGTTTTCTTTTTTTAATTAGATAGATAATGCAAGCAATTAAAGCTATAACAAATAATGAAACTCTTATAAACAATCTAAATATAGCAAAATCCATAATATCATTCCCTTAAACTTCAAGTTTGTTGCTTACATTATACTTCATCAACCTAAAGAATGGAAGATATTTTCTTGCTCCCTAAAGCAAAAGCACCTGTCATTTTCAAAACGAAAACAGCAAGTGCCTTAGAGTTCCATATTCAGTTTTTGGGAAAAAAAGCAGGAGACCTTTTCTGATATGCTCCCTTTATGAGAGACAGTGAAAAAACAAACTGTCATCATGAAGGGAGCATATCATTCGGATCTCTTGCTTAGTAAAGCTGTGAAGATTTAATTGTAGTCAGTTTTTCTTATACCATCCGAAATTTATACTTTAATGTTCTCTCATAACAAAAATCAATTTTGTCCTCCAACAAAAATACCGTTTGGGGGATTATCCCATATAAAATTATCCTCAGCCACTTCGCTCTCTAATGCAATTTCAATTTTATATATCCCCACATTTTGGGCATTTTCATCATCCTCACTATACATATAAAAATTCATACAATACCGTTCCTTCTCTGTCAATATGAGATACATACCATCCAATTCCGTTTTCCTTTTACCATAGTTGCTTTCACTTGATGATGCACAATCGCCCTCAAAACTTTGGATACTGCCCTCAATATAATCGAAAAAAGCAGAGATTTCAGTGTCTAAATTCTCAATGTTCTTTTTGCTTTCTTCGGAAAATAGAGATTTGAGTTTCTCTGAATCCTGTTGCTTACATGCCTCGATAATTTGTTGACACATCTTATCCGTTTCATTTTGTTCAGAGCTAAACCAGTCATTGAAATATTTGTTAGAGCAGCCTGTTAAACCGAGTATAATAATCACACTGAAAAGCAACAGTACTTTCTTCATATAATTACATCCTTTACTTGATAATTGCAAAATCACTTATTGGATTAAGGTCATTACAAAAAATTTCTTACTATCATTATACTTCATCAACCTAAAGAATGGAAGATATTTTCTTGCTTCCTAAAGCAAAAGCACCTGTCATTTTCAAAGTGAAAACAGCAAGTGCTTTAGAGTTCCATATCCTGTTTTTTGCTTTTCGCCGGAAGTGTCCGGCTGACTTCACGCTCTGCCATTTCTTTCTTTTTTCGGCTCAACTGCTCTATAATGGAACTTTTGGCTTTCTTCTTGATTTGCTCCGTTCCGGCTTTTTTGACCTCCGGTTTCATCAGCGTGGTTTGAATTTTCTGAATGGTTGATTTCATAGCGTTTGTGATTCTGGCAATCACGCCATCCAATCGTTTCGTTGCATACTCGATTTCTTTCTTTGAAGCCTTACGCTCAGGGGAGAGAACCCATGCCTTAGACTGCTCCACCAGCTTAATATCCTCCTTGTGCGTTTCCAGTTTCACAGTATCAGCAACGACCTCAACCGCCTTGTCATAGGCAATATCGGCAACCTCGTCCACCAGAGCTTCCACATCCTCAATCTTCATCGTGAGTTCTTCCAGCTTTTGCTCCTGTGCTGCCAGTTGCTCCTTTTGCTTGAAAAGAATATAGTCCTGTTTTTCCAGATATGCACGACCACCATATTCCGGTTCTTCTTCCAGTTGTAAGCCATGCTTTTTCGCCACATCAAACAGCAGCACTCGGCAAGCTGAATCGAAAGTCATCTTGCGGTTATTTTTTCTTCCGACAGGCTTCTCCGGTTCCGGCAGTTCAAACCCCAGTGCTTCCAAAGCCTTTTCCTGTTGTGGGGCAATCTCCCCATATTGATTTTCACAGTCGAACACATGACGCTCGTGAATATGAGGGGTACTTTCATCCAAGTGCAGAGCCCAATTCAGGATATGGACATGAGAACCGAAACGCTCATTTACGATTTCCATAAATTCTGTGACGATCTCAATGAGCAATTCCGGTGGAACATGATTATCAAGCGTTCCAATCTGATAGACCGTTTCCTCTGGACAGGTCTTTTTGCTTTTGAGTAAATCTCCGGTTTCCTTATTTCTTTCAGGGTGTCGGTTCTTCACATTTCTTTCGTTCTGTCCGGTCACAAAATCACGATACCGCTGACGATAAAAAAGCTGTTCCACATCTTCAAAAGTGGCAGACAGCTCATTTTCCTTTTCGGGATTTTTGAAATTGCGGAAGCCATTGTAACAGTCCCAATAGAGATTTTGTTTGGCTCGTTCTTCGTCAATGTGTTCGCTGTTGGCAATGTCAAAACTGCGGTCATTGTGCTTCGGATTATAAACGCCATTCTTTCCGGCTCGTCCATTGTGTCTTGTTAATTTCACATGAGTTCCTCCTTTTCTTTTTGATTTCCCCGACAGGGGAGAAGGGCAGCGAAGCTGATTCCTTGCGGCTTTCTGCGTCAAGTAATACCCAGTACTAAGTGGCGAAACGCCACTTAACTGGGCAAGGCTGCCGCCCTTGACCTGCACAGGGATATTGCATTCCCTGTACCCATGCACAAAGGGTTGCACCCTCCGTACTCCCGCCCGAACAAACTGACTTCGCCCCGTCCCAAGCTCCGTCAGTTCCTTCGGTTTTACAAAACAGTCCACCGGACTATTTTGCAAAAAGAAAAACCGACGCATGATCGCTTTACGCTCAATACATCGGTTTCTTCATCTGACCTTAACGTTCATATTCAGTTGTGGCAGATTACGGATAATCTGCAAATGGATAAACAAAAACGACCAACTATGTAGCTGATCGTCCTTGCGTGGTTGCCTTAAAAAGTAGTTGATAAACACCCTACTCTTGAAAAGCTCGTTGTCATTTACATCTATTATTTTTGAATAGAAAAATTCCTTTATAGATGATAAAAGGAATTGAACCGATTACTCCAGCAAGTGTATAAATCGGGAAAGTAACAAATCCAATTATAATTTTAGGTGCGATAGGAGTTAGCCATTTCTTAACTAAACCACTATAAAAAATCAAACCTGTTGGTATTCCAGCAAAAAGCAATCCAAAAGAAAGAATACTTCTTGTAAATCCTAATGGTTCAGGAACAGACATATTTTGACTTGTCCAAAACGCAATGTACTCAGGGTCACTAAGTTGATTCATTTGATTAAGTGCTACAAAATAACCAAGTACACAACCAATAATTAAAAATAAACATATAAGCAATATTTGTTTCAACTCTTTTTTCATATTTCATCTTCCTTTACGGTCATATTCAGTTGTCTAACATCGTACTGTTATAAAATCTATGTCATTTACGATTTTTCTTATGCTGATTTGCCCAGTAAGATTTTACAGGGATTCTTCTTCTTTTTATGTCCTCCATAAATTCTTCTTTGTCAATATTACTATCAATGGTAAATAATTTTTCTCCATTTACATATACACGCATAGAACCTTTCCTTCTCTCGCAATAGGTAATATCTTCAAAGTGAAAAGTTCTCTTTCTGCCAAAAGTTGAACGCCATGTGATTTCATCTTCATCCACTTCCAGTTTCCACATAATCATATTCAATGAGCCTATAAAAAACACAACAAATGCAATGCCAAATACCAAGGGAGGAAATATATCATCCTGTTGGATAGCACTTGCTACAGTACAACCTCCTGTAAATAAAATTCCAAAAACAAATATAATAGTCAATGTTTTCTCTGTTTTTATTGTATAATGCGTTCTAATTATTCCCTTTTTCTGTTCTTCCTCTCGTTCTTTAGCTCTCTTTTGTTGAAGATTTATAAGATATTTCAAAAGAAGAAGTACAACTAAATAGGGGCCTATTTGTGTAATTATATTCAAACACATTCGTAAAAAATCATTCATTTTTTGCCCTCCATAGTTCCAGCTATATAAAAATGATTGTTTAAATTCGAGTATTTAAAACCTCACTTTTTCATATCTCATTATACTTCATCAACTTAAAGAATGGAAGAAAAAATTTTGTGTACAGAGTTCCTGTTCAAGCCTTGTAACGCACAATTCTGCAAAATCCATAGTCCCCGATACTTTCCTCACAGGCGATATACAGTCGGAATTCTGTCAGCTCATGAAATAAGAAAAACCGACGCATGATCGCTTTACGCTCAATACATCGGTTTCTTTATCTGACCTTGACGGTCATATTCAGTTGTGGCAGATTACAGGTAATCTACAAATTTCCCAAAACAAAATAGGATATTTATTTTTATTCTATTCAACTACATACCCATATTCTGTGTGTGGTAAATACCTTACAGTTATCTTATCTCCTAAATCGCTACCTGTTCCCCAATATTTTAATGAATGTTCTTCTCCAGTTTTCTCATCTCTAATATGTATTCTTCTTTCACTATTAGAGTTTTCTCCTGACATTGCACCTTGTGTAACTTCTCCGGTAACTTCAACTAAATTGTTAGATAGTAAATAAGGTATATCCAAGCAACAAGGAACAGTTATAAATATACCGAGAATCAATAACCCAACAACTGCCATCACATTGATTATTTTTTCCCATTTTTGATATTTTATTTTTTCTTCTTCATTGACAGCCTTTCGTTTTATAAACTTCCCATTTTTCTTTCTATGCAAAACATACATAATTAAGACTATAAATGATACTATAATCACTCCAAAAGTTCTAAACATCAATAATGCCATAAATTTGTACTCCTTTCAAAGCGACACGCTATTTATTAACAGCTTTATCAGCTAATCTTTTATCTCCCCATGGCGTTTTCAGCATAGGCTCATTATCAATAATTCCTGCTCTTAAAATTTCAAGAGGTTTTTCTAATTGTAAGATGTTTTTATTATCTATAATAATAGCAGTTTGAAATTCCTCAAAACTTTCAAAAACTCTGTCTTGAAATATAAAAGATATATTTTCTTTACATTCCTCTGCGTTAGCAGGTAAAACACAGGAACCCATCACATATTTTTTCTCATTATAGGAAAACTCAATAAGAGTAAAAGCCATATCATTATCATAATCAGACTTGATAATTTCCATTAGATCTTTTGCTTCAATAATGAGCGTTGGCTTTTCATTTTTCTTAAAACCAAACATGAATAACACCTCCAAGAATTAACTTTATCTTATTTTTCATTATACTTCATCAACTTAACGAATGGAAGAAAAAATTTGTGTGCAGAGTTCCTGTTCAAGCCTTGTAACGCGCATTTATGCAAAATCCATAGCCCCCGATACTTTCCTCACGGGTGATATACAGTCGGAATTCTGTCAGCTCATGAAATAAGAAAAACCGACGCATGATCGCTTTACGCTCAATACATCGGTTTCTTCATCTGACCTTGACGGTCATATTCAGTTGTGGCAGATTAGCCAATTTGAAAAATTACTCTGGCACATCTACTGAGTAGCTCAGACAATCGCCTCTTTTATTGCTTTTCAAATCGTTATAATACCACATATACATCGTTCTACCATATTCTTCATATTCTATAATCCCATCTGGCTTTTGACCTTCTACTTCTAATGAGTAAATTTCTTTATCATGTGCATAGCCAAAAACGAATCTGGTATCCGGATAATTTGGATTTAAGTCTTGTTGAATATCACTTATTGTTAAAGATAAATGGATAAATTTTTTGAAGTCTCCCCCATAAGTGGTATCTGGTGTAGTGGTAGCTGGTGTAGCATTTACAAACGCATATTGTACACTTGCTTCCTCCACCTGTTTTTTGCAGCGTGCCATCACAAAACCTTGAACGGGATCGTTATCGCTTCCTGCCCGATAGAAAATAGTATCATACTGTTTGCCATTCCATATATGCAATATTTCATCAACATGATTAAGAAAATCTTCTGGAACAGAAAATTCTTCATTTTCAGCATTCAAAGGAGAATTCAAAATAGCTTCTTCGACAGAACTATAATATATGAGTTCAGAATCCTTTTTATCGTAATCACTCAAATTGAATTCGACATATGCATTGTCTTTATTGTCATCTTCCGGAACATAAGTATAACGACCATTTTCAATATGGTCATCATAATCAACAAACAGTCCAATACATATCAGCGCTGCAAAAATCAAAAAAACTATTCCTACAATGATTAGCAATATTTTCAAAAATTTTTTCATACAAAAGTCCACCTTCTTGCTTCATTTCAGTAAATTATATCATACCGATATGAACAATTCAATTCACGCTCTATCAAGTAGTTTTTTACTTACCTATAACGCACATTTCCGCAAAATCCATAGTCCCCGATACTTTCCTCACAGGCGATAGGCAACGGTCAAAACATCAGGTCTGCACCTGACATTTTAACCGCATATCAGCCCTGATTATCACATTATCCCTGCTGGCTGTTCAGCCCATGCTTTTTCGCATATTCACTGGCTTTCTGTCTGCGTTCCTCACTGTAAGGCGGCAGGAAACGGATAGACAGACGGGACTTTGCCAGCTCATAAGAAACACCGCCTTGAACATTGGATTTTTCCAGTCGGCAAAGGTCAGGGTACTTCTTAGCAAAAGCAGCCAACCTCTTTTTCAATCCGGCGTTGTGGGTGTAGATATTTGCCTTGTCCTCGCCCTCATTAAAGAGAACGATTGTTTCTTTCTCAATCTTTGTCAGTCTCGTCATAGCAGCCCTCCCTACGGTTTTTCAACACCCTCAGCCTGCGGTAAAAGCAACGATACCACCTTTCAACACCCTCAGCACTCAGCTTGACGGAAAGCATATAAAACAGCTTCTTCGCCACCGGATCGGGTGCAAGGGCAGCCACCATACGCAAACGCTCGACAGTTGCTTTCAGGTTCGGACAGCCAAAGGCATAAAGGGCTTCCATTTCATTCCGGTTCATCTTCATTGTGTTTTCCTCCTTAAAGTTTGATAAATGAAAAGCGACAGACACTTCATAAGGAAATACCTGTCGCTTCGTTGACGATATAAAATTGTTGGTTTTGGACTTGATAAAATCAGCAGTAAATCATTTCCTGTCTGATGATTTCTTCGGCTCGGTTACGGATAGAGTTTATGGACTGTACCCACAACATCTGATTATCTGCTTTCATGGTTTCGGTCACACCCTCGGCTTGTTTCATCTGCTCAATGATAAGGCTGCACCTTTCCGCTGCCTGTTCGTTCAGGTCAGCAAGGTAAGTATGCAGTTCGCCGGATAAACAGAGGGCAGATAACCTTGCAGGGCGGTACTGCTCCAAATATGTCCTGTGCAGTCTGCCCCACATACCGATAGGGCGGTGTTCCTCCGGCAGCTTCAAGTCCGGCACATAGTAATCGCCCACAAGAACATAGTCCAGACCATTGCTTTCATCATGGATTCGTGGTTTCAATTCTGTCATGCTATTTTTTCTCCTTTCACTTTTTGCCGATTTGATTTGCTTGTGGCGTTCTGTTCAACACACACATTGCTATCAGAGCTTTTTTCTTCTGCTATACGCTCATGCTCCGCAAATTCTTTTGATTTCTCACGAATCTTTTTCATATACTTACGATTGGATTCTCGTTTTCTGCGAAGTCGTTCCGCCTCTTTTTCAGCAGCAATCCTTTCTTCCTCGGTTGGTTCATGCTGCTCCACAGGTACTTGAAATTGCCCGACATAGTTAAGATATATCTCCACCTCTGTGGTGCGGTCTGCACCTTTTCCTTGTGGCTCGTGAACCAGAATTTTGTCGATAAATTCATTTATCATGGCAGGAGTAAGTTCTGTAATGTTCTCATACTTTTTGACCAGCTTTAGAAAACGCTCCACATTATTTTGACCGCCTATAATCCGTTGCATATCAGCGGTGTCAGTCTCAATAATCTTGTTCAGCTCGTTCTGCTCATTTTCATAATCAGTAAGCATACTCTGAAAAAGTCTGTCCGGCAATCTTCCAATCACATTATCTTCATAGATTTTCCTGATAAGCATATCCAGTTCGTGAACTCGCTTCTGATTTCTTTCAATGCGGTTTTTTACAGTTTCAGAAACAGCAATATCTTTCATCGCCGATTCTTCTTGCAGAGAATAGACAAACTCCTGCTCATTCAAAGAAACATAATGGCAAGTCTCCTGTATGGTTTTCAGAATGATGCTTTTAAGTGCTTTTGTTGAAATATGGTGGCAAGTACAGTGACGATCATACTTCTGATAAGCAAGATTATAAGTGGAACATTCATAACAATCTGCCGGATTGGAATAACTTGTCCTTTTTTCGCCTTTGGCAGTATAGTATATTCTTTCTCGCCCTTTCCGCTGCCTGTGATTATACATCGGCGCACCACAATCAGCACAGTAAATCTTTCCGGTCAGAACATTAGGCTCGCCCATAGGATCTGCTTTTCTTACATTCTGTCTTAACTTTTGAGCAAGCAGCCATGTTTCTTCATCGACAATAGGCTCTTGTGTATCATCAAAAACCACCCAATCTTCCTTGTCTGCCCTTTTCGTCTTTTTGTCCTTATAGGAATTTTTGAATGTCCTGAAGTTGACAGTCTTTCCGATATACTCTGGTCGGGCAATCAGAGTAGTAACCTGATTTCCTCGCCACATATACGGATTTTCTTTGTCATAGTTGCTTGCATGATTTCCAAGTCCCTTTTTTCCAAGATAATAAGACGGTCTTTCTATTTTTTCTTCTGAAAGTTCTCTTGCTATCTGATAAGGTCCTTTTCCCTCAATAGTCATGCGATAAATTCTGCGGACTACTTCAGCAGCTTCTTCATCAATAATCCAATGGTCGGGGTTTTCGGGGTCTTTCAAATAGCCGTATGGTGGGATATTACTTGTATGAGCGTTGCCGGAAGAACCTCTGGATTTCAGTACAGCTTTAATTTTCTTACTTGTGTCCCTGACAAACCACTCATTCATGATATTCAGAAAAGGGGCAAACTCACTGGTTTCTTGACGGTCACTGTCAATACCATTATTGATTGCTATAAATCGAACTTCCTTTTCTCTAAACAGAATGTCAGTGAAAAAACCTACTTGCAGATGATCTCTGCCGATTCTGGACATATCCTTGCAGATACAGGCAGTGATTTCTCCGTTTTTAACACCTTCAACAAGTCTGTTCCATGAAGGTCTGTCAAAGGTCGCTCCACTCCAACCATCATCGGTAAAATGAACAAGATTCGTAAAGCCATGTTTTATAGCATAATCTTCAAGCATTTGCTTTTGATGAACGATACTGTTACTCTCTCCAGCATTATCATCATCACGAGACAGTCTTTCATACAAAGCAGTAATGCCATTGCTTTTATCTTTTTTTCTTCTCATGCTGAACTCCTTTCTTCAATTCCTATCCACTCCTTACGCTCACAAAATATCACATCTGTGTAGGATTTTGGCGGTGCGGTGAAATGCTCGGTGACTGTGGCAGTTACCTTGTCAAAGGTCTGTCCCTCGGTGATCTCCAGCAGTTCCCGCGCAAGCTCCGGGGCGGTGTCGTCGGCGTCTGTTTTGAACGACGCCTTAAATCGGCGGTCAAGCTCTTTCCAGCCGGGGGTCAGGATGGTCTTTCCCTTGGCGGTAAAGGTTTTCCCGGCACAGGTGAATGTGGCGGTGACAGCCTCGTACACATGGGGCGCGGCCACGGCGCACAGCAGCTTGCAGCACACAAGGGACAGCAGTTTCTTTTCCCCCTCGGCCAGCCCGTCAAAGCCTTTCTGCACAAATTCCATCGTCGGGACAATGGCGTGGTGGTCGCTTACCTTTTTGCTGTTCAGCACCCGGCCAAACTGCGGGGACAGGTCAAGCCCCGCCGCAAAGGGAAGCAGCGGCCACAGGCCGGACACAAGGCTTTCCGCCGTTGGCAGCATATCATCGGTCAAATACTGGCTGTCGGTGCGGGGATAGGTCAGCAGCTTCTTTTCGTAAAGCTGTTGGGCATAGTCAAGGGTCTGCTTGGCGGTAAATCCAAACAGCCGGTTTGCCTCCCGCTGCAAGGTGGTGAGGTCATAGAGGCGGGGCGGCTGCTCCGTCTTTTTCTCCCGTGTTACCGACACACAAACGGCCTGCGCCGTTTCACAGGCGGCTTTCAGGGCCTTGGCGTCGTCTGCGTTTCCCATGCGTTCACTGGCCGCCTCCATGCCGCCCGCCGCGATCTGAACAATGTGGTATTTCTCTTTCTGAAAGCTGCTGATCTTGGCCTCCCGGTCAACCAGCATTTTGAGGGTCGGTGTCTGGACACGGCCCACGGTCAGGGTCTTATGGTGGAGGATGGAGAACAGCCGGGTCGCGTTGATCCCCACCAGCCAATCCGCCTGCGCCCGGCAAAGGGCCGACTGATACAGGTTATCATAATCGGTTCCCGGTTTCAGGTGGGCAAAGCCGTCTTTGATGGCCGCGTCCTCCATGCTGGAAATCCAAAGGCGCTGAAACGGTTTCTTGCAGCCCGCCATCCGGTAGACGAAACGGAAAATCAATTCCCCCTCGCGCCCGGCGTCGGTGGCACACACAAGGCCGGTAACATCGGGGCGCTCCATCAAAGAACGCAGGGTGTCAAACTGCTTTTTCTTATCGTCGGGAATGATGTACTGCCATTCCTGCGGCAGAATCGGCAGGTCGTCATAGCGCCATTTTTTGAAACGCTCGTCATAAGTCCCAGCGTCGGCAAGGGAAACAAGGTGGCCGATACACCAGCTCACCAGATAGCCGTTCCCCTCCATGTAGCCGTCCTGTTTCTTGTCCGCGCCGATCACGCCCGCAATGCTGCGGGCTACGCTTGGTTTCTCTGCAATTACTAACTGATAGCTCATACTTCGTCCTCCTTATTTCCATCTTCACTTGTCATATCCTCGTCCGGCTCCGGGGCTTCGTCCTCGTCGTCCTCGTCCTCGCCAAAGTCATACTCGGCCAGATCGTCATTTCCTGTGGTGTCGGCTTTTTCCTTTTTGAATTTCAGGAAGTAGAGGGCTGCGCCGCCGCCCAGCAGCACCACCACAAAGAACACCACAAGGCCGCCCATGCCGCTTGGCTTTTCCTCCTGCGGCTTTTCTTCCTCCGGCTGGGGTTTAGGCTCCGGCCCGTTGCAGGCGGTCAGGTTGTTTTTACAGACCGGGCAGGCCGTATTGACGGCCCCGGCTTGACACTTGGCCGTACAGTTGCAGACCTCCGGCTCTTTTTTCCCGTCCTCCAACAAGGCTTGCAGGTCGGCGTCGTCCACTTGGTTGAGGAAATGCACCGCCGTTTCCTTGTCCTCGTTGGCCCGGTCGATCAGGATATAAAAATAATTCCCGGCCTTGGTGGTGACGGTGATAAGCTGCTTATCCCCGAAAAAATCATCCACCAGCGTAGCGTTGCCCTGCGGGGTGACGGGTACGCCCACCGGCTCCATGCCGCCGGTGGTAGGTTCTTCGGTTTCCTCCGGCACTTCTGCGGGGGCCTCGGTGGTTTCCGGCAGCGGCACAGGGTCAGGGTCAGCGCCCCCGGCGTAGGCGGTAACGGTCGTGGTCGCCATGCAGAGCGCAGCGGCCACAGCCAGCGTCAAGGTGCGGAACAGTTTAGATTTCTTCATGGGCGCTGTCCTCCTGTTCAAAGTCCGGGATCGGGGCCGGGGCCGCCTGCAACGCGCCGCCGCGCACAAAGGCGGCGAACTCCTGCGGGGTCATGTTGAGGCCGCGCACAAGCTGGACGATCTGCAAGTTTTCCTGTTCGGTCTTGGCCGCTTCCAGCTCCCGAAGCTGCTTTTGCAGCTCCGCGATCTTGCCCTTGGTTTTCTCAATATCCTTTTCAATGCGCTCCAATTTGTTCATTGCCATAGTGATTTACTCCTTTCTGGCGTTTAAGGCAACCGCCCGTAACAATAAAAATGCTGCTGCCAGTAGCTTGAATTGAGGTTTGTGTAGGAAATGGGGTCTCCGCAGTGCAGCATGACCGAATTTCCCACATACAGCCCCACATGGGACATCCCGGCAGTGTCATAAGTGCCGACGAAAAATACAAGGTCGCCGGGCTTGGCCTGCTCCGGGGAAACGGGAGTGCAGATGTTGTAAAGCCCCTGCGCCGTCTGGCGTCCCACATTCCAGCCGGAATGATTGATAACCCAGCTAATGAAGCCGGAACAATCAAAGCTGGTGCTTGGGGAGCTGCCGCCCCACACATAGGGATAGCCCACATACTTTTCCGCCTCGGCGATCATGGCGGCAAAGGCTTCGTCCTTTAGCGCCTCCGGGGGGATTTCATAGTAGGTCGGCTCTTTCGGGGTGGAGGCGTGGGGATAGCTGCCGTTGGGGAACAGGTCTGGCCGGTTGCCCAAAGTCTGCATATAGGCAGCATAAAAGCCCATCTGTTCCTCGGTGAGAATGTAGATGGGCAGGTGGGACAGGTCAAAGTTTTCCAGCTTCACATTGCAGATGTAGTAAGTGTAGGGTACTTCCACGATGTAGGTGTTTCCCTCGCTGTCCGTCCTCGTTTCGGTGCGGTAGCGGGTTTCCGTTTCGATGGTCTGGGTCAGGATGTACTGTTTTTCAAAGAGCATAGCAAGATCGCCCTGTACCTCCCCCAAAGTGAACACGCCGTTATGCAGCGCGGAGAGGATGGAGGTCAGCACATAGGGGTCATGCTTGATCTCGTCCAGATCGAAACGGTATTCGTCATAACCGGGGTGCAGGCTTTCGTAGTTGTCAAGTTCGTGCTGCAAGTCTGCTTCCAGCGCGCCATAGGCGGCTTCGGCTCCCAGCATATCGCTGTCCTCGGAGAGATAGGAGGTGGCGGCAAGGCCCGTCCCGGTGCTGCCAAACATGGCGGTGCAGGATTGCAAGCCGCCCATCACCAGCAGGAGCATAAGGCCTACGCCGCCGACGATCAGCGCCCCTTTCCAGTGCCGGGCGGCAAAGGACGCGGCCTGTCTGCTTTTCTCTGCGGCTTTCTTGGCTGCGGCAGCCGTGGTCTTGGCGGTGCTTGCCGCCCCCTGTGCGGTCTGGCCCGCCGCCCTTGCTGCCTTGGCATATTCCCGCTTGATGTGCTGTTTCTGCCAGAAGCGGGAAACGGGGTTCTTGGTCGCCTGCGCCAGCTCCGGGTTGTCCCGCAGGGATTTTTGATACGCAAACTCGGCGTTGGCGGCGATGGACTTTCGCTCGGCCTTGGCTGCGGCCCGGTAGGGTTTGAGCTTGTGGCGGTGGACGCCGCTGCGGATCATGCGGCCCGCCTGCCGTTCCGCCAGTTCCTCCCCCTTGTGGCCGCCCTCCACGCCCACATTTTCGTGTTCTACCTCATGGATTTTTCCGTGGAGGTAAAGCCCGGCTTCCTGTATGGGGCGGCTGGCCGGGTTTGGTTTGAGCTGGGGAGGGGATTTCTCCACCTTGTCAAAATACAGCCTGCTTTTGGCCTTGCCCTTGGCCTCGTCATAAACGGTTTCCTTGGTGACGACACGCTTTTTCGGCAAGGCTTCTTTGGCTGCTTCCAGCTGATCCGCCCGTTTTTCTGCCTTTTTGATATACGGGGCCAACTCCGGGGAGGCCCGTTCCTCGGCGGTAAACTGCAACCGGGAAACAGGGCCGGTGGCCTGCGCCACGGTTTCCCCGGCGTCCTTGGCCGCTTTCTTTGCCTTGTGGCGGTCGTGCAGTTCGTCCGCCCGTTCCAGTATTTTTTCCGCCGCGCCCTCCGGCTGGGCGGTGTATTCCTGCTCGGCCTCCCGGCTGGACACATTGACGCTTTCGCCGGTGGTCTGGTTATCCAGTGTCAGGCCGTCGCGGGTCATGTGCTGCGTTACCTTGTCGCGGGGTTTTAAGGGTTCCATATCCGATCACCTCCTTGCTGTCTGTTCCGGCAGCGCCCGGTTTCAATCTCTGCAATATAGCGCAGGATGGGGTACACCTGCGGGGGAACAACTGCGTTTCCCAAAGTCTTTAACCGCTTTGCCACATTCGCCGGTGGGTCGCTGATTAAGTACGGGATTTGCGCCGGTTCTTTGGCCCACATGGAATGTCCGTCCATCTCCGGGGGAATCCCATCAGCCATTCCACCCAGTCGGGATTCAGTTTCACATCCCCCGGCGGGCTGCCCAGCAGTTTGTAAACCGCCCATGACAGCCGCGCCGTCCATACGGTTCCGCTGGGATTGTATTTTCGGAAGCTCCCAGTCGGGGTCATCCGCACATCGACAGTTTTCCCCACATCCCCCGTGTCGCTGGCAAGGGGCGTGGGAAGCAGCATGGCCGATGATGAAAGTTCTTTTGCGCTCATGCCATGCGCCGACGGCGACAGCAGGAAGTACGAAAACCCTAACGGCGTAGCCTGCCTGCTCCAAGTCAAAAACCGTCTTGTCGAGCCCCAGATGGATGAAGCCAGCAACATTTTCTCCAAGCACCCAAGAGGGGTGCAGTTCCCGGATAACGCGGAGCATTTCGGGCCATAAATACCGTTCGTCCTCAAATCCCCGTTGTTTCCCGGCACTGGAAAAGGGCTGGCAGGGGAATCCCCCGGAAATAAGTGTGGTGGTTTCTCGTCCTGTTTTTTCAAAAAATGCCTCCTTTGTCACTGTGGTAATGTCCCGGAATTTTGGTACCTGCGGCCAGTGCTTTTTCAAAACTTCCATCGGGAAATCCGCCCATTCGCACTGGCATACGGTGGTAAACCCTGCGGCTTCCGCCGCAAGGTCGATCCCGCCGATCCCGGAAAACAGGCTGAAATGTGTTAAGGCGCTCATACCGTCGCCCCCTCGCCTAACCGGGTCGTCATGATCTGGTAGAGCTGGGTGTTTTTCGGGATGGGGTTCTTAAAGGGCAGGATCACATTTTCGTAAATGAGAAGCCCCTCGCCGGGTTCGGAATTGTCCACATACCGTAATTGCTGGGGCGAAATGTTCAGCCGTTCCGCAAGGATTTTGCGGTCGCCGCTGGCCTGATTGAGCAGGCAGATAAAGTCGCTGTTTTCCAAAATGTTCTCAATTTCCGGGGAGGAAAGCAGGTCTTTTACATTCTGCGTCGCACCTGTGGGAATCCCGCCCCACTTACGAAAACGCTTCCAAATCTCACAGGAAAAGGCCGCCGTCTGTTCCTCACGCAAAAGCAGGTGGAACTCATCACAGAAATACCATGTCGCCTTGCCCTTGCTGCGGTTTTGGGTGACGCGCCCCCAAATCTGGTCTTGGACAATGAGCATACCGATTTTCTTTAGCTGCTTGCCCAGTTCCTTGATGTCAAAGGCCACAATGCGGTTTTGAATGTCGATGTTGGTTCTGTGGTTGAACACATTTAGGCTGCCGGACACATACAGGTCAAGGGCCTGCGCCACCCGGTCAGCCTCCGGGATATGCTGGTCTAACAGGGCTTTATGCAGGTCTGCAAGGATGGGCATATTTTCCGGCTTGGGGTCTGCCAGATAAGGTCGGTAGATCACCTGTACCGCCCGGTCGATCACCGTCTTTTCAATGGCTTCCAGCCCGTTCTTGCCGCCCATGACAAGCTCACAGAACGACAGCACAAAGTCGGATTTCAAGGCCAGCGGGTTTTCATCCTCGGAGTAATTCAGGTTGATGTCCAGCGGGTTCACATAGTTTTTGCTGGTAGGCGACAGCTTCACCACCTGCCCATGCAGCCGCTTCACAAGGGGGTAATACTCGGCTTCTGGATCACAGATATACACATCGTCCGGGGTGCAGAGGAACACGCTCAAAATCTCGGATTTACAGCTCATACTTTTGCCGCTTCCCGGTGTCCCCAGCTTTAGCCCGTTGGGACACCTCGCCCGTTTGCGGTCGAGCATAATCATGTTGCCGGTTTTGGCGTTGATCCCGTAATACATGGCGTCGCCGCCCTGAAAAAGCTCCTGCGTCACAAAGGGGACGAACACGGCCACGCTGGAAGTCGTCAGGGAGCGTTCAATCTGGATGTGGCTGGCCCCCAGCGGCAGGCTGCTCATAAGCCCCTGTTCCTGCTGGTAGTCCAGCCGCACAAGGGAGCAGTTGTACTTCTGGGCGATCCCGGCAGCCCAGAACACATCGTTTTCCAGCTTTTGCCGGGTGTCTGCGGTGTTCAGCACCAAAAAGGTAAGCTGGAACATCCTTTCATTCCGGCTCTGCAAAGTCTTTAACAGCTCCTTGGCGTCCTGCCCGTAGGTGGCAAGGTCGCTGGGAAGTATATCCATGTCGTAACCACTTCTTACCGCCCGTTTCTGTTCCTGAATCTTCATGGCGTCAAGGTCGGTGATCTTGCGCTTGACCGTCTTAATGGCGTCGCTCTGGTCGATGGCCTGCACATGGAGGTTCACCACAATGCCGTTTTCTGTGTTGAGGAAGTCGGCCAGCATTTCATCCGACAGCTCCGGGGAGAGGATTTGCAGGAAGCTCACCGCCCCGTATTTGCCGCCCAGCCCGAACATCCGGGCATTGCCGAAGCGGAACGAGGACGGGGCGATAAAGTCCTTGGTGGAAAGCCCCGACGGGGCAAGCCACTTCCAGTCAAAAGAAAACGGCTCCCCGTCCGGGTGGAAAATGCTGTGCATGACTTCCAGCCGCTGCTTGGCGTCCAGTCCCCACGCGGAGGCCCCCATGCTCTTGAAATAGCCCAAAAGGTCGGTTTCGATCCGGCGCAGTCTGGCGCGGGCCATTTTCAGGCTGTCCGCCTCGATGGTGTAGGTCATAAATTTCCGCTTCATCAGGCCGTTGTTCCCGTTCACAAGCTGGTCTTGCAAAATGTCGGAATACTCGCTGCGGATGTCGTCGAAGTCGTCCCCCTGCGCCCGGATTTCAAAGCTCTTGGCGTACTGCTTGGGGTCGATCTTGCGGTTGATAAAGGAAAACTGCACATGAATGGAGGCGTCCAGATAGTTGTAGAGGTCGCACAGGTTTTCAAAGATGGCGGTCTTGGTGTCCGCCTGCGCCAGTTGGTAGCTGATGTCCGTAAACTCAATGCACTTGGAAAAGGTGCGGGGCGTTACCCGGCATACGCCGTCCTGATACATGGCCTCATAGGGAATACTGGCCTGTGCCGAATGGGGCTTGCCGTCGCCCTTATACTTTCGGATGACGGCCTGAATCTCTTTCTTTTCGGCGCGGGTGAGCTTGACCGGCGCTTTTGCGCTCGTTTCGTTCTTTTGCTTTTTGGACAATGGCGTTGACCTCCTTTTCCATTTGGGATTGCCGCACAAGGGCGGTATAAGCGTTGTTGGTCTGGTAGGGCCGTTCCTTGGGCTGGATGAAGCAGCACTCTACGATCTGGCGCACCACCACTTCAAGGGGCTGGCCGTGTTTTTCGTAAAGCGCCAGCAGAAAGCCCGGCAGCATGGCGAACACCATAATGAGCGCCGCCGCGCTGGTCGGGACGCGGCCCCGGATCAAAAAGAAAAGCGGGACGCCAATAAGCAGCGCACCGCCAAAACAAATGAGCTGGCGTTTCGTCAGCCCGAATACTACCTTGGATTTGACCTTGGTTAAATCCTTGGGGACAGTTACATAAGCCATAAAAAGTCACCTCGTTTCTGGTACGGACAGGGAAAAATCGCTGTCCAATTCATTGCCCCACACATCCCAGCCGGGGGTTTTCTGTCTGGCAAACAGTTCTGCGCGGGGCAGGTCGCCCGCAAGGGCTATGATTTTCTCGCGGGTAATGTCTGGTTTCTTGCTGTGTTCCTCCACCGGGGAAATGATAAACTGATGGACGCTTTTGGAGTAACGCTTGGGATGGCCCCGCTTGGCAAGCAGGCAGATTTCCGCGTTTCCTCTCGTCCAATAGCCCAGTCCGTAAAACCATGTGGGGCTTTTGCGGTTCAATTTCAGCCAGATAAAGGCCACGGTCTTAAAGGAAAAGCCCCACGCCTTAATCAGACGCAGCGCCTCCGGGAGCTGTGGGAAAGTCGCCCACAAAAACAAGAGGCAGTCTTTTCCCGCCAGCGTTTCCACCGGCAGGGCGCACAGATCGTCAATGCTCATGGTGGGATAGTGATGTTCCGCCGCCCCTGTCCGTTTGCACTCATATCTCCACGGCGGGTCGGCGTAAAGGATGTTGTAGGTTTTCTTTTGTGTTTCCTCGATGGTTGGTATTCCTCCTGTCTGTCAATGTGCGGTAAATACGGCTTTCGATATGCTGCCGGTCTTGAACAGACAGAAGCAAAGCAAAACGGTATAGCCCATACAGCCCCAGATCGCGCCGGATATGTCGTCGGCGGTTCCGATCTGCTGGATCAGCACCGCATAAATCCCGACAACCACCATGATTAAAAAGGCTTGGAAGCCCAGCGCAAGCAGGGATTTCAAGTAGTTCTGGCCCATGCCGCGCCACTCTGCATTGCCCAGCGTGGCAAGGGGGATCGGCCCCAATGCGGTCACGGCGTAAATTTCAATCATTCTTCCATAGGTCACAAGGAAAATGCAGATGGAAAGAATGTTCATCGTCAGCCCCACAACAAGGGTCTGGAACCACAGGCCCAGCAGCGGTCCGATGTCCATTGCTTCAAGGCGGCTTTCCAGATCGGGCAGCAGCGTGTCAAAATCAATGCTGGTATCTCCGATAATCACCCCGGCGCTTTGGTTGACGACCTGCTGGGTGGCGTCAAACACGCCCATGACGATATTCCATGTGTTCGTCACAATGAGAATGGCAAAGGCGCTTTTGAAAATCCAGCGGAAGAACATGGAGCTGTCGAAGTCGTGCATATTGTTCTTTTCCACGATCATGTCGATCAGCTCATAGCACATCACAAGGGCGAGAATGGCCGCCGCAATGGGGACGATCACCGTTTCGGACAGGTTTTGCAGCATGGAGAAAATGCCGCCGTTCCAGTCCTGCGGGGTACTGCCCACATCCGACGCGATTTCCCCGACTTTGGTATTGACTGTGTTAAACAGGCCGGACAGGTTGCCCATGATACCGTCGATCAGGATTCCTTTGATCCATTCCCCGATTAAATCACCAATCATGTGGGGACACCTCCTTTCCCGCGCCCTCCCAGATCAGAGAGGGCGCGGAGGGTTTTCTAACACACATGGGGTTATCCCAGCAGCCCGGACAGCAGCGGAACAAGGGTCATGCCGATCAGGGCAACGCCTCCTCCGGCGACAAGCTGCTTGATTCCTTGGCTCTTGCTCGCCGGGTTGTCCGCCCCGTATCCCTCCAAAAGATTGACGCCGCCCCATACGCAAAGCGCTCCGCCGAGGCCCACAACGATGGTCTGCAAAGTATCAACTGCACTATTGAAAAATTCCATAAATTTACCTCCATAAATTCAGATTGTGATGGTGTTTGGGTACAAAAAAGCCGCCGTACACAGCGGCAGCCTCACAATCCGCAGACGGCCCGGAGTTACTGGCCGTCCCGCCATTCCAGCACAGCCAGCGAAAAAATTTCGCCCCATGCTTCACACAGTCTGCGGTCTATTTCCCTTGCAAGTTCTTCGGCTTCCCCGTCCGTGGGCGGGGTATCATGTTCTGCGATCCACTGGCACAGCACCGCAGCGGAAATGATTGCCCGGTAGATTTCTTTCTCATACTTGAAATAATCCGCAAATGTCCATTCGTCCGAGTGTCCCATCGGTCACGCTCCTTTCTCTATGGCCGCTTTATTCTGCGGAAAAATCTTCCTCCGACAGCTCAATGTCGTAGAGGTCAAAGGGTTCGTCCTCCGTTATCACGCGCCGCCTTTTCCGGCGCAGGGACGACAGGTAGCTGTCCACATCAAAGGTGTTCTTTTTGTCAGCGTCCGAGAGGTATTTATAGCGGGGGTGGCGGGTGATGTCGTATTTCTCACTGAAAAACGGCCTCACGCCGCGCACCTGCAAAATACACTTGCCTCCGTCCATCGTTGCAATTTCGTCTTGGCTCATCAGCTCCTTTCCGAGTTTTTGGTAGTTCAGTCCGTGGGAGGTCTGCGCGCCCCGGTTCTCGCTCTGGTTGTAGCTGTCAATGGTTTCCTTGCCCAGCACCTCCGCGATCTCCTTGGCGTTCTTGCCCCTGCCACTAAGGAACAGCGTACAGTCGCAGTTGTCGGAAATGATTTCCGCCGCGTCCTTGTAAATGGCCTTTAGCTGCGACTGGCTCTGCAAAATAATAGAAGCCGAGATTTCCCGGCTTCGGATGGTGGCGATCAGCTTGTCAAAGTTTGGAATCTGGCCGATGTTGGCGAACTCGTCCAGAATCAGCCGCACATGGACGGGCAGCCGCCCGCCGTATTTGTCATCGGCCCGGTCACACAAAAGGTTTATGAGCTGGCTTTGCACCATTGCCAGAATGAAATTAAAGGTCGTGTCCGTGTCCGACATAATCAGGAACAGGGCTGTTTTTTTGTCCCCGATGGTGTCAAGTTCCAGTTCGTCGTCCTCCATCAGCTCCCGCACCTCCCGGATGTCAAAGGGCGCTAATCTGGCTCCGCAGCTTATCAAAATGGAGCTGCGGGTCTTGCCCGCCGACAGCAGGAATTTACGGTACTGGCGCACCGCAAAGTGTTCCGGGTCTTTTTCTTCCAGCCGTTCAAACATCTGGTCTACCGGGGATTGAAATTCCGGGTCGTCCTCGCGGGCTTCACTGGCATTTATCATTTCAAGCAGCGTAGTGAAATTCATTTCATCGTCCGGCGCTTCGTACCAGATATAGCCAATGAGGGCCGAATACAGCAGGCGTTCCGATTTGATCCAAAAATCCTCGGCGCTTTTTTCGCCCTCGCCCTTGGTGTTACAGATCAGAGTGTTTACCAGCTTCAAAATGTCCTTTTCCGAATGGATGTAGCGAAACGGGTTGTAGCGCATACTCTTGGAAAAGTTAATGGTATTCAGCACTTTTACCCGGTAGCCGCACCGCACAAGGAGCTGGCCCACCTCGCCGATCAGACTTCCTTTCGGGTCGGTAATCACGAATGAGGTCGGGTAGTCCTTGGACACGCACTGCATGAGGTTGGGCTTCACAAAGAACCGGGTCTTGCCGCTGCCGGAACCGCCGATCACCAGCACATTTTTGTTCCGGGCGGTCTTGGGGTCTTTGGGCCGGTTGTTCATGGTGAGGCGTTCCGTCTGGGTCAGGAGGATGTTGTTGTCAAACACCGGGTCGATGTACGGGGCTATATCTTTGGGGCTGCCCCAACGGGCGCTGCCGTACTCGACACCCCGGCGGTATTTCTTGGCGTTCTTGCTTTTGCAGTACACCATCAGCCGCAGCGCCACCGCACCGGCCACGCCCACCGCCAGATCGAACAGGTGGAAGCTGGGGGCGGCGCTTTCAAAGGCAAGGGAAAAGCCGTCCGCAAGGTGCAATAGCTTTTCCGACAAGTCCGCCCCAGCCGCCAGCCGGTAGGTCTGTCCCAGCTTGCCGAACAGGTAAACAAACAGCAGGTAGGGCAGGTTGGCGATGATCAGCTTTTTCATTTCCGGCTTCATCGTGACAGCCCCCTTTCCTTGATTTTCTCCTTGGCCTGCTGGCTGCTTCTGGCCGCTGCCTTTTCTTTCAGGACGGCAAGGGTCTTTCGGATGGAGGGGCGCTCCTGCTGTTTGAGCTTCTTGGCCGTAAACTCCTTAAACGCCTGTTCCAGATTGTCCGCCTGCTTGGATTTGAAGATCACGATATACCGGGGCGGATGGGTAGTGCGGTCTTTCCGCAAGGTAAAATCAATGTCGTATTTCTTGGCGCAGGGCTTAAACAGGCCGATGTTGGCGTCGGTGATCTCAATGTTGGACAGGGCGGAACCGTCCTTTTTGAGCTGCCGTAAGCTCTGCTGTCCGTGATGGGCCTTGCCCGTCCCTTTCTGCCGGGCGGCCAGATATTTTCGGATGGCCGCTTGCAGCACTTGGGCGGTGAGCTTGCCCGTCTTAACCGCTAACGCTATGGTTTTCTGGTCTACTTCTTCCTGCAACTGCTATCCCTCCTTTGGAAAGTCAGCAGGCAGGCGGATGGCTTAAATCCGCACCCGCAGGCCGGAGAGGTCGTCGGCATGGATTCCCACAAGATACCAGTTCTCGGCCATTTCAATGCGGGTCGGCCTCCATCTGCCGCCCACCATCACATCAAAAGTTTCTCCGCAGTGCAGGCCGCCGTAATAGTCCGCAAGGTCAAAGCGGATGTCGTAGCGGTCTGTCTGCTCGTCAAAAATCAAAGCACCCTGTTTCATAGGGTCGGCCTCCTTTCAGATTTTGCCGGTGTTCATGTCATGGGCCACCAGCGCCGTGTAATAGCCGTTGATGGTGCTTGGGGCGTTGAACAGAACCGCCAGCAGGTATTTTTTGATGTTCCGTATTTCCGTGGTGTTTTTGCTGATACAGTCAAAGACAAACTCAATGTGAGAGCTGTTCAGCTTCATCAGCTTGGATTTCACCAGCTCGGCGGGGTAATCGTCCCCGGCAATGCGGATGGTCTTTCGGGCGCTGCATACGGTTTCCACCAGCAAGTCCACGATCTCGTCCAGCATATCCCGGTCAATCCCCTTGGCGTACTGGCAAAGGTGTTCATACTCGATGTTGTCCTTGATGATCTCCCGATAAATCTCTACGGCGCTCTGTGATTTCGCTCCCGTTCCTTTCCGTTCCGGCGGCGCAGCCGCTTCTTCCCCCAAAGGAGAGGGAGGGGAAAGGATAAGAATGGAATCGGTATTTGATCCATCCGTAATTGATTTCTCTTTACTTGATCTATCTTTATTTAATTGCGTTGGTTTTTCCTGCGTAGGCTTTTCCTGCGTTGGATTATCCAATGTTGGATTTTCCAATGTAGGTGAATCCGGCACAGGCTGGGGCTGTTCATAAATGATGTAATCCGCCCCGCGCAGGCGGCCTTGGCTGTCACGCTCACGGGAACGCACGATATAGCCCGCCTGTTCCAGCTCCCGGACAGCCGCCCGGATCGCGTCGATCTGCTCCCGGTTGATAAGGGATAAGCCTTTCAGCGTAAAGTCCCAGCTCTCCGGCAAGGACAGCATTTGCGACAGCAGCCCCTTGGCTTTCAGGGACAAGTCCTTGTTCCGCAGGTGGTGGTTGGACATCACCGTATAGCCCCGGTTTTTCTCCACTCGAAAAACTGCCATCTCGTCGTCCACTCCTTTCACTTGAAATTTCACCGCGCCGTCAAGGGCGGTGAGCTTGCCCGGCTGGTAGGGACATTCCTCATACACACAAAACTGGTACTTCCAGTGCGGGCGGTAGAAACGGCAGGTGCCGCAGTCCTCCGGCGCTCCGGCCTCGCCGTTGTCAAAATGATCTGCGCCCGGCCTCGTCTGCATGAGCTGTTCAAAGGCCCGGTCGCTGCCGGAAGTAAAGTACATAGGCGGTCGCCTCCTTTCTGTTTTTGGGCGCAAAAAAGCGGCGTCCTGATCTCCCCAAAGGGGAAAAGAGAACGCCGCTGTCTGCGGTGTCGTATTCAATTTTCGATGTGTCACTATTTGGGCGCTGGGCTTCACGGGAAGCAGAAGCGTGTCAAAGCTCAATCCGAAAGTAGTAAATCGGTAGTAAATTCAGTTCTTATATCCCGTGAAATGCCCGTATTTCCGGGCTTTTTGGAGATAATCAGAGTTGTTTCTGAAAATAGTAATGATCATATTCTACACAGAAGTGATTTCCATTTGCCAAAAGATATACTCCCAGATGAAATGGAACAGCAAAGTCTTTATATAGAAGCAATATTTGAATTTGAAGAATTGCAGTCAGGAAGCAATGGTGGAGAATATACTATACCTATCTTTTATCAACACTTTGTTGTTGATAATCCTAGCGGACTGCCGTATCTACGAATCCGTCTTGAGGCCACATGGGAAAAAAGCAATACTATTGACGGCTCGATTGACAGCAAGATAAGTTATATTACTTGTCCGGAGTTTGCTGAAATTGAAGAAGGCAATCGAACAAATGCGTCTCGACGGGATCTGGATAAGATTCGAGTGATTTATGTCCCAGCAGTTAGAAATCCGTCTAAGCAACTGAAAAATGCATCTGGTACGATGATGTATCAGATCATGAGCAGCATCAACTGGAGCGAGAAAACAAAAGGGAACGTTAAAACTAAAATCAAGGAATTGAATGAACAATTTGAAGGAGAAAAAGGCGTTTCCATGTTTGGCGCGTCGCTGGGAAAGCAGTGGAAAATCTATGATTCTGATGAGCGATATTCGACAGCCAGCTTAAGATTCAACAGCACTGATATTGAAACATCTATTAGAAAAACAGAGGTTGTTTTTGAACCGACAGAAACGGGAAAAGAATATACGATAGACCAGATGGGAGATGGGTTGCGCTCTCTATTCTATATATCTCTGGTTGACAGCATATTGGATGTTGAAGGGCAAATGGTGAGAGAAATAGAGACAGATCCAGAACATACCTCTTTCAATAGAAAACCACCTATTTTGACAATTGTAGCACTTGAAGAGCCTGAAAATCACATCGCTCCACATCTGCTGGGGAAATTGGTGGGGAATTTGAAGGATATTGCAGAAAAAAACAATGCGCAGGCAATTATGACATCCCATTCTCCTTCGATTGTTAAGCGGATTGATCCGGAAAATCTCAGATATTTTAGATTAGATAGGGAGTTGTTGGAATCAAGAGTAAGATGCATCACCCTGCCGGATGAAGAACGTATGCAGGATCAATATAAATATATTAAGGAAGCGGTGAGAGCCTATCCGGAACTGTATTTTGCAAAACTCGTTATTCTGGGAGAGGGCGATAGTGAAGAAATTATCCTGCCGAAGTATTGGGAAGCCATGAATGGTAGCACAGATGTCAGCGGAATATCAATTGTTCCGCTCGGCGGTCGGCATGTCAACCACTTCTGGAGATTGCTAAATGATTTGGAAATTCCGCATATTACATTGCTCGATTTAGATCGAGAAAGAGATGGTGGTGGCTGGGGGCGAATCCAATATGTGCTTAAACAGCTCATTGCAAATGGGTATAACAAGGAAGAACTGCTCAATACCCAAGATGGAATACTAACTGATGCTCAGTTTAAAAAAATGTCTGACTGGAATGTATCTGATATTGTAACAATGCAGACTTGGATAGATTCGCTTGAAGAATATAATGTGTTCTTTTCTGCGCCGCTGGATATTGATTTTATGATGTTGGAACAAATAGGAAATGTATATAAACGGACATTAGATGCATCTGAAGGCCCTCGTATTGATATTATCCAAAAGGAAAAGAAAAAACGAACGCTCATTACAACAATTGAGAATGATAGCGAGGCGCATCCGGAATATGAAACTCGAATTCAAAAAGACATACAAAATACACTAAAAGAAGAAGGTGGTGATGGACATACCTACTCACCCGAACAGCAAAAGCTTATGGTATGGTACACATATTTCTTCTTGAACAGAGGAAAACCATCTACACATATTGCGGCACTATCTCAATTAAGTGACGAGGAGTTAAAAGAAAATATACCGCCAGTTTTGCAACGTTTAATTGAAACTGCTGATCACATTCTAAAAGGTGATAAGAATGATAATTGTGCATCCTGACAAATGGTTACCTTGCGACGGAATCTCGTTGGAGGAAGCTGCGGATACGGCCGTTCGCTGCAGCGACAGACATGTACTTGTTGTTGCAGGACCTGGCGCAGGAAAAACGGAATTGTTGGCGCAAAAAGCGGCATTTCTGTTTCAGACAAATCAGTGCAGAGAGCCTCAAAAGATACTTGCTATCAGTTTCAAAACGGATGCTGCACAAAATCTGAAAGAACGCGTGGAAAAACGATGTAGCACAGAGGTAAAAGGTAGATTCATATCAATGACATACGATGCATTTGCCAAAAGTATCCTTGACCATTTCCTATATGCGTTGCCCGACGAACTTTGCCCAGCTACCGATTACCTGGTGAATGATCCCGATATAATTGATGCAGCGTTTCATTGCGTTGGATTCAAAAACCCCAATGGCTTCACGCAGTCTAAACTGAAAACGGAATATGATGATATTCTGTCACGAATTAGTCTTCCTTTAACAGGAGATGGATTAGGGTATAAAGTGTGGCCACTATTATTAAAGGGATTTAACGGAAATAAAGCAACTCTGACATTTAAGATGATCATGATGCTTGCCGTGTATATCATTGAAACGAACCCGTATATTAAGCAAGCGTTACAAATGACGTATTCATTTGTGTTCCTTGATGAGTTTCAGGACACAACGGCAATTCAATATGCGTTTGTAAAGGAGTGCTTTTGGGGTTCTGGTACCAAGATAACATCTGTGGGAGATAACAAGCAGCGAATCATGGTATGGGCCGGGGCCGTAAAAACAATATTTAATGACTTTTATAGGGAACTGAATCCGAAAGGTGTACGCTTGACAATGAATCATCGTTCTGCGCCTAGATTAGTTGCATTGCAAAAGGCAATGTATGAGTCTTTGAAAGAGAAGGCGACAGAAGTATGTGTTTCTGACAACTGGGCCGAGAATGATGGGAACATTGCACTTTTTATTGCAGACAATGAACAACTGGAGGCTTCTGCTGTATCGAAGGACATACTATCGAAAATCTCAAATGGTGTAGAGCCACACGATATTTGTATTCTCTGCAAGCAAAAGCCACAGGACTACGCTTCAGCGATTATTGAGAAGTTGGAGCAACACGGCGTGCGTGCGCGCATTGAAACTGGCTACCAGAACCTTATCAAAGAACCAATAGTAGATTTGCTTATCAAATTCATGATATGTGCTGAAAGCAGAAAACAACCGAATGAATGGACTTTTATAGAAGAGTCACTGGTTGAGCTTTGGGGAATTAGCGGGATGCGGGAAAGTGATACCTTTGATGAAATGCAGAGGAAACTGTCTGCTGTAGTGAACATTGTAAAGAAGAACATACAGCAAAAGTTTGATACAGAGCAGTGGCACAGTACTTTGAATAGTATCATTAATTTTTTTGGCATTGGGAATATAAAGGCGAAATTCCCGGCGTATAAACAAGGTACTTACTTTATGGATGTAATCAACCAATTTGAAAGTCTCTTTTTTGAGGAATATGTAGCCGCACACGAAGTATGGAACCTAGCGATTGAAAACTTTCGCGGAGATCATTCCGTCCCTATCATGACAATTCATAAAAGTAAAGGATTAGAATACAATGCTGTATACTTTGTTGGATTAGAGGATTCTGCTTTTTGGAATTTTAGAAATCAGCCAGATGAAGATAGATGTACATTTTTTGTGGCGCTATCACGTGCAAAGGCGTCAGTTACATTTACATTTTGCAAAAGACGAACTGGCATGAAATACCCTATGCAAAGGCACAACGTAATTAATGAATTTTTCGATTTATTGCAAAGGCCTGGAATTGCAGAGGTAAAACATTTCCAAAACCGCTAATTGATTTCATGCACTTGAAATTATAAAATCGCAGCGAGACAACGATTTGCACCTGCATCTTTTCTGTCAACACCCGACATACAAAACAGGGACAAGAGGTTTTACCTCTTGTCCCTGTTTTGCTCTATCTTACCCGGAAATACCAAACAGCTGTCTGCCGTTTTCGGTTGTAATCCGTTCAACCTCTGCGGCACTTATGCCCTTGATTTCCGCGATAGTCTCAGCCATGCGATACACATACAGCGAGGAATTACGGCGGCCGCGAAACGGCTCGGGTGCCATGTAGGGCGAATCGGTCTCGATCATCAGTCGCTCAATCGGCACTTCACGAATGACTTCCTTCGCCTTTTTGGCATTTTTGAATGTGATAACACCGGTAAATGACAGATAATAGCCGAGTTTCAGCAGTTCGCGTGCCATTTCGACGTGACCGGCATAGCAGTGGTACACGCCGATCACATCCGGATACCGACGGGTGATCTCCATGCTGTCGGCGTGCGCATCGCGGTCATGCACGATGACAGGGAGGTGCAGTGCACGCGCCAGCTCCATTTGGCGGGCAAATACAACCTGCTGCCGCGCACGCGCACGCTCGTCTTTTTCCCAGTAATAGTCAAGACCAATTTCGCCGATGGCGCAAACCTTGCTTTCGTTCTGTGCCAGTGCGCGGATGGTCTCCAGATCAGCCTCCCAACCGTCCTCGATGTTCTCCGGGTGAATACCGACCGCCGCATATACAAATGGATATTTATTCGCGTAGCTGACCGCCTTGCGCGAGCTTTCCACATCACAGCCGGGATTGAGAATCAGGCCGACATTGTTCTCGGGCATGGAAGTCAGCAGCGTATCGCGGTCCTCGTCGAACCGTTCATCGTCATAGTGTGCATGTGTATCAAAAAGCATAGTAAACCTTCCTCAAATCCAGCCGAAATGCCTGCAGGCGTTCCAAAGTCCGTCCTTATCTACGTCTGTTGTGATGTAATCCGCTTTCTCCTTGAGCGCGGCGCGGGCATTGCCCATCGCAATCGACAGCCATCCCTGACCGAACATGCAGATGTCGTTCATACCGTCGCCAAACACTACAATATCCTCATCCGGAATGGATAAAAGCTGCTGAAAATAGCGAATACCTCGCTGTTTTTCCTTCGGCTCAACGAAAATCACATGGGGATTGTACCGCACAAGCGGCAGACCACCTGCGTCAATATGATTCTCCTCATCAGGCGCGCAGACGTAGTAAACCTTGTACAGATGCTCCAGTCTGTGATAATCAAAATGCGGGTCCCACAGAACAGGGAAGTAGTTCTCCGGTGCATACGGAAGAAAATTTTTATCCGTTGTTACGCATAGTTTCTCATTCTCCGGCGACACCGCCCACGGAATACCGGCCTGCTCGAGCCGCTCGATCAGCGCAATGCAGTCGGCCGCCGGCAGCGACTCCATCTCGACAATTTCGCCGTTGTGCGTTACGCTCCAGCCGCCGTCTGCTACAATGTCCGTGAAGCCGTAGCGCGCGGCAACGGCTGCCGCAGATGCCTGCAGCCGTCCGGTCGCAATGGCGGTAAAGTGGCCGTTCGCACGAAGCTGCGCCAGTGCCTTTACTGCGCTTTCCGGCATCATGGTGGTGAGACCGGTGGAAAGCGTGCCGTCAATGTCAAAAAAGAAGTATTTTTTGTGCATGTAAAACCCTCAAAACAGAGTGAAGAGTGGAGGGTGCAGAGAACATAAATCTCTACTCTTCACTCTCCACTCTGTTCTTAACTCTTTTGCTTAAAATATATCACAGAATCATAAACAGCGTACCTGCCGCAATCAGAATGCCGCCGATCACACCCTTGACCGTCACGGTCTCGTGCAGGACAACAAACGCCAGAATCATCGTGATAACAACGCTCAGCTTGTCGATCGGAGCCACACGGCTGGCCTCGCCCATCTGCAGTGCCTTGTAGTAAAACAGCCACGAGCCGCCGGTCGCCAGTCCGGACAGGGTAAGGAATACCCAGCTTTTGGCGCCGATTGCGCTTACGCCGCCCTGTTTTCCCAGCAGGAAGACCATGCCCCATGCCATTACGAGCACCACTGCGGTTCGGATAGCAGTAGCAAGCGTGCTGTCCACGTTTTCCACGCCGATTTTGGCTAAAATCGTTGTCAGTGCGGCAAATACCGCAGAGAGCAGCGCATAAATGATCCACATTGCATTTCGCCCTCTTGTCATAATTTTCGCTTCCTAAATTGTTGATTGTAGTGTGTGCGAAATTATACATGGGATAACACATCTGTTAACCCATTCGTAGGGCGGGCTGCCCTCAGCCCGCCGTTGCAACCGAGTGCTCCTGTTTATGTGCGGCGGGGCGAGGGCACCCCGCCCTGCGGAATCCGTTGTAAAGTGTGTTTATTTTAGCACAGCTTGGCGCCAGCCGGAATGCTGTCGTCCAGCATGAGCAGGTTGAGTTTTTCGTCCTTTTCGGCGGAAAGCAGCATGCCGTTGGACTCCTGACCCATCATCTTGCGCGGCGGCAGGTTGGTAACGGCGACGACCGTCTTGCCGACCAACTCCTCCGGCTTGTAATACTTGGCAATACCGGACAGAATCTGACGCGGCGTGCCCGAGCCGTCATCCAGCTGGAACTTGAGCAGCTTATTGCTCTTCTTGACGTTCTCGCACGCGAGTACCTTGCAGACCGTCATATCGACCTTGCAGAAATCGTCAAACGGGATATCCGGCAGGAACTCAACTGCAGGCTTCTGCTCTGCCTCGGCAGCCTTCTTTTCCTCCTCGATCTCAGCGAGCTTCTTCGGAATGTCGATGCGCTCGAACAGGATGGAGGCTTCGCCGACCGGCTGACCCGGCTGCATGCCGTCAAACGAGGTCAGGCTCTCGACACCCTTGTTTTCAACACCCAGCTGTGCGAAAATCTTGTCGGCGGTGTCCGGCAGATACGGCTTCAGCTCAACAGCGGCAAAGCGGATCGCTTCGAGCAGGTTGTACAGCACCGTTCCCAGACGCGCCTGCTTGCTCTCGTCCTTGGCGAGCGCCCACGGCATGGTCTCGTCGATATACTTGTTGGAGCGGCGCAGCAGTGCAAATACCTCGTCGATGGCGTCTGCAACGTGCAGGGTGTCCATCTTTTTCTCAACAGCTGCCGGCAGACCGAGTGCGACTGCCTTCAGTTCGTCATCAAGCGCTTCCGGTGCGGTCGGCGCCGGAACAATGCCGCCGAAATACTTCTTGGTCATGGCAATCGTGCGGTTGACCAGATTGCCGAGCACATTTGCCAGATCAGAGTTAATGCGCTCGCAGATCAGCTCGTAGGAGAGTACACCGTCATTTGCGAACGGCATCTCGTGCAGAACGTAGTAGCGGATGGCATCCACACCGAACAGACGGACGAGGTCGTCCGCGTAGATAACGTTGCCGAGCGACTTGGACATCTTGCCGTCGCCGACCAGCAGCCACGGATGACCGAATACCTGCTTCGGCAGCGGCTCGCCAAGAGCCATCAGGAAGATCGGCCAGTAGATGGTGTGGAAGCGGATGATATCCTTGCCGATCAGGTGCACATCAGCCGGCCAGAACTTCTTGTAGTGCTCATCGTGGTTGCCGTCCGGATCGTAGCCGCAGAAGGTGATATAGTTGGTCAGTGCATCCAGCCAAACATAGACAACGTGGCCCGGGTCAAAGTCTACCGGAATGCCCCAGCTGAACGAGGTGCGGGAAACGCACAGGTCCTGCAGACCCGGCTTGAGGAAGTTGTTTACCATCTCGTTCTTGCGGCTCTCCGGCTGGATGAACTCGGGGTGCTCCTCGATGTGCTTCATCAGGCGGTCGGCGTACTTGCTCATGCGGAAGAAGTATGCTTCCTCCTCGGCGTCTACGCACGGGCGGCCGCAGTCCGGGCAGCAGCCGTCCTTCAGCTGGCTCTCGGTCCAGAAGGACTCACACGGCTTGCAGTATTTGCCCTTGTATGCACCCTTGTAAATATCGCCCTGATCATACAGCTTTTTGAAGATCTTCTGCACCTTTTTCTCGTGCATCGGGTCGGTGGTGCGGATGAACTTGTCATAGGTGGTGTTCATCAGATCCCAGATGGTCTTAACCTCACCGGCAACCTTGTCAACGTGCTGCTGCGGCGTGATGCCGGCTGCCTCGGCCTTCTCCTGAATCTTCTGACCATGCTCGTCCGTGCCGGTCTGGAAGTAAACATCGTAACCGGTCATGCGCTTGTAGCGTGCGATAGCGTCGGCCAGCACGATCTCGTAGGTGTTGCCGATGTGCGGCTTCGCCGAGGTATAGGCGATCGCCGTCGAGATATAATAGGGTTTCTTGTCCATTCGTGTATTCTCTCCTTACATATATAAATATGTTTTATGCGTGACAGCAGGGAACAGGGAACAAAAAATCCTCCGTTCCTGCAATGGCCTGTATTTTGCCACTGCAAGGACGGAGGACAAACCTTCCGTGTTACCACCTTGCTTTACGCCTTCCTCGCGGAAAGGCGCCTCAGCGGGTAGGATGCTACCCATCGTCCTCGATAACGGCAGGACTTTGCCGCCGCAGCCTTGCATACTATTACAAAGTAAGTTCGGTGCGAAGCTCCAAGACCATGTTCGGCAGTGCCCTCCGCGTTCCGCTTTCACCGCCCGGAACTCGCTTTGACGTACTTCACTGCGTACTCTTCTCTTCACAGCTTTTAACAGATGTGCTCAGGAAAACAGCGTTTTCCTGTATACAGTGTTATTTTACTATATTGGAGAAGGTTTGTCAAATCTGTTTGCGGTGCAGTATGCCCGGCGCTGCCTTAAAAAAAGTCTTGACAACAGCGGCTCAGAGGTCTAATATAAAAACATATTGATAAAGGTGATGAACGGGTAAAGTAATTGTCACCCCTGTCCGCAGAGAGTTGCCGGTTGGTGTAAGGCAGCGTCAGGAAGCAGTGAAACTCGCCCGGGAGCTGTCCGCTGAAAGTCCTTCGGACCGGTAGGAGGGAACGGATACCCACCGTTACAGGGGAGCGCATTGTCAGATGTGCATAGAGGGGTCGCACCATACTGCGGCAACAAGAGTGGTACCGCGGAGCTTTCGCTTCGTCTCTTAATGATTGGATTAAGGGACGGAGCTTTTTTTGTCCCTGTAAACCCGGTAAAATTCTGAATAGGAGAGGACAAGATACCATGGGAAGAACAGTTAAGATTTTTGATACGACGCTGCGTGACGGTGAGCAGTCTCCCGGCTGCAGCATGAACCTGAATGAGAAGATCGAGGTTGCAAAGCAGCTCGAGGCCCTCAAGGTAGATATCATTGAAGCAGGCTTTGCGGCTGCTTCTCCCGGTGATGCTGCTGCTATCGCAGCAATCGCTGATACCGTGCGCGGCGCTACCATCTGCTCGCTGGCGCGCTGCCGTGAGCAGGACATCGAGGCGGCATGGAACTCCATCCGCCGTGCAGAGTCTGCCCGCATTCACACCTTCCTGGCAACCAGCCCGGTACACATGGAGTACAAGCTGAAGATGACGCCGGAGCAGGTGCTCGAGTCCGTAGCGCACAACGTAGCCTTCGCCAAGAAGTTCTGCTCGGATATCGAGTTCTCCGCTGAGGACGCAACCCGCTCCGACCTCGACTTCCTGTGCCGCGTTGTGGAAACCGCCATCAAGGCCGGTGCTACTACCATCAACATTCCGGATACCGTCGGCTACATGATTCCGCAGGAGTACGCATCCCGCATCAAGTATCTGCGTGAGCACACCGAGGGTATCGAGAACGTAATCCTGTCCTGCCACATGCACAACGACCTTGGCATGGCCGTTGCCAACTCGCTGGCAGGCGTTGAGGCCGGTATTGACCAGATCGAGTGCACCATCAACGGCATCGGCGAGCGTGCCGGCAACGCCTCCATGGAGGAGTGCGTCATGGCGCTCAAGACCCGTGCCGATCACTTCGGTATCGGCTGCAACATCGAGACCACCCAAATCTACCGTGCAAGCCGCATGATCCAGACCATTACCGGCGTTGCTGTTGCACCGACCAAGCCGATCATCGGTGCAAATGCGTTCGCACACGAGGCAGGCATCCACCAGCACGGCGTAATGGCCAACAAGGAAACCTACGAGATCATGACTCCGGAATCCGTCGGTATCCCGAAGAACGCGATCGTGCTCGGCAAGCACTCCGGCCGTCACGCCTTCGAGGAGCGTCTGCATGAGCTGGGTTACACGCTCGACCATGAGAAGCTCGAAAAGGCATTCGAGAAGTTCAAGGTTCTGGCCGACAAGAAGAAGGTCATCAAGGACCGCGACCTCGAGGGTCTGATCGGTGCTGTTCCGGTTTCCGGCGAGGAGCGCTATACGCTCGACCGCTTTGTTATCAACTCTGGCAACACCATTACCTCTACCGCTGTTATCCGTGTCAAGAAGGGCGACGAGATGTTCGAGCGCGCTGCCGCTTCCGACGGCCCGATCAACGCATCGTTCCATGCGATCGACAAGATCATCGGCAAGGAAATCGTTCTGGAGGATTACTCGCTGCGCGCACTGACCGACGGCGAGGACGCACAGAGCGAGGCTATCGTCAAGATCCGCGTAGACGGCAGCAACGATGTTGTTACCGGCCGCGGCGTATCGGTTGACGTTATGGAGGCGTCCATCAAGGCGTACATCAACGGCATTAACAAGTATTTTAACGACTAATTCAGCAGGAGGAACGCTGTTATGGGTATGACAATGACGCAGAAGATCCTCGCAAAGCATGCGGGTCTGGAAAGCGTAACGGCAGGTCAGCTGATCGAGGCAAACGTAGATCTCACGCTGGCAAACGATATCACCGGTCCGGTTGCCATCCGCGAGATGGAGAAGGCGGACTTCGACAAGGTGTTCGACAACACGAAGATCGCGCTCGTAATGGACCACTTTGCACCGAACAAGGATATTAAGTCCGCTGAGCAGTGCCTCGAGTGCCGCGAGTTCTCCAAGAAGTACAACATCGTAAACTTCTTCGACGTTGGCGCAATGGGCATCGAGCACGCGCTGCTGCCGGAAAAAGGTCTGACCGCTCCCGGTGAGCTTATCATCGGCGCGGACAGCCACACCTGCACCTACGGTGCACTGGGCGCATTTTCGACCGGCGTCGGTTCTACCGATCTCGCCGCAGGCATGGCGACCGGCAAGGCGTGGTTCAAGGTGCCGAGCGCGATCAAGTTTGTGCTCACCGGCAAGCTGAGCCCGTGGGTATCCGGCAAGGACGTCATCCTGCACATCATCGGCAAGATCGGTGTGGACGGCGCTCTGTACAAGTCGATGGAGTTCGTTGGCGAGGGCGCACACGAACTGTCCATGGACGACCGCTTCACCATCTGCAACATGGCCATCGAGGCCGGTGCAAAGAACGGCATCTTCCCGGTAGACGACAAGACGATGAATTACATCAAGGGCCGCGTAAACCGCGAGGTTACCGCATTCGAGGCCGACGCTGACGCCGAGTACGAGCAGACCATCGAGATCGACCTGTCTGCACTTCGTCCGACCATTGCGTGCCCGCATCTGCCGGAGAACACCAAGACCATTGACGACCTCGGTCATATTGAGGTTCAGCAGTCGGTCATCGGTTCCTGCACCAACGGCCGCATCGACGATATGCGCGTTGCAGCCGAAATCCTCAAGGGCCGCAAGGTAAATCCGAATGTGCGCACCATCATCATCCCCGCAACACAGGAAGTTTACCTGCAGTGCATCGAGGAGGGTCTGACCAAGATCTTCATTCAGGCTGGCGCTATCGTTTCCACGCCGACCTGCGGCCCGTGCCTCGGCGGTCATATGGGTATCCTGGCGCATGGCGAGAAGGCGGTTTCCACCACCAACCGCAACTTTGTAGGCCGTATGGGTCATATCACCTCGGAAATTTATCTGGCAAGCCCGGCCGTCGCTGCCGCAAGTGCGGTAGCAGGCTATATCTGCGCACCGGACGACCTGAAGTAAGGGAGGAAACACATACCATGAACGCAAAAGGCAAGGTTTTCAAGTACGGCGATAATGTCGATACCGACGTTATCATCCCCGCACGTTATCTGAATATTGCAGACCCGAAGGAGCTGTCCACCCACGCAATGGAGGACATCGACGCGGATTTCGTCAAGAATATGCACCCGGGCGACATCGTTGTCGCGACCCGCAACTTCGGCTGCGGCTCCTCCCGTGAGCACGCACCGCTTGTTCTCCGCGAGAACGGCGTTTCCTGCGTTATCGCGTCCTCGTTCGCGCGTATCTTCTACCGCAACGCTATCAATATCGGTCTGCCCATCCTCGAGTGCGAGGCAGCGGCCAACGGCATCGACGCAGGCGACGAGGTAGAGGTCAACTTCGACACCGGCGTGATCACCGACGTTACCAAGGGCGAGAGCTGGCAGGCAGCTGCATTCCCGCCGTTTATCCAGAATATCATCAAGGCGGGCGGCCTGCTCAAGTCGCTCAAGGAGAGAGAGGCATAATCCCATGGAATACAATATTGCTGTTGTCAAGGGTGACGGCATCGGCCCGGAAATCGTATCCGAGGCTATGCTCGTGCTCGATAAGGTCGGCGAGAAGTTCGGCCACAAGTTTGGTTTTCAGGAGGTCCTCGCAGGCGGCTGCTCGATCGACAAGAACGGCATCCCGCTGACCGATGAAACCATCGAGATCTGCAAGAATGCGGATTCCGTTCTGCTCGGTGCAGTCGGCGGTCCGAAGTGGGACGATGTGCCGAGTGCAAAGCGTCCGGAGAAGGCACTGCTCGGTCTGCGCGCCGCACTGGGTCTGTTCGTCAACCTGCGCCCGGCGCAGATGCACAAGGCACTTGCGGATGCGTGCCCGATCAAGCCTGAGATTATTGGTGACGGCTTCGACATTCTCGTTTGCCGTGAGCTGACCGGCGACGTTTACTTCGGCAAGCACTATCGCCGCGAGAGCGACAAGGGCTGGGGCGAGACCGGCGCGGACGACATGAACTACTCGGTTTATGAGGTAGAGCGCATCGGCCGCCGTGCTTTTGAGATGGCGATGAAGCGCAATAAGAAGGTCTGCTCGGTAGACAAGGCAAATGTGCTCGAAACCAGCCGCGTATGGCGCGAAACCATGCACCGCATCAAGGACGAGTACCCGGAGGTCGAGTACACGGATATGTACGTTGACAACTGCGCGATGCAGCTTGTCCGCAATCCGGGTCAGTTCGATGTTATCGTAACCGGCAACCTGTTCGGCGATATTCTGTCCGATGAGGCTTCCATGATCACCGGCTCTATCGGTATGCTGCCGTCCGCTTCCATGAACGAGAGCGGAAAGGGTATGTATGAGCCGATCCACGGCTCCGCGCCGGATATTGCAGGCAAGGGCATTGCAAACCCGATTGCTACCATCCTGTCCTGCGCGATGATGCTGCGCTATTCCTTCGGCCTCAAGGATGAGGCAGACGCCATCGAAACCGCTGTTGAGAATGTCCTCAACGCAGGCCACCGCACCGCAGACATCGCCGCAAAGGACGAGAAGGTGCTGTCCACCTCGGAGATGGGTGCACTGATCCGCGAACAGCTTTAATTGTGCGGTGTTGCCTTAAGAATAATCAGGAATGAGTAATCTGTAATTACTCCGTGAATTTTTCCTATCAAGAAACCCGGTTGCGATTAGGCTGCAACCGGGTTTTTCGATAGTCTCGCGGCTTCGGTTTTTCGAAGCCGTTTTTGTTATATGGAGAATCGGCTTTACGCGTTCTCACTGTTTCTCTCGCTCTTGGCATAGCTCTTGAACGAGTGGATAACGATCGTCAGACCGAGTACGATCAGCAGTACCGCAAGGATAAGCTGCAGACCGTTTGCGATGAATACCGCTCCCCAGGTGGTCTCACCGGCCGGAATAGCCGTTGAGGCGGCAGCAGAGATCGCCTTTACCATAGCAAGGAAACGCTGCACCAGCGCGGTGAAGGTAACACACAGCATGATGATCAGCGGCGGGAAGATCATCTTGTTGCTGCGGCCAGTAACCTTGAGGAATACGCAGAGCGTGATAAGCACCAGAGCGCTCAGCAGCTGGTTGGCCGAACCGAACAGCGGCCAGATATTGGCATAGCCGATCTTGGTGAGCAGGAAACCAAATGCCAGCGTGATAACCGTGGAGAAATATACGTTGCAGAACAGCTTGCGCCAGCCCTCGGCATGCTCCATGTCATCGACGGAGAACAGCTCCTGAAAGCTCATACGGCCGATACGCGCAACCGCGTCCAGACTGGTCAGCGCCAGTGCGGAAACACACATGGTCATAAATGCAGTAGCAACATAAACCGGAACGCCGAACATCTCGAAGAAGCCTGCGACACCGCTGCTGAATACCTGGAACGGCGTGCCCGCTGCCGGCGTACCGTCAGCTGCTGCAGCAGCACCGGCAACGCACAGTGCCAGAACAGCCAGCAGGCTTTCCAGCACCATTGCGCCATAGCCAACCTTGGGCATGTCCTTTTCGTTCTCGATGGTCTTGGAGGACGTACCCGAGGAAACCAGACTGTGGAAACCGGAAACCGCACCGCATGCAACGGTTACAAACAGGATCGGGAACATCGTGCCGAGCTTCTCATTGGTAAAACCGGTGAATACCGGCAGGTTCATAGTCGGATGTGCAACAACCAGACCGACGACTGCGCCTGCGATCATGCAGATGAACATGAAGGTGGTCATGTAGTCGCGCGGCTGCTTGAGCAGCCACATCGGAAGGACAGCGGCGAAGAAGATATAAACGAAGGTGATATAGCTCCATGCTGCCTTGCCGAAGATAAGCGGGCAGTTCATGCCGATTGCAAAGGAGGCAACGATGCACACAATGCCGACAACTGCTTCTTTCCAGCCGGTCAGGTTAAACTTTTTCTGGATAAGGCCGAGCACAACCGCGAATACCATAAACATGATGGAGATCATGCCTGCCGCACCGTTAGTGGTTGCGGCAGCAGCCAGCTCGGTAACGCCAGCGTCAGTGACAGTGTAGGCGTTGAATGTGCCCGCAACCATATCTGCGAATGCCGCAACAACGATGCAGCAGAAGATCCACGAGAAAATCAGGAACAGCTTGCGGCCGGTTTTGCCGATGTACTTCTCAATCAGCATACCCATCGACTTGCCCTTGTTCTTAACCGAAGCGTACAGCGCGCCGAAGTCGGCTACCGCGCCGAAGAATACGCCGCCGATCAGCACCCACAGCAGTACCGGCAGCCAGCCGAACGCCGCAGCCTGAATTGCGCCGGTTACAGGGCCTGCGCCCGCGATGGAGGAGAACTGGTGACTGAATACCGTCCAGCCGTTGGTCGGCACAAAGTCCTTGCCGTCATTAAATTCAACGGCAGGCGTCTTGGCTTTCGGGTCGATACCCCATTTGTTCGCCAGCCAGCGTCCGTAGAAAACGTACGCGCCGAACAGAACAACAGCCGCGATCAGCACGATTACAAGTGTGTTCATGTTTTTTCGTCTCTTTCTTGAAATGATTTGCGATTCCGCAGCCAAAGGTACGCAAAAAAGCCTTCGTCCATGCAGGAGGATCACGAAGATGATCCTGCAAAGACGAAGGCATATACATTGCTATTGCTGTATTTACTTCCGCGTTACCACTTTGCTTGCCGACAGTACGCTGCCGACCTCTCATTGCCGCCCGGTACCGCATTCTTCCGGAGGGCTTTTCCTGTTAACGGTGGATATCCGGCCTCGACTACTCGGCATTGCCTTTGATCGAAGCTGCTCGCAGGGGATAGCGAACCCGTGCCTTGCTGCCGTCTTGCACGACCGACGGCTTTCTGTGAGCGGTGATACGGATACGTCATGTCCTGTTCAAAGCATTTGGCTACTGAACGATTCGTATAATAGACCTCTTTTTGCCGTTTGTCAACCGGACAGGAGACGAAAAATGCAATTTTGGCAACACCTGCAAATCCGGCAGTATTGATAAATAAAAATTTGTTTATTTTTTAACGGCGTATCATATACAGCAAGATTCTATACTTGACAAATGCATTTTACACGGCTTATACTGATATCATATAAAAGACAAGCAAGGGTGCTGTGATGAGCGGCTGAGAGGGCGAGAAACCCAACCTTTTGAACCTGTTGGTTAATGCCATTGTAGGGAAGCTGTCGCATTGCTGGGATTGAGTGCTTCGGTTTTGCCGCAGGGTGAAAACGAGGCGTTTTTTATTTTCCCGGCAGCGATGATAAAATTGGAGGGAACAGGAATGAAAACAGTGCTTACCATTGCCGGTTCGGACTGCTCCGGTGGTGCAGGTGTACAGGCCGATCTGAAAACCATGGCGGCACACGGCGTGTTCGGCATGAGCGTTATCGTATCAGTCGTAGCGGAAAACACCGCACGCGTGATCGACATTCAGGACATCAGTCCCCGGATGATCGAGGAGCAGATTGACGCGGTGTTTGAAGACATCGTGCCGGATGCGGTTAAAATCGGCATGCTGTCCTCGCCGGAGTGCATGAAGGCGGTAGCCGGCAAGCTGGCACAGTACAAGCCGGCGCACATCGTGATTGATCCGGTGATGTTCGCCAAAAACGGTGATCCGCTGATGGATCCGGCGTCTGTCGGCACACTTATTGAGACCGTGCTGCCGTTTGCTGAGGTGCTGACTCCGAACGTACCGGAGGCGCAGTATCTGGCAGATATGGAAATCCGCACGCCGGAGGACATGGAGGAGGCAGCACGCCGCATCTATGCCAAAGGCTGCAGGAACGTGCTCGTCAAGGGCGGCAAGAACATCGCAGGTGCGGTGGATGTACTGTTTGACGGCGAGACCTGTCACCGTATTGAGATTGAGCAGATCAACACCACCAGCACGCACGGCACGGGCTGCACGCTGTCCTCTGCGATCGCATCCAATCTGGCGCTCGGCCACAGTGTGCCCGAGGCGGTAAAGCTGTCTAAAGAGTACGTCACCGACGCTATCCGTCATGCACCCGGTCTGGGGCATGGCTGCGGTCCGCTTAACCATTTTTGCCGTATTTTTTCGGAGGAGTGAAAGACAATGAAAAAGAATTCTATCCGTAAACTGACCATTGCAGGCGTTCTCGTCGCAGTTGCGGTCGTTGGCAGCCTGTTTTCTATACCGGTGCTTGGCGCGAAGTGCTCGCCGGTGCAGCATATGGTAAATGTGCTCGGCGCCGTTCTGTTGGGCCCGTGGTACGCACTTGGCATGGGCTTTGCAGCAGCACTGATTCGCAATGTGCTGGGTCTGGGAAGTCTGCTGGCGTTTCCCGGCTCGATGATCGGTGCGCTGCTGTGCGGTCTGGCCTACAAGGCCTGCCCGAAGCTGCCGGTCGCTTACGTTGGTGAGGTATTCGGCACCGGCATTCTCGGCGGTCTGGCTTCCTACCCGATTGCCGCATTCGTGATGGGCAATACCAAGGCAGCTCTGTTCACCTTTGTGCCGTCCTTCCTCGTGTCCACTGCGGTAGGTGCGGCGATTTCTGTTCTGATGCTGAGCGCCCTCAAGCGCACGCACGTTCTCAGCACACTGGAAGGTGCTAAGCATTGATCGACACTATTAAAGCCGTTCTCGAAAACACGCAGAACCGCACACCGATGGTGCATTCCATCACTAATAATGTTACCATCAATGACTGCGCGAATATCATCCTTGCGGCAGGCGGCACGGCCATTATGGCGCAGGATGAGCGCGAGGTCGAGGAGATTACCTCGCACGCGCAGGCACTCGTACTCAACATGGGTGCTGTCCGCGCACAGGAGGCCATGCTGCGTGCAGCCAAGATTGCCAGGCGAAACGGCAATCCGGTCGTACTCGATCCGGTAGCCGCCGGTGCCAGCACGCTCCGGCGTGAAATGTGTTCCCGCCTGTTGAGCGAAAATCTTGTTTCGGTCATTCGCGGCAATGCATCCGAGGTGCGGGCGCTCGCCGCAGGAGCCGAGCAGGAAACCGGCGTGGAAGCCAGTGCGCTCGACAGCGTGACCGAGGACAATTTACAGGAATCCGCAGCGTGGCTGCGGTCGTTCAGCCGCCGGACCGGAGCTGTCGTCATGCTCACCGGCGCGATGGATGTAATTACCGATGGAACCCGTACCGCAGTGGTGCGCGGTGGCAGTGCGTATCTGCAGCGGATCACCGGCGCGGGCTGTATGCTCACTTCGCTGACCGGCGTATACTGCGGTGCGAATCCAGATACATTGTTAGAAGCCGCAGTCACGGCATCGGAGGTGATGAAGCATTGCGGAGAAACAGCCGAGGCGCGTGTGCGTAAAGAGATGGAGGGCACCGCTTCCTTTCGTACGCGCCTGATCGACGCGGTAAGTCTGCTGAACGCGGACGAGCTGACGCCGAACCTCTGTTTGCAGATTCTGTAAGCAGGAAAAGTGCTGCCGGCAGAATTTTGCCGTCAGTCTTAGGAAAATCATCAACATACTTTCATTGGGGGTACCACCTTGAACAACAAAACCACCGAAAGACTGCTTGCCGCAACGCAGGACATCTGGGAAGGCTATCTGAACCATCCGTTTGTCCACGGTATTGCCGACGGCAGCCTCGACATTCAAAAATTTCGTTTTTATCTTCTGCAGGATTATGTTTATCTGTTTGATTACGCAAAGGTATTCGCGCAGGGCGTTGTCAAGTCCCGTGATCCCGAGATCATGCGCGTGTTCGCAACCTCGGTGGCGAATATTCTCGGCGGCGAGATGAATATTCACCGCGGCTACATGGGCCGTCTCGGCATCACCGAGGAGGATGCAGAGCGCGTCAAGCCATCGCTGAATAACGAGTCTTACACCTCATACATGCGCGCTGTTGCGGCCGAGGAAGGCCCTGCAGAGATCATGGCGGCTGTGCTTTCGTGTGCACTCAGCTATGAGTATATCGCTAAATGGATTGTGGCCAACTACCCGAACGCCGATCAGCATGAGTTCTACGGTGAGTGGGTACAGGGCTACGCATCCGAGGACTATGCGGCAGAAAACCGCAAGCTGGTCGCTTATATGGAGCGCCTGAGTGAGGGATATACCGAGCCGCAGCTTGCGCGTCTGACCGATATTTTCGTCGCATGCTCGCGCTACGAGGGCATGTTCTGGGACATGGCCTGGAACGAGGCGATGTAAGCCATGCTGGAGTTTCGCAATGTCGTTTTTCAGTACGACAGTGAGGATTTTAACATCATCGACGGTCTATCCTTCCATCTCGAGAAGGGAGAATTCGTGTCGGTCATCGGGCCGTCCGGCTGCGGTAAATCCACGATTTTCCGCCTGACCAACCAGCTTCTGCCGCGCAGGAGCGGTGAAATTCTGGTGGACGGCAAGAGCATCGACGGACGGCGCGGCTACTGCGGCTACATGCCGCAGCGCGACCTGCTGTTTCCGTGGCGCACGGTGAACGAAAACCTGCGTCTGCCGATGGAGATTCGCGGCGGCATTTCCCGCGCGGAGATGGACAAGCGTGCCGCAGAAACGCTCGAGCACGTCGGTCTGGCTGGCTGGGGCGACAAGCGCCCGGAGGAGCTTTCCGGCGGTATGCGTCAGCGTGCGGCATTCGCGCGTACGCTGCTGACCGGCTCGGAACTGCTGCTGCTCGATGAGCCGTTTTCCGCGCTCGACTTTCTCACGCGCATCACTATGCAGGAGTGGCTGCTCGACCAGTGGGAGCAGGACAGCAAGACCGTCCTGTTCATCACTCACGATGTAGAGGAGGCTATTTTCCTGTCCGGCCGTGTTCTGGTCGTGGAGGATACGCCGATTCGCAAGCTGCACTCGTTTGAAGTGCCTGCGCCGTATCCGCGCACGCGTGCGTGCCTGACCGATCCGAAGATGCTCGAGCTGAGAGAAAATCTGATTTCTCTGCTCAGAAAAGAGGTGCAGGCATGAAAAAGAATGCAAATCTGCCCGCACTGATCTTTATGTTCGCGCTGCTCATCGTCTGGCAGTGCATAGCCATGGGCATGAATGCGGCCTACATTCTGCCGTCGCCGACACAGGTGCTTGTGCGCCTGTGGGAGCTGCGCAAACCGCTGTTCACCGCACATCTGCCGGCCACCATGCTGTGTACCGGAGTCGGCCTTGCGATCTCGATCGCGCTCGGTCTGCTGCTCGCCATCGTAATGGACGCGAGTCCGTCGGCGGAGAAAATGCTGTACCCGCTCATCGTCGCTTCACAGACCATTCCGACGACTGCACTTGCGCCGCTGTTTGTGCTCTGGTTCGGCTACACGATCTGGAGCAAAGTGCTCGTTACCGTGCTCATCACGTTTTTCCCGATCGCGATGACCGTGTTTGACGGCTTCCGCTCGGCGAAGACCGATATGGTCGATATGCTCAAGACCTTCGGCGCAGGCAAGAAGGAAATTTTCCTCAAGCTGAAAATTCCGGCAGCGCTGCCGTACTTTTTCTCGGCGCTCAAAATGGCGATCCCGATGTCGATCATCGGCGCTGCTATCGGTGAGTGGCTGGGCGCACAGGCGGGTCTTGGCTATTTCAGCCGCCGCATGATGACGCAGCTGGATGGCGCAGGCGTGTTTGCACCGATCGTACTGCTGAGCGTGGTTGCGATGATCGCAGTAGGTATTGTAAGCTGGCTGGAAAAGAAGATCATCACCTGGCGCAGCAGTTTATAATCTTGATAACACAATTTTAAGAAAACGAAATTTTTGTTCTGACATAAGGAGAAAATTACATATGAAAAAGCGTATTCTTGCACTTCTGGCAGCAGGCACCATGCTGCTGACCGGCTGCGGCGCACAGAACGCCGCACAGTCTGATGCGGCAAACAGCGGCAGCGATGATCTGCAGCACCTGACCGTTGTGCTCGACTGGTATCCGAATGCTCTGCACGCATTCCTGTATGAAGCGCAGGAGAAGGGGTACTTCGCCGAGGAAGGTCTGGATGTGGATATCCAGTCTCCGGCAGGCGTAAACGATGCCATGAGCATGGTTGCCGCCGGCAAGGCAGACATCGGTCTGTACTATCAGCAGGATGTGATTCAGGCTCGCGCAGAGCAGAATGTGCCGATCAAGTCCATTGGTGCAGTGGTTCAGGGTCCGCTGAACATCATCCTGTCGCTCAAGGACAAGAACATCACCAAGCCGCAGGATCTCGAGGGCAAAACAGTCGGCTACGCAGGCACCGAGCTTTCCGAGGCACTGGTCCGCAGCATCATGCAGTCCAACGGCGCCGATCCGAACAGCGTGAACATGGTTGACGTTGGCTTCGACCTGATGAGCTCGATGACCACTGGCAATGTTGATGCAACCATCGGCTGTCTGGTCAACCACGAGGTACCGCAGATGGAGAAGGAAGGCTTCGAGGTCAATTACTTCTTCCCGGATGATTACGGTGTGCCGAAGTATTACGAAGGTATTTTCCTCGCAAGCGATGATATGATTGCGAACAATTCCGATACGCTGAAGGGCTTCCTGCGCGCTTGCAGCAAGGGCTTTGAGGACTTCAAGAGCAATACCGACGATGTTCTGCAGGTTCTGCTCGACAATCAGGATGAGGCAAACTTTGCACTCGACCCGGATGTAGAGAAGAAGTCCTGTGAGACGCTGCTGCCGCTCATGGAGACCGAGGACGCGAAGTTCCTCTCTCAGACTGAGCAGTGCTGGCAGGAAAATATTGACTGGATGTACGATCAGGGCCTGATCGCAGAGAAGCCGGATGTTTCCGACGTTATGGTAAACCTCGACTTCTAAAAATACGCATATAGAACAGGGGACAGAGCATTGGCTCTGTCCCTTTTGTGTTATCCGTCCAGCTTGTCGATCATTTCGCGCATTGTGTTCGCGGAACGCTGCAGCTGTGCCAGTTCTTCCTCGGAGAGCGGAATATCCAGCACAGCTTCCGCGCCGTTTCGGCCGACGATAGTCGGCACACCCAGACAAATACCGTCCACGCCGTAGTGTCCGTGAATCATAGAGGTGACCGGCAGCACGGAATGCTCATTGCGTACAATGGCTTCCGCGATACGCCGCACCGCCATGCCGATACCGTAATAGGTGGCGCCTTTGCTGTCGATAATCTGGTAAGCCGCATCGCGCACATGCTCGTAAATGCGGGAAAGCTCGTCTGCAGGCTCGGTGATGCCTGCAATGCGGCAGTAATCGTCCAGATCGGCACCGGAGATGTTAGCGCTCGACCATACCGCCAGCTCGCTGTCGCCGTGCTCGCCGATGATAAACGCATGCACGTTGCGGCTGTCCACGCCAAGCCGCTGCCCGAGCAGATACTTGAGCCGCGCAGTATCCAGCACGGTACCGGAACCGAGCACACGTCCGGCAGGGAAGCCGCTCAGCTGCTGCGCCAGACAGGTCAGCACATCGACCGGATTGGACACAACCAACAGGATCGCCTCACGATTGACTTCCGTAAGCTGTGCAATAATGGAGGACAGGATGCCTTTATTTCGTCCGAGCAGCTCCAAACGGCTTTCGCCGGGCTTCTGGTTTGCGCCTGCCGCAATGATGATAAGACCGCATTCGGCGAGGTCAGCATAGTCTCCGGCCATGACGCGGCACGGCTTGCTGAACGCCACACCATGATTGATGTCCGCAGCTTCACCGATAGCCTTGCCGCGGTTCATATCCACGAGTACCAGATCGGAGAATAGTCCGGAAACCGCCAATGTGTACGCACAGGTCGCGCCGACAAAGCCCACGCCGATCACGCCGCATTTTTGAATATTCGTCATATTGGATACACTCCTTCTGCGAGTAGTATATCCGTTTTGTTGTTGGAAAACACATGACTTTGTGCTATACTTATACTGTATTTTTATCGGCAATATCAGTTCAGGAGGATAGGGCTATGAATAAATGGTTACGCGCTGTCTGTGTTGGCGCGGCTGCCGCTGCCATGCTGACCGCTTCGGCCTTTGCGGCAAATTATACGAATTGTGCGGATTCGCTGCACGAAATGGGTCTGTTTCAGGGCACGCAGAATGGCTACGATCTTGACCGCACGCCGACCAGAGCGGAAGCGGCTGTCATGCTGGTGCGGCTGCTCGGCAAGGAGGCTGAGGTCAAGACGCTGACGTATACTGCACCGTTTACCGATCTCAAGGGATGGGAAAAGCCGTATGTGCAGTATCTGTACAACAACGGTCTGGTGAACGGCACGAGCCGGACGACCTTCAATCCGACAGGCAAGTGCACCGCGCAGATGTACGCGACCTTCCTGCTGCGTGCGCTCGGCTACTCGGATACGGCGGATTTCAGCTATGCGAACGCAATAGAGACTGCTCGTGAGCAGGGTATTTACGACACCGGTATCATCAACGTGCAGAATTTCCTGCGGGACGATGCTGCAGCGGCAAGCTACACGGTGCTATCCGTTTCGCCGAAGAACAGTGAAGGCACGCTGCTCGATCAGCTTGTCAGCGAAAACGCGATAACCGAAGCGGACGCGAAATCGTATCAGAATCTGTTTTCGACCTACGCGCAGTACCGCGAGGAAACCGCCGGTATGGATGCTCTGCTGCATTACTCGGTCAACAGCGAGTTTGCGTCTCCGGCGGCTGTGACCCATGACGGCAGGACGGCCATGCAGGTGCAGACGAGCGAGACCACCGTGTTCGACCGCGAGAAGAACGAACTGCTCACCGACCGCAAAATGACGCTTTCCGCGCCGAATACATCGGATAAGCAGCTGCTGACGCAGAGTTATCTGTCGGACGGTGCGCTGTATCACAAATTGAACGGCTCATGGTCGGCAGAGCTGGTGACTGCCGCTGAGCAGGAGGGCCTTGCCGCGATGTATGGCCGCGTACCGCTGGTATGTGTCGATTCGCTGAGCCAGCGTGCAGGCAGCTGGACCATTATCTGTGCCGATACGCCGAACGCGTACACCGAACTGCTCTGGTCGGTCGAAAGTGCAATGGGTGATTTAGACGAAGCCGTCCGGCTGCAGCCGACCACGGTAACGCAGTCGGTCAGCGGCGGTACGATTCGCAGGCAGAGTGTTTCCGCAGCCTTCACGCTGGACGGCATGACGGCAGAGCCTGTTATCATCAGCACACTGGACAAAACCGGTGCAGATGCTGTGCTGAACGCGCCCAAGTAAACGCATAAGTTCCGCCTTTTTCGCATATTTGTGTGATACGGAGGTGCGGAGATGGAGAGACGGCTGAAATGCGGCGTTTGCGCCGCGGCGGCACTGGCGCTGGTGCTGTGCTTTGGCATGGAGCAGAAAACCCGTGCAATGCAGACGGCAGGGAACGCTCAAACCACGCTCGTCATTGATGCCGGACACGGCGGCTTCGACGGCGGCGCGGTCGGCGCGGATGGAACCGCCGAGCAGGATATCAATTTGAGCATTGCAAAACGGGTGCAAGTGCTGGCGAATTTCTTCGGTGTGCCGACTGCTATGACGCGGCCGGATGAAAATGCACTTGATTACAATCCTTCCCGCACGGTGCGCGAGAACAAAATCGCAGATATCAAGGCACGGGAAAAGCTGGTAAACAGCATTCCGTCACCGGTGTTCCTGAGCATTCACCTGAATAAATTCAGCGACGCGCAGTACCACGGCGCCCAGGTGTTTTACTCGACAGGAAATGTGCAGGGCAAGCCGCTGGCCGAGCAGATACAGCAGTGCCTGATTGACGGCTGCGACCCATTGAATCATCGCAAGGCTAAACAGGCAGACAGCGCCATCTATCTGATGAAAAAGCTGGACTGCCCGGCGGTTATCATCGAATGCGGCTTTCTGTCCAATCCGGCCGAAGAAGCGCGGCTGCGGGACGAAGCCTATCACAAACAACTTGCTGCCGCCGTGATCTGCGGATATTTACGCAGCCAGAGCGGTATGTAACGGAGGAAATATGAAACAAAAGACAGTTTTTCTGTGCGGTGACTGCGGATATGAAAGTCCGAAATGGTACGGCAAATGTCCGTCCTGCGGCGCATGGAACACCATGAGCGAATTCAAGGAGAAGCCGGTTTCGGCGGCACGCGGCACGAATACATTTCAGCGCGGCGAATCGAGACCGACTCTGCTCAAGGATATTGATACCGGAGACGAAAGCCGGTTCCATTCTGGAATCGGTGAACTCGACCGCGTTCTCGGCGGCGGCGCTGTACACGGCTCGTTTGTGCTGGTCGGCGGTGAGCCGGGCATCGGCAAATCCACGCTGCTGCTGCAAATGTGTCAGGAAATGTGCAAAAATGCCCGCGTGCTCTATGTTTCGGGCGAGGAATCGCTCAAGCAGATCAAAATTCGTGCGGCACGCCTGCACATTTCTTCACCCGAGCTGTACATCCTTGCCGAGACCGACATGGAGCAGATCATCAACGAAACCGAGCTGCTCGAGCCGGATATTCTGATCGTGGACTCTATCCAGACGGTCTATAAGCGCGATTTAACTGCCGCTCCCGGCGGTACGACCCAGATCAAGGAATGTGCGATGAGTCTGATGCAGTACGCGAAGAATCGCAACGTGACGATTTTTATTGTTGGTCATGTCAACAAAGAGGGTACGCTGGCAGGCCCAAAAATCCTTGAGCACATGGTGGACTGCGTGCTGTATTTCGAGGGGGAATCTGCAGGTCCGTTCCGCTGTCTGCGTGCGGCGAAAAACCGCTACGGCTCAACCAATGAAATCGGCGTGTTTGAAATGAGCGATCACGGTTTGCTCGAGGTGCAGAATCCGTCTGCGGCTATGCTGGCCGGTCATCCGCAGGGTGCGTCCGGCAACTGCATTGCCTGCGTGATGGAGGGCAGCCGTCCTCTGCTCGCCGAGGTGCAGGCGCTTGCTGCGAAAACGCAGTTTGGTGTGCCGCGCCGCACCGCTGCCGGCGTGGACTACAACCGCATGGTGCTGCTGCTCGCCATTCTGGAAAAACGCTGCGGGCTGTTTCTGTCGTCGAGCGATGTGTACGTCAACGTTGTCGGCGGCATGCGGCTGGACGAGCCTGCTGTGGATTTGCCGATGGTGCTGGCAATCGCATCCAGCTTTCGGGACAAGCCGCTGCCGGAAGGCGTCATGAGCTTCGGCGAGGTCGGCCTGACCGGCGAGCTGCGTGCGGTGTCCAATCCGGGACAGCGTATCAATGAGGCATACCGTCTTGGTTTCCACACCTGCATCATGCCCATGCAGGATGTGGACGAGGACCTGCTGCAGAAAATGAATATCGTGCGTGCGAAAACCGTCGGTGACGCGATTCGTGCCGTATTGTAAGCATAATTTTCACCTCCTCTCCGCAGACTAAACTCAGTTTGCGTCAGGGGAGGTTTTGCATTTGGAGAATAAGATCCGCGCGGTGCTGCTTACGACGGCAGGTGTGCTGACGGCAATGCTGTTCTGGTCGTGGAAGCACCGTCCGCCGGAGGCGGTTTTGGTACGCACAGCGGCCGCCGAAACGCAGGATATCTACAATAGTGTGACGATTTTCGGTACGGTCGAGTCCGCAGAGAGCACAGCGGTTTGTCCGGCGAAAAATGGTGTAGTAAGTGCAGTGTATGCCGCAACAGGCGACACCGTGCAGAAGGGTGATATTCTGTGCACGCTGACTGATATCGGCAGATCGCAAACAGCTGCGGATTACTGGCAGACCGCACAGAGCGTGTTTGCAATTTCCGGCACGGTGAACACTGTCACCGCCGAGGACGCTCACGCGCTGTATGCGCCGATGGACGGTACTGTGCTGACTGTTCCGCAGGCGGGCGAGAGTGTATCGGCCGATATGCCGTGCATACAAATTACGAATCCGGATAAGCTGCGCGTGCGTGCGCAGTCTCCCGAGCTATATGTAGGAGAGCTTGCTGTCGGGCAGCGCGCTAACATCACATTTTCGGCAGTGGACGGCACCTTTCACGCCGAATTAACCGCAATTGCTCCTGCGGCTGTGAAAACCTTTAGTCTGACAAACGAAGATGCCGAAGCAACCGTTGAGGTGCTGCTCGATTTGAACGGCTCAACCGAAAATCTGCGCCCCGGTTATTCTGCGACCGTTAAGGTGTTCACAGACCATCGAGACGATGCTGCGGTTGTACCATATGAAGCAATTTGCCAGCGCGGAGAACAAGAGTTTGTATTCTGCGTGCAGGACGGCCATGCCGTGCAGTGCGCGGTACAGACTGGCTATCTGCTCGAGGATACGGTTGAAATTACAGACGGCTTGCCGACAGGTGTATTGGTCGTTCTGTCGCCGCCCGATGAATTGACTGACGGTGATCCGGTGGAGGTACAGACATGAGACTGCGGGATATTCTATCACTGGCAGCGCATAATCTGCGGGAAAGTCCGCTGCGGACGGCACTTTGCGCGCTTTCTGTTGCGGTTGGAAGCGGTGCACTGCTGCTTATCCTTTCCATTGGTCTGTATGGGCGAAAACAGGTGGACGTCGGTTTGCAGACACTCGGCATCAGCGGTTTATCGGTGTACACGGAAAGCGGACGCGCGGGAACGATACTCTCGGCAGCACTGGCGGATGAGATAGAGCAGGATGTGGACGGCATTCGCACGCTGATGCCGATCAAGGCGCAGAGCGGCATCGTGCGCGTCGGACACACGACCGAACACGCGGTGTTCCTTGGTACGGACGAACGGCTCGGTGAGGTCATGCAGCTGGAGCTGCTGGCAGGCTCGCTGCCGAACGCATGGCAGAGCGCAAACGCTGAGCCGGTCGCCGTGGTCGGCGATGATCTGGCGCAAACGCTGTACGGACGGACAAATATCACCGGACGGCAGATTCGGCTAAAGGTAAACGGCACCGACCGGTATTTCACGGTATGCGGTATTGTGCGGGCGCAGACGGGGGCATTCGGCGGAATGCTGTCGGCGGTTGCGCCGCATCTGGTCTATGTGCCGTATGCGTGTATCGCGTCGCAAACCGAACGCACGGATCAAGTGTTCGTGCAGTGCATTTCGCAGACAGATACTGCTTCGGTCAGCTCTCAGATCGAAAAGTACCTGACCGATCGACAGCAGGTGCGCGGCGTGCATGTACAGAATATGTCGGGTGCGGTGCAGACTGTACAGCAGCTTGCCGAAATGGGAATCGGCCTGTTTGCCGCCGTCGGTGCGGTAACACTGTTTGTCGCGCTCATCGGTGTTATGGGAAGCATGCTGGCTGCCGCTCACGAGAAAACAGGGGAGATCGGCATTCTGCTGGCGCTCGGCGCACAGCCGCATGATATTCGCCGGACATTTCTCCTGCAGGCTGTGCTGCTGTGCCTGTTCGGCGGAATCGTCGGTCTGGCAGCCGCAGGTGCGCTGCTGCACTTCGGAGCAGCACTGCTCCTGCCGGAAGGCCGCGTATTTGCCGGATTGCTGATACTTTCCACACTCAGCGGAGCCGCTGCCGGACTGCTCCCGGCGGTTCGTGCGGCCGCTCTCGATCCAATCGACGCAATGTGCAAATAACTCTTTTCTTTCGCCTTCATTTGTGCTATCATTAACAGTGACAAATAACGAATAGGGCGACTGTACCGTAGAAAGGAATGGAGTTTGCATGCGCCATATCATTGATTTATGTGATTTAACGGAAAAGGAATTTTCCGATCTGTACAAGCTGGTCAGCAATATTATCGACCGACCGGAGGGCTATGTAGATGCCTGCCGCGGCAAGGTGCTGGGCAGCCTGTTTTATGAACCTTCTACCCGTACCAACCTGTCGTTTTCCACCGCAATGATGAGACTGGGCGGCAGTGTTGTCGGTTTTTCCGATCCGAACGCCACTTCTGCGTCTAAGGGCGAAACACTCAAGGATACTATCAACATGGTATCCAGCTATGCGGATATGATCGTCATGCGCAACCCGCGAGAGGGCGCAGCCAAGGTAGCGTCAATGTACTCGTCTGTGCCTGTCATCAATGCCGGCGACGGCGGTCATCTGCACCCGACCCAGACGCTTGCCGATATGATTACCATTCTGCGTATGCGCGGCTCTGCTGACGATATGAAGATTGGTCTGTGCGGTGATTTGAAGTACGGCCGTACCGTGCATTCTCTGCTGCATTTTCTGCAGCGGTATCATAATGTACAGTTTTATCTGATCGCACCTGATGCACTCAAGCTGCCGGACTATATGGTAAAATTCCTGAAAGACAACAATATGCCGTTCTGCGAGGTAAACAGCATTGATGAAGTTCTTCCCGAGTTGGATGTGCTGTACATGACCCGCATTCAGCGCGAGCGCTTTGTCACGGCAGAGGAGTACACAAACCTTGAAGGCAATTATCAGCTGACTGCTGAGAAGATGAAGCGCGCCAAGAAGGACATGCTGGTGCTTCATCCGCTGCCGCGTGTTGATGAGATTGCACAGGACGTGGATGATGATCCGCGTGCGGTCTACTTCCGCCAGGCACGATTCGGCATGTTCGGCCGTATGGCACTGCTGCTGACGCTGTCCAAGCTGCCGTTCGAGCGTGCCGGTCATCATGAAATCGGTGCAGATCCCGGCATCCGCTGCTCCAATCACAAGTGCATTACGCGAAGCGAGCTGTATGTACCGCTGCACGGCAAAGTTGGTGACCGCTGTCCGTACTGCGATGCCGCGATAGAGCTGCAGCTGTAATAAAAAACAAAGGGGCTGTTGCAGAACAGGTCCGCAAAGAGCGCAGGGACGAAAGGCTGCATAAGGCATTTCGTCCCTGTGCCTGTTTTCGGAAATGGGTGGTTTGATTTTGTTTCACACCTTAATCATAAAGCAAAAAGACGAGTAAGCACTCCCTTTCGAGGGAACTTACTCGTCTTTTCTTACGCACTATTTTGCAACGCGCTCTTTTTGTTACTTATCGCTGTTTTTCGGCTGTTTTACAGGCACACGCTCACCGTTCGGCCGGATTTCCGCCAGCGGATTTCTTGCCGCAGCTTCACGCATGTTTTCGTTCTCGATGTGGGTGTAGATCATGGTCGTATCCACACTCGAGTGACCAAGAATGCTTTGCAGCGTGCGGATATCCACGCCGTTCTGATACATGAGCGTTGCTGCTGTGTGACGCAGCTTGTGCGCAGAGTATTTTTTCTGATCGAGACCAGCCTGACCGATATATTTCTTTACCAGCCACTTGACCGTCTGTACGTTAATACGGTTGCGCTTTTTGCTGACAAACAGCGCGTCCGCGTCCTGCTCGTTCGGCTCCAGGCGTTTGGGCAGATACTGCTCGAGCGCGGCGAGACACGCATCGTTGAGAAATACCGTCCTCTGCTTGCCGCCCTTACCGAGCACGCGCACGGTATCGTCCTTGAAGTCGGTCAGATTCAATCCGACCAGTTCGGAAACACGCATGCCGCAGTTAAGGAAAAACGTCAGGATGCAGTAATCTCGCTCGGCATACGGGCCGGTGACGGATTCCAGAAGCCGCACGCTGTCGTCCGTTGTAAGATAAGTCGGCAGAGATTTACGGACAGTCGGCGCTTCCAGTCCGCTGACCGGATTGACCTCTAAAACATGCTGTTTATCGGTCAAATACCGGAAAAATGCGCGTATCGCAGAGACCTTGCGTGCACGCGAGTTGACACTCAATCCGTAATTGGTGTGGTTGCTGTTCTGCTGAGTTGGGCGGCTCTGCGCCATGTATTCCAGATAATCATAGGTGTCCGACAGCGTGATATCACGGATAAAATCCAGATCAATGTCGCTGATGTCGATCTCATCAAGCGGAAGATTTTTATCGACTGCGCCTTTATTGTGCTTGAGTACGCGAAAAAACAGCCGCAGATCAAGATAATACTCGTGTGCGGTTTTTGCGGATTTGCCGCGTATTGTGGAAATATAGGTTAAAAAATCCCGCAAAACGCGCGGTGCGTCTGCGGCGTATTCGTTCATCGGCTTGTCCATTGCTGCGCTCTCCTCGCCTGCTGTGATACTGTATTTATTATAACGCATTCTGCAATTGGCGTCAAACTTGCAATTTTCGGAAAAACAACGTATAATAAAGCCAACAACTTAATGGAAGGGGCATGGCTGATGAGCCGAATTTTTATTCAGCGCGGAGATATTACCCAATGCACGACAGATGCGATCGTAAACGCTGCCAACACGTCCCTGCTGGGCGGCGGCGGTGTGGACGGTGCCATTCATCGAGCGGCAGGACCGGAGCTGCTGGCGGAATGCCGTACGCTCGGCGGCTGTCGGACTGGCGAAGCCAAAGCAACACGAGCATATCGTCTGCCATGTCGGTATGTCATTCATACGCCGGGACCGATCTGGCGCGGTGGACATGCGGGTGAGGCGGTACTGCTGGCAGGCTGCTATCAAAACTGCCTGCGCATTGCATCTGAATTAAATTGCAAAACCGTGGCGTTTCCGTCCATCAGCACCGGTGTATATCGCTTTCCGCTGAATCGTGCCGCTGAAATCGCTATCCGTACGATTGAGGAATATCTTTCAACTCATGCAGAAATTGAGCAGGTAAGCATGATCTGCTTTGATGGAACCACGCTTTCGGCGTATCAAAACGCGCTTTCTGAATGGGAGGCTAACCATGTCTAAAAATCCGAATCAAAAGCTGAAGCTGCTGTATTTATACCAAATCCTGCTGCAGCGAACGGATGAGAACCATAAACTCACCACAGATGAACTGCGTGCGGCGCTCGAGCGCTGCGGCATTACCGCTGAGCGCAAAAGCATTTATTCGGACATCGAAGCACTCCAGAATTTTGGTCTGGATGTAATTTGTCAGAGAGGTACCGGCGGCGGCTATTACGTCGCGTCGCGCGAGTTTGAACTGCCCGAGCTCAAGCTGCTCGTGGATGCAATTCAGTGCTCCCGCTTTATCACCGAGAAAAAATCCAACGAGCTCATCGGCAAAATCGAGCACCTCACCAGTGACCATGAAGCACATACGCTCCAGCGTCAGGTGTATGTTTCCGAACGTGTGAAAACGCTTAATGAGCAGATTTACTACAATATTGATGCGCTGCATGCGGCCATATCCAACGATGTCCAGATTACGTTTCGCTATTTCAACTGGGTGCTGAATTTCTCTGCCAGTCCGCGCATTCAAAAGCAGTACCGCCGAGATGGTGCGCGCTACCGCGTCAGTCCGTGGGCACTGACGTGGGACAATGAAAATTACTATCTGATTGCCTTCGATCACGATGCCGGTGAAATCCGCCACTACCGCGTAGATAAGATGGATTCACTTGTGCAGACCGACCTGCCTCGTGAGGGTAAGCAACTGTTCGACGATCGGTTTGACGCGGCAGCCTACTCCCGCAAGGTATTCGGCATGTTCTCCGGCGAGGAGAAAACCGTGAAGCTGAAATGCCTGAACCGCTTTATCGGTGTCATGCTCGACCGCTTCGGCAGCAGTCTGCGTCTGTTTCCGGCGGATAACGAACATTTTTATCTGGATGTGGATGTTGTCGTCAGTCCGCAGTTTTTTTCCTGGGTGTTCAGTCTGGAAGGCGATGTGCGCATTGTAAACCCGCCGGAGGTCTGCGAAGCGTTTGAAAAGCAGATTCACAAATTCATAGACTAAGTACCGTTTAACGTACTTTCCTTTTGTTATACTATGTACAACAAAAGGAAAGGGGATGCGCAAGATGAACTGCACTCTCGAATATGTAAACGGACACATTGAAGTATATGACGGAACCGGCGCGTTTCTTTTCTCTGCCGACACCAAACAGGAGGCGCTTGAAGAACTCGAAGACGCCGCTTAATTTCATAAAAAAGAGACTGTATCGGTGATACAGTCTCTTTTTCTTATCTTATACGCCAAATACGGAATCCGCATAATGCACGGTTGCCATAGCGTCCTTCGCGTAGCAGTCCGCGCCGATGGAATCTGCGTATTCCTGCGTGAGCACGGCACCGCCGACAACGACCTTGGTGCCTGGCTTTTTCTCACGCAGCTGTTTAATGGTCTCTTCCATGCTGACAACCGTTGTCGTCATCAGCGCACTCAGGCCGACCACAGGAACATCTTCCTTGATAGCGGTATCAACGATCACCTCGGGCGGAACGTCCTTGCCGAGGTCGAGCACCTGATAGGCGTAGTTTTCCAGCAGAACCTTGACAATATTCTTGCCGATATCGTGAATATCTCCCTTGACGGTCGCAAGAATAATTTTGCCCTTGATCTGCTGGCTCTCACCCTTCATCGCGTCCTTTACGACCTCAAAAGCCGCTTTGGCCGCTTCTGCGCTCATGAGCAGCTGCGGCAGGAATACGGTGCCCTTCTCGAAACCCTTGCCGACGCGGTCCAGCGCCGGAATCAGCTCATTATTGACGACCTCGAGCGGTGGAACCGTCTGCAGCATTTCCTTTGCCGCGTCGATAGCGCGCTCGCGCAGGCCGCGTTCAATGCTCTCCGCAAGCGGCATCGCCGTGCCGCCTGCTGCCGCAGGAGCCGCTGTCGGCTGGTTGCCGTAGGCCGCAATGTAGCCTGCGCACTGCTCATCCAGATTGGCCAGCGCCAGATAGGAACGGTACGACCTCATCATCGCCTCGTTATTCGGGTTGATGATCGCGCAGGACAGACCGCTCTGCATCGCCATCGTGAAGAAGTTCGAGTTGACAATCTCACGCTGCGGCAGACCGAACGAAATGTTCGATACGCCGAGAATGGAGTGACCGTGCAGCTCATCGCGAATGCGGCGCAGCGTTTCGAGCGTTACGAGAGCCGAACCGCTGTCCGACGAAATGGTCATCGCCAGACCGTCAATCACGATATCCTCATGCGGAATACCGTATTTCTCCGCTGTATCGTAAATCTTCTTTGCAATCCGGATGCGGCCCTCTGCCGTGGACGGAATGCCGTTTTCATCCAGTGCCAGACCAACAACAACACCGCCGTACTTACGTACAAGTGGGAACACAGCTTCCATGCTCTCCATCTTGCCGCTGACCGAGTTGATCATCGGCTTGCCGTTGTACAGGCGCATGCCGCGCTCCATTGCGGTGGTATCCGAGGTGTCAATCTGCAGCGGCAGCGCAATAACACTCTGCAGACGCGTAACAACGCGCTCCATCATCACGGGTTCGTCGATTTCAGGCAGACCGACGTTGACATCAAGGATATGTGCGCCGCTGTCCTCCTGCGCCATGCCTTCACCGAGGATGTACTCGATGTTATTCTCGCGCAGAGCTGCCTTGAATTTGCTTTTACCGGTCGGGTTGATACGCTCGCCGATGATAACCGGCTTCGGCCCGATCTCCACGGCTTGCGAGAACGAGGAGACCACCGTGCGGCGCTTGACTACCGGCGGTCGGAACGGTACTTTGCGGCACTTTTCGATGGTCAGCCGCAGATGCTCCGGTGTAGTGCCGCAGCAGCCGCCAAGTGCCTGTACGCCCATGCCTGCGATTTCTTCCATCAGGTCGGAGAACTCGGCAGGCGCGATATCGAATACCGTCTTGCCGTTTTCGCTGCGCGGCAGACCGGCATTCGGGTTGACGATGATCGGCAGTGAACTTATCTGCGTCAGTCGTTCGATGATCGGATGCATCTGCTTCGGTCCCAGACCGCAGTTAACGCCGAGCGCGTCTACGCGCAAACCCTCGAGCATGGCAACCGTGGAATCCACCGTGCCGCCGGTCAGCAGCTTGCCTTTTTCGTCGAAAATCAGCGTTACGAGCACCGGCAGATCGCAGTTTTCCTTGGCAGCCAACACGGCCGCCTTAGCCTCGTAGCTGTCGCTCATGGTCTCAATGAGCACGAGGTCCGCACCGGCTTTCGCGCCGATACGGATGGTTTCGCCGAACAGCTCGACCGCACGCTCGAACGGCAGATCGCCCATCGGCTGCAGCAGCTTGCCAGTCGGGCCGATGTCAAGCGCAATATAGGCATCCTCTCGGCCTGCCTGCTGACGCGCGGTTTTTGCATGCGAAACTGCAGCTTGTACGATTTCCTGCAGGTTATCCGGATATTTGAGGGCATTTGCACCGAAAGTGTTGGTGTTTACCACATCACAGCCGGCTTCAAAGTAGCTGCGGTTCAGCGCAATAATCTCATCCGGATGGGACAGGTTCCATGTTTCCGGCAGTTCACCGGCTTTTAAGCCGTGCTCTTGCAGGATGGTGCCCATGCCGCCATCGAAAAATATCCATTCTTTTCCCAGTCGTTCGGTCAGTTTCATTCTTTTCATCTCCTGTAAGCGCAATCCGTCTTGCCGCATTCCTCACAGTCCTTGCGGTGACACGGCTGCGGTGTTTCAGACAGACCGATTACCGCCGTTACCGACTTGATAGGTGCCAGAAGACAGCTTTCAGTCACGGTCAAGCCAATCTTGCGCGGCGTATCCAGCAGGCGGCTGAAATCCCGCTGGTGTGCGATCGGAAAGTCGCCGTAGCCGGGGCTGAATCGCGGCCGACAGTACATGCCGCGCTGAGCGGCTTCCTGCCGGATGCATTCGTTGACCTCATCGCAATAGGTCTCGACCATGGCCGCTGCCGCCGCCTGATAGATCACCGCGTCGCTCATCCGGACTGCAGACGCGCGGGCAATCAGGCGATCCGGTCCGATGCCGAGCGTTGCTGCCATCAGACAGACCTCGCTGCAACCCTGCAGATTACGTGCCAGATTTTTGCTGTGAATTTGTACATCTGCGATCTCGAGCGTTTGCGCGTCAATATGCTGCAGCGGAAACACACGGTAGATCGACTTGGGTTCCGCCGCCTGCTGCAGTGCTTCACCGCATCGTGTCAGGCTGGCCTGCACTGCCTCATCCGGCTGCGTGCCGTGATAGCCCATGTAGCGAATGGCTTCCGATCTATCCAGTTCAATCACTTGAGAATCTCCGACAGGCTGGACTGAATGCCTGCGGCAATTTCCGGCTTGTTCATCGAGTAAACATGGATATGGTTGACGCCGTTTGCAATCAGGTCGATGATCTGCTCGGTCGCGTAGATAACGCCTGCCTGCTTCATAGCCGCCGGATTGTCACCGAAACGGTCAACGATGGCCTTGAAGCGTTCGGGCAGGTAGGTGCCGGACATGGAAGTGATACGCTTGATCTGCTTGACATTCGTCACCGGCATAATGCCTGCAACAACCGGAACCGTAATGCCCTTTTCTCGGATACGGTACAGGAAGTTGTACATGATGTTGTTATCAAAGAACATCTGCGTAGTCAGAAACTCACAGCCTGCGTCTACTTTCTCCTTGAGGTGCAGAATATCCTCGGTTTTATTGGCTGCCTCAACGTGACCCTCCGGGTAGCAGGCGCCGCCGACGCAGAAATCGCCCTGCGACTTGATATCGCGTACCAGCTCAGCGGCATAGTGGTAGTCAGAATGCGGAGCACCGCCCTCCGGAATATCACCGCGCAGTGCAAGAATGTTCTCGATACCGGCATCCTTATACTTTTTTACCATCGCTGCAACGTGCTCACGGGTAGAGGAAACACAGGTCAGATGGGTCAGAACGGTAACATCATACTTCTTCTTGAGATCTGCCGCGATGTTGACAGTGTGTTCGCTCGTGCCGCCGCCTGCACCGTATGTAACGCTCATAAAGTCCGGACGCAATGCCGCAATTTCCTGCGTTGCGTGTGCGACAGACTCATAGCTGCTGTTGGTCTTGGGCGGGAATACCTCAAAAGAAAGGGTTACTTTGTCCTGATTCAAAAGTTGGGAAACCTTCATGTTGCATCTCCTATGTTTCTACTCGTATTTCTGTTTAATAAAAAAGACACGATTTTGATCCGCGTGAAAATTCTATACGTTCCAAAGCCGTAGTGTTTATTATATCACATTTCCCTACTTTATTTCCAGACAAAAATACGATATAATATAACGTATCGGAGGGATTATTTTGACCGATATGCTTAAGAACTGTCAGCTGTGTCCGCGCGCCTGCGGCGCAGACCGCACAAAGAGCCGCGGAGCCTGCGGTGCAGGCATCGAAATCGAAGCTGCACGCGCATCGCTTCATATGTGGGAGGAGCCGCCGATTTCGGGTACAAATGGCTCGGGCACGGTGTTTTTCTCTCATTGCTCGCTCGGCTGTGTGTTCTGCCAAAACCGCAAGATCAGCCGCAGAGAGGCCGAGGGACAGAACATTACGGCAGATGCGCTGGCGAAAACCTTTCTCTTTCTAGAGAAAAAAGGTGCGCATAACATCAACCTTGTTACCGGCGCCCATTATGTGCCGCAAATTATCGAAGCGCTGCAAATTGCCCGAAAACAGGGGCTTTCGCTTCCTGTTGTATACAATTCCAGCGGATATGAGCAGGTGGAAACGCTGCAGCTGCTCGATGGTCACATTGACATCTATCTGCCGGATTACAAGTATTACAGCAGCTACTATGCAGGTCTGTACTCGCATGCGGAGGATTACCGTGAGTTCGCCGTTCCGGCTATTGATGAAATGGTGCGCCAGACAGGTGCACCGCAGTTTGATAAAAATGGTCTGCTGAAGCGCGGCACCGTCATCCGGCATTTGATGCTGCCCGGACTGGCTGGCGACACCGCGCAGGTGCTTCGGGATATTGCCTCTCGATGGGGCGACAGCGTGCTTGTCAGCCTTATGCGGCAGTACACGCCATTTGATATGCAGGATTATCCCGAGCTTGACCGCACCATCACCGCAGAGGAGTATGCAGATGCCTGTACGCTGTTCGGTGAGCTTGGACTCGGCGGCTTTTTTCAGCAAGATGAATCCATCAGCGAGAGCTTTATTCCCGCCTTTGACGGCACAGGATTGGAGGAAAATTAACATGAAAACCGTTCTCAGCATTGCAGGCACCGACCCGACAGGCGGCGCAGGTATTCAGACCGACCTGAAAACCTTTGAAGCCTTCGGCGTGTATGGCATGGCCGTTATCACTATCGTGTGTGCACAAAATACCACTGGTGTATTCGGTATGCAGCCGGTTTCCGCTGAATTGGTTGGCAAACAGATTGACTGTGTGTTTGACGATATTTTCCCGGATGCCGTCAAGGTCGGCATGCTGTATGACGCAGAGATTATTCACACAGTAGCGGAGCGCTTGAAGGCGCACCACGCCAAGAATATCGTACTCGACCCGGTAATGATGTCCTCAAGCGGTACCGCGCTGCTGTATCACGATGCGGCAAAGGTTCTGCAGGAGGAGCTGTTCCCGCTGTGCACCTTGGTAACGCCTAATCTGCATGAGGCAGCTGCTGTCTGCAGCCATAACATCACCAATCGTGAAGATATGGAGCAGGCAGCACGCGAAATCGTCGGCAAGACCGGCGGCGCCGTTCTGGTCAAGGGTGGTCATCTGGCAGACTGCGCAGATGATCTGCTGTTTGACGGCACAGAAATGCACTGGCTTCCCGCGCCGCGTATTGACAACCCGAACACGCACGGTACCGGCTGCACGCTATCCAGTGCAATCGCATGCGGACTGGCACAGGGCGTGTCGCTCATCGGCAGCGTCAAGCGGGCCAAGCGGTATCTGACCGCCTGCATTGACTTCAAGCTGGCTCTTGGTCACGGTTCCGGTCCGCTGCAGCACCGCATTGCGAATTGGGAGAACCGGCATGCGTGAACTGCGGCACATTCTCGGTGCAGATCAAGCATTTCAATCTTTCAAAATGTAATCAGAAAAAAGTGCAAAGAATACCGGAGCGAAAGGCCGAAAAAGGCTTCTTGCCCCTGCGCTCATTTACGCTGCATCGTTTTTATTTCACACCTTAATCTAAACAAAAAGGCGAGTAAGCAACCCCTTTCAGGGAAACTTACTCGCCTTTTCTTGCGCGCTGTTTTGCAGTGCGCCCTATGTTTTATCCGTTTGCGGTGCTGCTCCATGCCTGATGCAGATCGGGGAACGGAGCAAGTGCACGATCGAGAATGCCGTGCATATGCGCGATGGCAATTCCATAGTTGGTCATCGGCACATTCCGCTCGGCGCTGTGCCGCAGACGATACTGCATTTCCCGCTCGTTCAGCATACAGCCGCCGCAGTGCACGACAAGCGCGTACTTGCTCACGTCCTCGGGAAACTCATTGCCCGCGGTAAATGAGAACTGCACATCCTTGCCGGTAAACCTGCGAATCCAGTTCGGCAGTTTTTCCGTGCCGATATCACCGCACTGGCGGTGATGCGTGCAGCCTTCGGAGATGAGCACAGTATCGCCATCCTGCAAGAAATTCAGCTGTGCAGCACCGAGAATCGCCTGCCGCAGATTGCCTTTGTATCGGGCAAACAGGATGGAGAACGAGGTCAGAAGAACATTTTTCGGCACCAGCTTGTCCACAATGCCGAACGCCTGCGAGTCCGTGATAACCAGCTGCGGCGGCTCCCGCAGGGATTCCAGCGTGCGGGTCAACTCGGTTTCGCGGGTGACAAGTGAAATCGCACCTGCTTCCAGAATATCGCGGATGGTCTGCTGCTGCGGCAGGATCAGCCGGCCTTTCGGTGCGGCTGAGTCGATCGGCACGACCAGTACGACTGTGTCATTCGGCGCAAGCAGGTCAGCTACCAGACGTTTTTTCGGCTCGGTCGGCTTGACGGCTCGTGCGATCAGTTCCTTGAGTTCACGGATATTGCTGTCGGCTGCTGCGCTGACGTAAATCTCGTTTTCCGGTACAGCAGTCGGTGCGGATGTCAAATCTGTCTTGTTATGTGCAATTATAAACGGAATCTCCCGCTTGCGGAACAATTCGAGCAGTTCCTGCTCTGCAGGCTGCAAACCACGCGTGCTGTCCGTGACAAGAACCGCAATATCCGTCTTTCCCAGCACGCGCAGTGCCCGGCGGACACGCTCCGCGCCGAGCGCGCCCTCATCGTCAATGCCCGGTGTGTCGATGATAACCACCGGACCGATAGGGAGCAATTCCATCGCCTTCTGCACCGGATCTGTGGTTGTGCCCTTGACATCGGAAACAATGGACAGTGTTTGTCCGGTCACGCGGTTTACCACGCTGGATTTACCCGCATTGCGCAGACCGAAAAAGCCGATGTGTACGCGCTCGCCGGAGGGCTGTGCGTTCAGTCCCATAGGAAACCCTCCTTAGAAGCGGAAATCACGGCGGTTGGAGCTGCAGATATCCTTGATATGCTCGGCTGCAATTTCGCGTACCTTATCGCGCGGGATTTTTTTAAGTTCCTCCCGAATCAGCTCCATGCCGACTCGCCTGGTGTCCTCGCTGGCGTAATCAACCAGATACTCGGCAAGCGTCATCAATGCGTTCGGGTGGCAGCAGTTGAGAATCTGACCGCTCTTGCACAGACTCATAAAACGGTCACCGGTGCGCCCCTCGCGGTAGCAGGCGGTGCAGAACGACGGAATAAACCCAAGCTGCATGAGCCAGTGAACAACCTCATCGAGCGAGCGCTGATCGGATACATCAAACTGCTCAGAGTCGTGCGGACGCTCCTCTTCCTCGTAGCCGCCGACCGAGGTACGGGAAGCACCGCTGATCTGCGAAATACCCAGACCAAGTGCCTTCTCACGCACCTGCTGGCTCTCGCGGGTGGAGATGATCATGCCGGTGTACGGCACGGCAATGCGAATGCACGCGATAACCTTTGCGAACAGCTCGTCGCTCAGGCCGTTGTCGAATACATCCGGGTCAATATCGTCCGCGCGCTTGATACGCGGCACGCTGATAGTATGCGGGCCAACGCCGTGTACAGCCTCCAGATGCTCGGCGTGCATGAGCAGACCGGCGAACTCGTACTTGTACATTTCCAGACCGAACAGAACACCCAGACCAACGTCGTCGATACCGCCGTCCATCGCGCGATCCATTGCTTCGGTGTGGTAGTCGTAATCGTGCTTCGGACCTGCCGGATGCAGCTTGAGGTAGCTCTGCTTGTGATAGGTCTCCTGGAACAGAATGTAAGTGCCGATGCCGGCGTCCTTCAGCTTGCGGTAGTTCTCGACTGTGGTCGCCGCAATGTTGACGTTGACACGTCGAATTGCACCGTTTTTATGCTTGATGGAGTAAATGGTGTTGATGCACTCGAGAATGTACTCGATCGGGTTGTTGACCGGGTCCTCACCGGCCTCGATGGCAAGGCGCTTGTGACCCATATCCTGCAGTGCGATAACCTCGCGGGCAACCTCTTCCTGCGTCAGCTTTTTGCGAGTGATATGGCGGTTTTTTGCGTGATACGGACAGTAAACGCAGCCGTTCACGCAGTAATTCGACAGATACAGCGGCGCAAACATAACAATACGGTTGCCGTAGAACGCCAGCTTGATCTCCTCGGCCAGCTGATACATCTGCTCGATCTTTTCGGGAATATCGCAGGCCAGCAGCACGGAGGCTTCGCGATGCGTCAGACCGGCACAGTGTACGCCGGTGGCGGTCTTCTGCGGACGGGCCTTTTCCAGAATGCTGTCAATCAGCTCGATGTTGTGCTTGTTCTCCTCGGCGTATTTCAGCGTTTCAAGGATTTCCTCATGGTTGATAAACTCCTCTGCATGGAGTGATTTCGGGTTGTACTGAGCCATTTTTTTCGTTTTCCTTTCTTATCTTGCGGTCAGAAGATTACTCTTTCCGTCAGAGTCCCTTAAAATGTATCACTTATCGGATAATATCTCCGCGTGCGGTAACAATCCGGCAGCCGACCGACGCCACACGGCGCGACAGGCAGCCGATGCACTGTGCAGCCTCCTCGCCGGTGCATAGTTTGCCGTCGTACAGTGCATATTTTTTTCGCACCCCAAGCGGAGACAGATTGGGCATCACTACGTTTGCACCAGCCTGTAGTCCGCGCTCGCGGCCGTCCGGTCGGATGGTGCCGAGCGCCGTTGTGGCGGGCAGCAGCAAATTCGGCTGGATCAGCCGCAGCAGTGACAGCAGATACACCGTCTGCTCGCACGTTCCTGCCGGAAAATCGCGGAACGGTGTGTCTTTCTGCGGAATAAACGGGCCGATACCGCACATCTCCGGCCGAAATTCTTCGATGAACTTTAAGTCCTCAGCGAGTGTCCGCGCCGTCTGATACGGCGAGCCGACCATAAAGCCACAGCCGGTCTGGTAGCCGATGTCCTTCAAATCGTGCAGGCAGCGCATACGGTTGTCGAACAACATGGAGGACGGATGCAGCTTTTCATAATGCGCCTTATCGGCGGTTTCGTGACGGAGCAGATAACGGTCCGCGCCTGCGTCGAACATCGCCTGATAGGCTTCACGAGGGAACTCTCCGAGCGACAGCGTTACTGCACAGTCCGGAAACTCGGCTTTGATCTGTCGTACCAGATGGCAAACCACATCGACTGAGAATGCGCTGTCCTCGCCGCCCTGCATGACAAAAGTGCGGAAGCCGAGCGCATAACCTTCCCGGGCACAGTCCAGTATCTGCGCCTCGGTCAGTCGATAGCGGTCACACGCAGGATTGGAACGCCGGATACCGCAGTAATAGCAGTCGTTGCGGCAGATATTGCCGATTTCGATCAGTCCGCGAATGTACACATCCGTACCGTATACCTGCTTTCGTAAGGCAAACGCTTTCTCTGCGGCATAGGCTGCCAGTTCATCGCTCTGGTTTTCGATTAGATATTCGTATTCCTCTATTGACAGGCTGTGCTGCGCTTCCAGCCGGTCAATGAGCTGCTTCTCCTTATTCATCGCTCTGCACATTGGAGTACGCGGTCTTGACGCTGATGCCGTCCAGATTGCCGATTTTGCCGGACAAAGCTGAAATCACATCCTGCGGCGCATCAATGGCGATGGACACAATGTTGATATTGCGCGCTCGATAGGGAATACCCATGCGCCCGATGATATAGCTGCCGTACTCATGCAGCAGGGTATTGAGCCGTTCCACAGAATCCGTGTTCTCTACCACGATTCCCATGACGGCAACTCTTGTTTGCATAAAAACACCTCGGAATAAAAAATAACTGCGTCCTCTGAAAGACGCAGTCCGATACAGATATAAACGGCGCTTCCGTGCAAGAAACGCTGCAATACGATATGGACGGCTCCTTTCATGCAGAATCTGCGGACGCAGAGGCTTACTGTCAGGATCGCTACATCTATTATAGAGGATAGTCGGCAGACCCGCAAGCAAAACCGACGATTTTGTGCAAAGAATTATTTTCGCAAAAATATGTATGATATTTTTGTCGAATTTTATCCTTCCAAATCTATATCTTGTATGGTACAATGCAATAGCGGCACATGATATATGGGTATGCACTTTTACGCTTTGCCTGTAAACAGCAGTGCTTTTTTGTTCGCTTTTTATCGGACAATATGATATAATGATGAACGTATGAAATTTAGAGAGGAAGAACAACACATGGTTCGAGTTGTCAAAAAGGATCACACCAAAGAACCGTTTAACATCCAGAAGGTTGTTATCGCCGTCAATAAGTCGGCAAACCGTGTCCTCTACAACTTTACAGAGGATGAGTTGAAGTCGATCTGCAATCATGTCGAGGGTTATATCCGTGACCATCACATGACCGAGATTCAGATCTGGCAAATGCACAACATCGTTGAGTCTGCACTTGAGTCGGTGCAGCCGGAGGTTGCCAAAAGCTACCGCGACTACCGCAACTATAAGCAGGATTTTGTCGGCATGCTGGACAGCGTATACCAGAAAAGCCAGTCTATCATGTATATCGGCGATAAGGAAAATTCCAACACGGATTCTGCGCTGGTCTCCACTAAGCGCAGCCTGATCTTCAATCAGCTCAACAAGGAGCTGTACCAGAAGTTCTTTATGAACACCGAGGAACTGCAGGCCTGTCGGGACGGCTACATTTACGTCCACGATATGTCGGCACGCCGCGATACCATGAACTGCTGCCTGTTTGATGTAGCGAGTGTCCTCAAGGACGGCTTTGAGATGGGCAATCTGTGGTACAACGAGCCAAAAACACTTAATGTTGCATTTGACGTGATCGGTGATATCGTGCTTTCCGCTGCAAGCCAGCAGTACGGCGGCTTTACCGTGCCGTCGGTCGATCTGCTGCTCGAGCCGTATGCCGAGCGCAGCTACAAAATGCTGACCGAGAAGTATACTCGTCTGGGACTGGATGCTGACACGGTCGAGAAGGAAGTTATGGCAGACATTCTCAACGACTTTGAGCAGGGCTTTCAGGGCTGGGAGTACAAGTTCAACACGGTAGCATCCAGCCGCGGCGACTATCCGTTCATCACCATGACAATGGGAACCGGCACCGGTCGTTTTGCCAAGCTGGCCTCCATTACCATGCTGAATGTACGCCGCAAGGGGCAGGGCAAAAAAGGCCAGAAAAAGCCGGTCCTGTTCCCGAAGATCGTATTCCTGTACGATGAGAACCTGCACGGTCCCGGCAAGCTGCTTGAGGATGTATTTGAAGCCGGTATCCTGTGCTCGTCCCGTGCGATGTATCCGGACTGGCTGTCGCTGACCGGTGAAGGCTATGTGCCGAGCATGTATAAGAAGTACGGCGCGATCATCAGTCCGATGGGCTGCCGCGCGTTCCTGTCTCCGTGGTACGAGCGCGGAGGCATGAAGCCCGCTGATGAGAGCGACAAGCCGGTATTTGTTGGCCGTTGGAACATTGGCGCGGTATCGCTGCACCTGCCGATGATCTATGCCAAGGCACAGCAGGAGAGCCGTCCGTTCCGCGAGGTGCTGGACTACTATCTGGAGCTTATCCGCAAGCTGCATATCCGCACCTATGCGTACCTGGGGGAGATGCGTGCATCTACCAATCCGCTGGCGTACTGCGAGGGCGGCTTCTACGGCGGACATCTCAAGCCGTCGGACAAGATCAAGCCGATCATGAAAACCGCTACCGCATCGTTCGGCATTACTGCACTCAACGAGCTGCAGGAGCTGTATAACGGCAAATCGCTTGCCGAGGACGGTCAGTTTGCCCTCGAAACACTGCAGTATATCAACGATAAAGTCGAGCAGTTCAAGAACGAGGACGGCAATTTGTATGCTATCTACGGTACACCGGCAGAGAGTCTGTGCGGTTTGCAGGTCGAGCAGTTCCGCAAGAAATACGGCATCATCGAGGGTGTTTCCGATCGTCCGTATGTCTCCAACAGCTTCCACTGCCACGTTACCGAGGACCTGACACCGATTCAGAAGCAGGATCTTGAGGGTCGTTTCTGGAATCTGTGCAACGGCGGCAAGATCCAGTACGTCAAGTACCCGATTGACTACAACCATGAGGCAATTCGCTCTCTGGTGCGCCGCGCCATGGCAAAGGGCTTCTATGAGGGTGTCAATCTTTCACTCGCGTACTGCGATGACTGCGGTCATGAGGAGCTGTCCATGGATGTCTGCCCGAAGTGCGGCAGCCGCAACCTTACCAAAATCGAGAGAATGAACGGCTATCTTTCCTACTCTCGCGTGAAGGGCGATACGCGCCTGAACGATGCCAAGATGGCCGAAATTGCTGAAAGAAAGAGTATGTAACACGAATGCAGTATCACAATATAACCAAGGACGATATGCTCAACGGCGATGGCCTGCGTGTTGTGCTGTGGGTGGCCGGCTGCGGACACGCCTGTCCCGGCTGTCACAACCCCATCACATGGGACGCGGAAGGCGGTCTGCTGTTTGATCAGGCCGCAAAGGACGAGCTGTTCACCGAGCTCGGCAAGGACTATATCTCCGGCATCACGTTTTCCGGCGGCGATCCGCTTTTCCCCGGCAACCGTGAGGAGGTCAGCGAGCTGTGCCGCGAGATTCGGCAGAAGTTTCCGGACAAGACCATATGGCTGTACACCGGCTATCGCTGGGAGGAAATCAAGTGGCTGCCGTTTCTCGATCAGATTGACGTGCTGATCGACGGTCGTTTTGTACAGGCGCAGGCCGATCCGCAGCTTCACTGGCGCGGCAGTGCCAACCAGCGCGTGATCGATGTTCCGCGCACGCTTGCGGCTAACAGTATCGTCCTGCATGACGATAAGTAAAAAGGAGTGCTGAATTATGCAACAGATCGCACAGTTTTTCAAGGTATCCGAGGAACAGTTTGTCCGTGACTGGTGCGCGGCTACCCGCCGCAGCGCGGATGAGGCCAAGAAGGTCTATCAGAACATCCGGCTGCCGCGCCGCGCGACCAAAGGCTCTGCCGGCTATGATTTTTTTGCGCCGGAAAGCTTTACGCTTGTTCCGCATGAGACCATCCTTATTCCGACCGGTATCCGCGTTATGATCGAGGACGGTTGGGTGCTGAGCCTGTACCCGCGTTCCGGTCTGGGCTTCCGTCACCGTCTGCAGCTCGACAATACGGTCGGTATTATCGACAGCGACTACTTTGAGGCTAAAAATGAAGGACATATTCTCATTAAGATGACCAGCGACGATCACAAGGGCAAGACCCTTTCGGTTGCCGCCGGCGACGGCTTTGCACAAGGTATTTTCCTGCCGTTCGGTATTACCGTGGACGATGAGGCTGACGGTGAACGCACCGGCGGCTTCGGTAGCACGACTGAAAAGAAGTAACGATTTCATAAACAGCCAAAAGCGCATTCACAGAGATTTATCTGCGAATGCGCTTTTTCTTATGCCCTGTTTACATGAAACAGGCAGCACAGGATCCCGCGTAAGCACTTGGGACTTTTCCATACAACAACCTTCATATGCCTTACCCTCCTTCAGCACTGCAGCAGGAACAGCCCTGCCGCGATCACTGCCAGTGCAATCAGCCACACCGGCAGACAGGATGGGAGCAGACTGCCCAGCAGCAAGCCTGTTCCAAACATAAATACGGCAAGGCCGATTGCCTGACCACGGCAGAACATAGCGCATCACGCTCCTGTTACCAGTATAAGCAGCTCGGATAAAAAATGTGACAGCAAAGCGAAACCGATCTGCTCATATTTTACGCAAGCGCTTCATATGGTAATGCAGGAGCAGCGGTGAAACCAAAGGAGGCAGCATCAATGGAACTGAATCAAACAAGCATCTGCTACTACGAAAAGAAATTAGCGCATATCTCTGCGGCGACTGAGAGTGCGGATTCGATTGTGCCGGACACGTTTCCGGATATCGGACGAATTGTGTGCGCGTATGGTACGGCGGCCATCAAGGACCAGACTCCACAGAATGACCGCCTGCTGGTATCCGGCATCGTGCAGACGACCGTACTGTACGAACCGGAAAACGGTGGTAAGCTGCGTCGGCTCTCCGTGCCGGTCACGTTTGCGCATATTGAGGAATGTGAGGGTTTAACGGCAGAATCTATCTGCAGCACCGTGTGCCGCATTGCTGCAGTAGATGCCGAAGCTATGAACAGCCGCAAGGTGAGCGTCAGCGTTCAGCTTTGCTTTTTAACCGAAGGCTACTACAAAGCTGAGTGCGACGTGACGGAATCGGTCGAACTGGACGGCATAGAATGCCTGAGCCATTTGCAGAGCATAACGCTGCTGGAGCAGGTACGCAGTTATCCGGTGACAATACTGGACGACATACAGCTTGCGGATGCAGCGGAGCTGTCCCTTCTGCACACCGACTGCACGATGCAGGTATCCGAGTGCCGCGCCATGCATGGCAGAATCATCGTGAAAGGTGAAGCTGTGCTGCACTGTCTTGCCATGCAGGAGGATGATGCTGTGCGCGTACTGAACAGCAGCACGCCGTTCACGCAGATTCTCGAGCTGCCGGAAGCAGAAGAAGACGCCCTGACTGCAGTCCGGATGACCGTATCTGAGGCAGACTGCCGATTGGAATCCGATGGCATGCTGTCCTGCACCATCAGCGCACAGGCTATGGTGCTGCTGCGGCAGGAGCGCAGGCTGCGCTGCATCGAGGATATGTATCTGCCCGGCAAGGAGCTTGCTGCGCAGGCAGAGCATCCTGTATTGCAGAATATGCCATCCGCGCAGCCGTTTACATCCGAAGGCAGCGAGACTTTGCAGACCGCACAGCATGTATCTCATGTGATTGCCGCGCAGGCGGTCTGCTGCGGCGCAAAGCGTGTATCGGAGAGCGAGCTGCAAATCAAAGCTGGTATTCGCGTGCTGTATTTGAGTGATGAACAGCAGCTTTGCGCGGTACAGCGTATTGTACCGCTGACCATGCCGTACAGCGAAGCCGGAGAGCCGGAAGAGCTTACGCTTTCGGCACGCGCCACAGCGGCGGGTGAGCGAGGATTGCTTTTGACTGTCACCGCAAACGGTGCTGCTGCAACACAGGAGCGTGTGACATTCTGCCATATCTCTGCGTTGGAGATCAAGCCAAAGGAGAGCAGTCATAACGGCGTAACACTGGTTCTCAAGCAGATCAACGGCGAAGAACGGCTGTGGGACATTGCCAAAAACTGCGGTACGACCGAGCAGGCCATCCGCTGTGCGAATGACTTGCCGGCAGAGGCAGAGCGTGTGCAGAATGCCATGCTGCTGATTCCGATTCAGGACTGAAAGGCGGGAAGAGAATGGAAAACCAGATTTACGACCAAATCAGCAGCCGTACCGGCGGTGATATTTATATTGGTGTTGTCGGTCCGGTTCGTACGGGCAAATCCACATTTATCAAGCGGTTCATGGAGACTATGGTGCTGCCCGATATGGAGAATCCATACAAGCGGGAGCGCGCACGGGATGAATTGCCGCAGTCCGGCACCGGACGGACAATTATGACTGCCGAACCGAAATTTGTGCCGGAAGAAGCGGCGGAAATCGCTCTGCCGGAAGGCGGCGCATGCCGGGTACGGCTGGTGGACTGCGTAGGCTATCTGGTAGAGGGCGCACTCGGCGGCATGGAGGGAGATACACCGCGCATGGTATCTACACCGTGGCAGGAGGAACCCATGACACTGGCCGAAGCGGCAGAGATTGGCACACACAAGGTTATCGGTGAACACTCTACCATCGGACTGGTGGTGACGACCGACGGCAGCTTTACCGAGCTGCCGCGTGAAGCCTATATACCGGCAGAAAAACGCGTAATCGAGGAACTGCAGTCACTCGGCAAGCCGTTTCTCGTGCTGGTAAACTCGTCAGAGCCGAACGGCGAAACAGCACAGCGTGTATGTGCCGAGCTGCAGTCGCAGTACGGGATTGCACCGATTGCGGTGAACTGTCTTGAACTGGATGAGAGCGGCATTGCGGATATTCTGCAGCAGGTGCTGTATGAATTTCCGGTCTGCGAGATTGGTTTTGTCCTTCCGCGTTATATCGGTACTCTGCCGCTGCATCATCCGGTGCAGAACAGCATTTACCAGTGCATCCGCACAGCCGCCGAAGGCGGAGAAAAAATGCGCGATGTACAGAAGCTATGCCGTACCCTCGAAGAGAACGAATACGTCGAGCGGGCGAGCGTGGACAATATGGCGCTCGGCAGCGGCTCGGCGGTCGTGCATGTGGACATACCGGAAACCGTATTCTATGGCATTGTCGGCGAGCAGACCGGCATTCAGGTGCGGGATGACGCAGATTTGATTCGTGTGCTTGAGGATTTTGCTGCGGTGAAACAGCAGTACGAACGGCTGCATGGTGCGCTCGATCAGGTATATCAGACCGGTTACGGCATTGTGATGCCGTCGGTGGAGGAGCTGTCGCTCGAGGAACCGGAAATCGTTCGGCAGGGAGGGCGGTATGGTGTGCGTCTGCGGGCTTCTGCACCATCCATCCATATGATGCGGGCCAACATCAAAGCTGAGGTCAATCCGATCGTCGGCACGGAAAAGCAGTCGGAAGAACTGGTACACTATCTGCTCAGCGAGTTTGAGGAACAGCCGGAGAAGATTTGGGAGACCAATATTTTCGGAAAGTCGCTCAATGAACTCGTGCGTGAGGAACTGTCGCACAAATTGAGCCGTATGCCGGATGATGCCCGTGGTAAAATCCGCGAAACACTGGAAAAGATCATCAATGAAAGCGCAGGAGGACTCATTTGCATCATCCTGTGAAATCGGGCGTGCCTGCCAAAAACAGGCACGCTTTTTTAACAGAATTGTAAAGACTGTCCGCTTGTAAAGGTCGATTTGCTGTGCTAAAATGTATAGTGTATAGAAATGCGCATTTGAAGGAGACTTTTACTTGACCAAACAAGTGTTTATCATAAACGGCAGCGGCGGTGTCGGCAAGGATACCGTATGCAGTGCTGCCGCGCAAAGCTGGAAGGTGCAGAACATTTCGTCCATCACACCCATTTTGCAGGTGGCCAAAGCCGCAGGATGGGACGGCACCAAAACACCGGCGGCACGCCGTTTTCTTTCGCAGCTGAAGGCAGACTGCACAGAATTCAACGACCTTCCGTTCCGCTACTGCACAGAACAGCTGCAGATATTTACTGAAAATGATGCGGAACTGCTGTTCGTCCATATCCGGGAACCGGAGGAGATCGAGCGGTTTCGTCAGACAGCAGGCGTAAACTGCAAGACCATTCTTGTGCGTCGACCGACACTTGAGCAGGCACGCGGACAGCTGGGCAACCGCTCAGACGATGGCGTTGCAGCGTACGCCTATGATGCGGAATTTCTCAACGACGGTTCGCTGGAGGAACTGCCCGCAAAAGTACACGACTTTTTACAGGCTCTGATCGAGAGATAACTTCCAAGATCAGACACGGCTCTGTTTCACAGGAACAGCGCATAGAAAGGAACATCAAAACATGAGCCAGAACAAGAAGAAGTTCTTCGGCAAACACAAGAATGAACAGGAGCTTGAGCAGACACAGACGCTTCCGCCGATATCAGAAAACAACTCTGACAAGACCGTTCAGACGGAGGAAAATACTGCACCGGAAGAAGCATCCGAAAAAGCTGATGCTGACGAAAAAAACGAGAAGGCAGAGCAGTTTACTGAATCCTTTCGCAAAAGATTTAATCAAAGTAAATGCGTCCGCGTTATCATTGCAGCCGGATTGATTATTCTGCTGGTCGGCGGTTCGGTATTTGCTGTCATTCGCTCGCGCAATACCGGCACGGAGGACACAATTCCGACGACTGCAGTCGTTACCTATGGCGATATTGGCACTTATATCGAGGGCAGCGGTGAAACGGCTGCGCGCAATACGGAAGAACTTGGCTTGGGAATTGAGGGCAAAATCTCTCAGGTGCTGGTTTCCGAGGGAGATGAGGTGCATGCCGGTGATCCGCTGGTCGTTGTCGATCCGACCGGAATCCGCGAACAGCTGACAGCGGCACAGGCAGAATTCACTGCCGCGCAGAGTGAGCTGACCAACGCACAGGCAGCGATTACGCAGGCACAGAGCCGCATTGCCTCGGCGCAGAGCCAGTACACCCACGGCAGCGCTACGGCACCGTTCAGCGGCAAGTTTATCGCATCAAGCACATTTACAGCAGGGCAGAAGGTAAGTGCAGGACAGACCATCGGCCGTATGGTCAACGACAGCCAGATGCAGCTTGCTGTACAGTTTAGTTCGGAATATGCCAAAGATATCAAGGCCGGTCAGACGGCTACGATCTCTACCTCTGTCGGACAGGTTTCCGCTGTGGTTTCGTCGATTGATTCCGCTTCCGGCAAAGGTACTTTCCTTGTTGTATTAACCGTACAGAATCCTTCCGGTGCACTGGCGCAGGGAACGAGTGCTACCGCAACGATCAACAGCGACAGTGCCGGCACGATTTTCTCTTCCGGGTCGGGCACGCTGGACTACATCAAGGAGCAGGTTATCACGGCACCGATCGGCGGTGAAATCACGGCCTATAACGGCTCGAACCACACATACAGCAGCGGTGCAGTCATTATGTCGATCTCCAATGTTGCAGCGCCGGATACTTCGGACGCGCGGAGCAGCCTCACGGCTGCACAGAGTACGGCTGCAGCCGCACAGGCCAAGGTGAGCGAGATTCAGACGCGCATTCTCAAACTGCAGCAGGAGATTCTGGATGCTACGATGACGGCTTCGATTGACGGCGTTGTCACCTCACTGAACGCAGAAGAAGGGGAGGAGACCGATGGTACCGAGCCTCTGGTTGTTGTTTCCGACCTGAACGATACCGTTGTTACGGCCGAGCTGACGACAGATGAAGTGCAGTCTGTCGAGCCTGGTCAGACGGTAACAATGAACATGTACACGATGGATGGTTCCGAGCTGCCGCTCACCGGTGTGGTTGACTCGGTTTCGCCGGAGCCGAGTCAGAACACGGGCAGTCAGGGCAGTCTGACGACTTTTAAGACAATTATCACGGTTGATTCTATCGAAGGTCAGGCGATTTCCAGCGGCATGATGGTCGATTACAAAATTGCAGTTGCCGAATCGGACAGCTGCTTGATAGTACCGACTTCTGCTATCGTTCACACGGCGGATGGCAGTACGGGTGTATTCACCAAAACGCTCATCGACAAGGACGGCAACGAAATTCCGTTCGATGATACACTGCCGATTCCGGACGGCATGGAAGCACCCGAAGGTTATCAGCTGGTAGCGGTGGAAACCGGCGTTTCAGATGCGAACAATACCGAAATTTTCTGGGGCATCGATGAAGGTGCAACAGTTTATCTGAATGCCACACCAAATACATCAAACGCGGTAACTGATGAGGAAAATACAGCATATAACAGCTGATAAGCAGCATAAAGCACGGATTTTGTTTTAGAAACAGAAACCGTGCTTTCCTTTATTTCTTGCAAACTGGCATTATAAAATAATTATAATCTGAATATTTTAACATATTCAGATTAGGCGTATAATGCGTTCATACACCAAACAACAAAGGAGTCTGAACGACATGAGCGTACAATATAAGCTGAACAAGGAACTGGCCCAGATGCTGAAGGGCGGCGTCATTATGGACGTAACCACACCGGAGCAGGCAAAGATTGCCGAAGCAGCAGGCGCATGTGCAGTTATGGCATTGGAGCGCATTCCGGCTGATATCCGTGCAGCAGGCGGTGTTTCCCGTATGAGCGACCCGAAGATGATTCGCGGTATTCAGGAAGCGGTTTCCATTCCAGTTATGGCAAAGTGCCGTATCGGTCACTTTGTTGAGGCACAGGTGCTGGAAGCAATCGAGATCGACTATATCGACGAGAGTGAAGTGCTGTCTCCGGCGGACGATGTATACCACATTGATAAGACACAGTTCAAGGTTCCGTTTGTATGCGGTGCGCGTGATCTGGGTGAAGCTCTGCGTCGCATCGCTGAAGGCGCTGCAATGATCCGTACCAAGGGTGAGCCAGGCACCGGTGATGTTGTACAAGCGGTTCGTCACATGCGCGCTATGAACGCAGAGATTCGCCGTGTGCAGAATCTGCGTGAGGATGAGTTGTTTGAGGCCGCAAAGCAACTGCAGGTTCCGGTTGAACTGCTCCGAAGTGTGCATGAAAATGGCCGACTGCCGGTCGTAAACTTTGCAGCAGGCGGCGTTGCAACTCCGGCTGACGCAGCACTGATGATGCAGCTTGGCGCAGAAGGCGTATTCGTTGGCTCGGGCATCTTCAAGTCTGGCGATCCGGCAAAGCGTGCTGCAGCAATCGTAAAGGCGGTTACTAACTACACCGATGCAAAGCTGATTGCAGAACTGTCTACCGATCTGGGTGAAGCAATGGTTGGCATTAACGAGAACGAAATTGCATTGCTGATGGCAGAGCGAGGCAAGTAAAATGGCAGTTGGAATTCTGGCGCTGCAGGGCGCCTTCGCAGAGCATGCCGCAGTGCTGGATAAACTCGGCGTACCGCACTTCGAAATTCGCCAGAAGCGCGATTTGGATCAGCCGATGAATGGTTTGATTATTCCGGGTGGGGAAAGCACAGTAATGAATAAACTCTTGCGTGAACTGGAATTGTATGATACGCTGCGTGAACAGATTCAAAATGGACTTCCTGTATTCGGAACCTGTGCCGGTCTGATTCTGTTGGCTAAGCAGATTGATGGCGGCATACCATGCTTCAGTGTGATGGATATTCGCGTAAAGCGTAATGCCTATGGCAGACAGCTTGGCAGTTTTTTCACGGATGATCGGTTTGGCAGTATCGAGAGAATCCCGATGACATTCATTCGCGCACCATATATTGAGAGCGTAGGAAATAATGTCGAGGTGCTATCCATTGTTGACAGTAATATTGTTGCTGCACAGCAGGATAATATGCTCGTGACCGCATTTCATCCGGAATTAGATAAGGATTTGACGGTGCATCAGCATTTCATTCGGATGGTTGAGCAGTTTCGGTTGAAGAATACAGGATAACTAAAATAAGCGGCTCTGTATGAGCCGCTTACAGTCTGTCGAAAAACCCAGTTGCCCATTAAGCGGCAACTGGGTTTCTATCACATATACAACAGAAAATAGACAGGTCCTTAGGGCTCCTTTGCTACTGCAATGTGTGACGGAAATGTGTGACGGAGCCGGATCCGATGCTGAGTATGCTGGAATGACTGTGCATAGAGCTCATGGAGGTCGAGGTGGACCAGCAGCTAGGAGCAGAGAAAAGTCAGCGCATTGTCAGCATGGTGGTACTTATCGTGTGCGGTGTGGATGAAAACGGTCATAGGGATATCATTGCCGTTGAATCTATGGCCGAAGAATCCGGGAGCTCCTATGAAGTGCTGTTTCAGAATCTGGAGGACCGTAGTCTGTCCACGCCCAGGCTTATCCATTTCAGATGCACACGCCGGACTGGTTTCGGCAATTCGTGAATCCTTTCCCGACGCCTCATGGCAGCGCTGCAAGCTGCATTTCATGCGGAATATTCTGGTCTATGTGCCGCAGAAAGAGAAGAAATCCTAATCGTATTCGTGAAGCAAGGCGACGTTCCGGTGTTTCAACGCTTAAAATTGCTTCGGCGCTCGGTATCTGCCGTGATACGGTCTATCGCTGGGAACGTGGCGAAACATTATTTTCGTCCAGCGTCCTGTTGAATCTGGGGGACATTTTTGGTGTAACTTGTGATTGGCTGGTATGTCGTAGCGATGACCCGTATAAAACAGTTGACGAGGTAGGCATTCGTAGTGTAGAATCTAATTTAGACATAGGAATCTAATTATACAAAATAATGATTTTGTATAATTAGCAAACCATCTATCTAATAACAATTAGTAATTAACTGTTTTCATCCTATTTTCTCCAGATACTCTATCATATCAGCCACAGCACAATCATTATTAGAACTTACCATCACATTTACATTTCGCAGCACTTCCGGCTCTGCATTGGCTGGTGCAAACGAAATCTGAGCTTCTTGCAGCATGGATTCATCATTGTAGCTATCGCCAATAGCAAACACACGTTCAACGTCTGGTAAGTATTCAACAATATTTCGTAGAGCCGAACCCTTATTCACACCAGCGGCTGTGATTTCACAGAATGTCGGCATGCTGGATGTCACATCAAATACATGCGGATATCGAATCAGTAAATCCTGTGTAAGTGCGGTGATTTGTGCCGGTTCACCGGTAAAATTGACCGTACACCAGTCCGCAGTTGCGCTTTTTGCAAACTGCTCATTAGAAAGCATCTGATAATCCAAATGCAGCTTGTGCATGTGCTGCAGCGTGTGATCACTCATTTGACGAATCAGCGCCGTTTCTGCAGTAAAAACCTCACAACCGAATTGTGAATTATTTAACAATACATGCTCGATCATTTCTTTCGTCTCGTACGGCATGCCGGAGCAATACAAAATCTTGCGATTTTCATCGCAAATCAACGAACCATTCATCACACTGTATGGCGCATTGACCGGCAACTGGTCTATATATGTGCCAATAGCATGAGGAGAACGGCCGGTCGCAAGCGACAGCCGTCCTCCCTGTTTCGTAAAATATTGTAATGCGCGCAAATTTTCTGCCGGAATTTGCTTTGAATCATCGAGCAGCGTACCATCCATATCGCAGGCCAGCAGCATACCCTTAAACTTTTTCATTGCATACGCTCCAATTTATCAAGAACTTCAGTAAAATATTGTGGCAGCGATGCCGAAAACTCCATCCGCTCCCCTGTTTTCGGGTGCGTGAGCGTCAGCTTCGCTGCATGCAGACATTGACCGCCGATATTGGAAAACCGGTCTTTTTTCAGTCCGTACACCGGATCACCGATAATCGGATGACCAATAGATGCCATATGTACACGAATCTGGTGCGTACGTCCAGTCTCAAGCTGAAACGCCATATGTGTGTAGCCGTTATACCGTTTGATGACAGTATAATGCGTGATTGCCTCCCGTCCGCCTTCCACGATTGCCATTTTTTTTCGATCAGTCTTGTGACGGGCAATCGGCTTATCCACCGTTCCCGTATCATCCTTAACAGAACCAACCACAATCGCTTCATAGCCGCGATATGCCGTATGCGCCGCAATCTGAGCCGCCAGACTCTGATGTGCGGCGTCATTTTTCGCCACAACGAGCAGACCACTGGTATCCTTATCAATACGATGCACAATGCCCGGTCGATGTTCACCGTTAATACCAGACAGGCTGTCACCACAGTGGTACATCAATGCATTTACCAACGTACCGTCCCAGTTGCCGGCCGCCGGATGCACAACCATGCCGCGTGGCTTGTTGACCACCACAATATCCGCATCCTCATAAACAATATCCAGCGGAATATTCTCCGGCTTGAGATCTACTTCCTTTAACTCCGGAAGCTGAACCGTAACCGCCTCGCCGCCGACCAGCTTGTAATTTTTCTTGAGCGGCTGACCGTTACAGCTTACTGCCTGCTCTGACAACAGATTCTGCGCCGCAGAACGGGTCAGTCCTTCAATCTGCTCTGCCAGCCAGCTGTCGATACGCTTGCCGGATTGCTCTGCCGGAACTGTAAATTGTAATTCACTCATGGTTACTTCTCCGCTTCGCTTGTCTCCTTGTGCTGAAACATAAAATATAGCACAAACAGTACGCCACCTACACAAATGAAGATATCTGCCACATTAAATACCGGGAAATGAATCAGACGGAAGTCAAACATATCGACAACAAAACCGCGTGCTACACGATCAATGGCGTTGCCGAGTGCGCCTGCCGCTACCAGAATCAGCGACCAGCAGCCAAGCTGAGTCTGCAGCATATTCCTGTAAATCGCTATGAAAATGGCAACTGTAATCACAATGGCCAATACAACAAAAATCCAGCGTGAATCAAACTGCGCGAACAGGCTGAATGCTGCACCGCGATTCTCAATATAGGTCAAGTGAAACACACCATTGATCAACGGAATGGTCTGCTGTGCCTGCAGGGATGTAAACGCCCAGTATTTCACTGCCTGATCTGCCGCGATCATCAGCAAGATTGCACAAATATAAATCGGCATTTTCTACCTCCAAAACAAAAAGGAGGAACAGAATTGCTCTGCTCCCCCTTGGATTCTTCTTTTAGCCTACAACCTTGGCACAGCGAGCACACAGACCCGGATGCTTTGCATCAGAACCAACGGTCTTAGCCTGCTTCCAGCAGCGCAGGCACTTCTCACCTGCTGCGCGGGCAACAGCAATCTTCAGACCCGGCAGATTCTCGCTTGCAGAACCCTCGCCGTCACCGGCAACCACATCAAGTTCGGAAACGATGCACAGATCAGCCAGATCCTGACCACAGCCGTTCAGGAATGCAGCCTGCTCAGCGTCAGCGTAAACAGTAACGCATGCTTCCAGCGGCTTGCCGATGGTCTTAGCAGTACGCGCACCCTCGAGCGCCTTGTTTACATCATCGCGGAATGCTGTCAACTTGTCCCACTTAGCACGATCCTCATCGCTGAAGGACAAAGCCTCGTCAGCCTGCGGCATCTCGTTATATGCTACGTTGCGAGCATCATCCTCAGCAGCGTGCGGCATAGCCTGCCAGATTTCGTCTGCGGTAAAGCACAGAATCGGAGACAGCATGCGAACCAGCGCACTCAGGATACGATAGATCGTAGTCTGTGCAGAGCGGCGGCTCAGACCATCGGTCTCATCGCAGTACAGACGATCCTTGATCACATCGAGGTAGAAGTTGGACATATCAACAACACAGAAATTATGAATTGCATGGAATACGGTGTGGAATTCGTAGCTATCATATCCCTCACGAACCTTTGCAGCAAGGTCGTTCAGCTTCATCAGTGCCCACTTATCCAGCTCCGGCATATCTGTGTATGCAACAGCGTTGGTCTTAGGATCAAAGTCAAACAGGTTGCCCAGAATGTAGCGAGCCGTGTTACGGATCTTGAGGTAGTTCTGCGACAGATGCTTGAGCATATCCTTGGAAATACGCATATCCTGACGGTAGTCAGAAGAAGCAACCCACAGACGCATTACATCTGCGCCATACTGCTTGAGGATATCCTCCGGAGCAATACCATTGCCCAGAGATTTGGACATCTTCTGGCGCTCCTCATCCACAATCATACCGTGGGTGATAACCGTCTTGTACGGAGCCTTGCCCTGCGTAGCAATAGAAGTCAGCATCGAGGACTGGAACCAGCCGCGATACTGGTCGTTGCCTTCCAGATATACGTCAACCGGGGTCTTCTGGCCTTCGCGGTTCTCGATAACAGCACGCCAGGAGGAACCGGAATCGAACCATACGTCCATGGTGTCGGTTTCCTTGTCAAATTCGCTGCAGCCGCACTCACACTTGGTGCCTGCCGGCAGAATCTCAGCAGCCGCCATGTCGAACCATGCGTTGGAGCCCTTTTCACGGAACAGATCAGCAACGGTCTTAATCGTCTGCTCATTTACCAGCGGCTTGCCGCACTTCTTGCAGGTGAAGATCGGAATCGGAACACCCCAGACACGCTGACGGGAAATACACCAGTCAGAACGCTCACGGATCATGGAGGTCATGCGCTCCTGACCCCAGCCGGGAATCCACTTGATGTCCTCACAAGCCTTGACTGCGTCATCCTTGAGCGCATCAACAGAGCAGAACCACTGCTCAGTAGTGCGGAAGATGATCGGATTTTTGCAGCGCCAGCAATGCGGATAGCTGTGCACGATGTCCTCGGTTGCGAGAAGTGCGCCGCAGTCATCCAGATCCTTGAGGATAACCTCGTTGGAATCATCCACGAACATACCCTCGTACTTGCCGGATTCAGCGGTATGGCGTCCCTTGCCGTCAACCGGAACGATGATCGGGATGTTGTACCTCTGGCAAACGATAAAGTCATCAGCACCGAAGCCCGGAGCGGTATGAACACAGCCGGTACCGGCATCGAGCGTTACATGGTCACCGGTGATAACCAGAGAATCACGGTCGAACAGCGGGTGCTTGGTCTTGATCAGCTCCAGATCAGAGCCAAGAACGGTTGCGAGAACTTCCCAGCTGTCAATACCGGCAGTCTTCATAACAGAAGCAACCAGTTCCTTAGCCAGAACATAAACCTCGCCATTCGGGACCTTAACGAAATCATACTCGAAGTTTGGGTTCAGAGAAATTGCAAGGTTGCCCGGAATGGTCCAGGTAGTGGTGGTCCAAATTACGAAATATACGTTCTCTTTGGTACCAAGCAGTTTGGTGATAACACCCTTGTCATCGGTTACAGCGAATTTTACAAAGATAGACTTACACGGAACATCCTTGTACTCAATCTCTGCCTCAGCCAGTGCGGTCTCGTCGTGCGGGCACCAGTAAACCGGCTTCTGACCCTTGTAGATGTAACCCTTCTTAGCCATCTCGCCGAAAATCTCAATCTGAGCAGCCTCATAATCGTGGGTCAGGGTCAGGTACGGACGATCCCAGTCGCCGATAACACCCAGACGCTTAAACTGGGTACGCTGGGTATTGACATGATCGTGTGCAAACTCTTCACACTTGGAGCGGAACTCCGCAGTGGAAACCTTGCTGCGATCCATGCCGTAAGCCTTGATTGCCTGACGCTCAATCGGAAGACCATGGGTATCCCAGCCCGGAATGTACGGAGCCTGATAACCCATCATATTGCGCGAACGCAGAATAAAATCCTTGAGGATCTTATTCAGTGCATGACCCATATGCAGATTGCCGTTTGCATACGGAGGGCCGTCGTGCAGAACGAAAAGCGGTTTGCCCTCGTTCTTCTTCATCAGTTCATGGTAGAGGTCGTTCTTCTCCCAGTTTTCCAGAAAACCCGGCTCGCGCTTCGGCAGACCGGCACGCATCGGGAATTCGGTTTTGGGCAAATTGATCGTGTTGTTGTAATCCTGCTGCATTGTGCAGTATTCAGTCCTTTCGCTTATTTACTTAACGTCCTTCGGGTCGTATTCAGTGCCGAACTGCAGTTCGCCGAAGTCGAATTTACGCGTTGCATCTTCCACTGGTGCATCGCCCTTCCCAGTCGCATTTGTGTTCTTTGCATCTTCAGTCTGCTGTACCGGAGCGAGGTTTTCGCCCTTCGCCAACTCTGCCAGTGCTCTTGCCTGCGACTGATACAGCTTTGCTACATGAGCGATGAACTCAGCAGTGTTCTTGCGGGCAGTCTCCAGTTTCTGTTCCTCGGTGTTGATTTCCGCCTGGGTGTCTTTCACCTTGTTTGCGGTTTCATCCTTCGCAGAAGCAATGATCTCCTCTGCTTCCTTCTTTGCCTTGTCGATTGTCTCCTGTGCAATCGACTGAGCGGTCAGTAGGGTACGGTGCATTCCTTCTTCAACACCGCGGTATTCTTCAATTTTATCGACCAGCACCTTCATTTTTGCCTTCATAGCAGCGTTTTCCTTCTGCATCGCTGCAAATTCCTCTGCAACACGCTCGAGAAAAGTATCGACAGACTTCATGTCATATCCGCCGAAAACTGCTTTTTCAAAGCCGATTTCTTGTATTTCCTGCACCGTCATATGTTTTTCCTCCGTCTTTATATCATTTGCCGTACTGACACGGAAAAATGGTCGGGCTGCGCCCGACCAAATCAGCGCCGTTTGTCCGGCAGGCTTAAAGCATATATACCATTTGTTCTAAAACAATCAGAACAAAAAATGCCAGCATAAACGCAAAATCAAACGGACAATTCCGCAGTGCACTCACGCGGCTCAGCAGACTGCGAAAAGGTTGAATGAGCGGCTCGGTAACAAGGCACAGAAACTCGTAGATTTTCGAGTCGCTGCCCTGTACGAACCAACTCATGATTGCCCGTGCAAAAAACATAAACTGCAGAATGCGCAATAAGCTGCCTACGAAATATATTACCAAGCTGTTCACGATAGTACTCACGATCTGCGCTTAGAAATACATACCGCTGTTTTCCAGTTCGTCGATCAGATCGCCCATAATATCAACATTGTAGGGTGTGATAATATAGGTGCTGTTTGCAACCTTCTTGATCTTGCCTTCGTTTGCATATGCAACACCGCTGAGGAAGTCCACCAGGCGACGGGCAATATCCTTGTTGGTCTGCTCCAGATTGAGGACAACCGTGCGCTTGTCCTTGAGATGATCTGCAATCTCTGCAGCCGCCTCAAAACGATCCGGCTTGACCAGAACCACAGCCAGCTGTGTAGTAGTATTGATGTTTACAACCTTATCGCTGCGATCGTGACGGCGCACCTGAGGCGCGTCCTGTGCATCACTGTCGTACGAACGGTCATAGGATCTTCTATTGTAAGATGATGGCTCGCTATCCATCGCAGGTTCTTCGTTTCTCTGACGGGGCATCTCGTCTTCGTAGTCGTCCTCCAACTCGCTGCCCTTTACCCAATCAATAAAGCCTTTGATTGAACCCATGCCAAGTTCCTCCTTATGTTTTAAGGCGAAACGATCTGATACGGCCGTTTGCCAAAGATCGCCGTGCCCACGCGAACCATGTTCGCTCCGCACGCAATCGCCGTTTCAAAATCATTCGTCATTCCCATAGACAAATAATCCATATCTACATTATCGTATTTTTTCGTCAAAATGTCAATAAATACTTGACGCATTTCGGTAAAGTAGTTTGAATTTTTTGTTTTTTCATCTGCAACGGGAGGAATTGCCATCAATCCGCGGATATGAAGTGACTTTTTTGCGCTCAATTTCACGATCGCATCGTGCAGTTCTTCGGGCGGAAGACCGCTTTTTGCGGCTTCTCTGCCGATATTTACCTCCAGAAGAATATCCTGACAAACACCGCGCTTCTCGGCTTCCTTGGCGATAGCCTCGCCGAGATGAACCGAGCCGACTGACTGAATCAGCGAAACCTTGCCGATCAGGTACTTGACCTTGTTGGTCTGCAGCGTGCCGATAAACTGAAGGTCTGCGCCATCGTAGGCGTCCTGTTCATACTTTTCCTGCAGCTCCTGCACACGGTTTTCACCGCACACGCGGATGCCTGCTTCGATGGCTGCCTGCACGCGCTCGGCGTCATTCATTTTGGTTGCAGCCACCAGCGTAATTTCACTGGGATCGCGCCCTGCCTGCACGGCGGCATTGTTGACGCGCTCGATCACAGATTTTACGCGTTCCTGCAGTTCTTTCTTTTCTTGCTCCGTCATGTTTTCACCACCATATTGTTTTGCAGATTTTTACCTTGAACGATAACCTGGTCTCGCTCGACCAGCATATCGGAGTCGGTCGCACTCTGTTTGACGACATAATAATCGTCCGCCTCAAACAGCTCGTTAATCATTTTGAATTTCTGTATCGAGCCGCTCAGGATGAACACGCCGGGGATTTGCGTGGTCTTTCCGTCGCTGTCTGTTTGTTCCTGCACGCGGACGGCACTCTTCGGCACCTTGAGTCCGGTGTAGGTCGCAATGATAATTTCGATCGGCTGTTCGCGCATGGAAACCATTTCACTGCTGAATTCTGTGCCTTCCATCACCAGCAGAGCCGTATCACTGCCACCTTGATGATTGATGGAATGCACGGTTACTTTGGATTCCATCGAAGCCTGCGTAAAGTTTACTGTCAGCTCCTGACCGACCTGCAGACGCTCGGCCTGCTCGGCCGGAATCTTAGCTGCCAGATACCAGTTGAATCCCTTGACGATCTTGCCGAGCGAATTGCTGTTCTCAGCAGACGGCTGCTGCGCAACGGTCTTGTCAAACTGCTCCACGGTCATCTCATCCAGTGAGGATGGTGTGAGAATACTCTCGTATCCATCCACTACCTCGGAGAAATATCCGGACGAAGATGCAGTAAGTTCCGTGGTCCGGCCGGTAAGCTGATGCTCAAGCGAGGACTGCTCAGAAACCAAAGCGTCACGTTCGGCAGATACCTCGTTGGTATCCACATTGCCTGCCTCACGGCGCAGCGACAGCGTGCGCAGCGAACTTGCGGCGGATGCGACCGAAGAACCGCTGCCTTCCTTCACCTGCTCGGCCAGCTGCTCGATCGTCAGCGTGATGACCTGATCCAGCTTTGCGATGTTTGAGCTGTCCGATGCGGACTGCAGCGCCGTATCCAGAAGAGAAATACGTTCCTCCAGCGGATCGAGCTGTCGGCTCAGGTCCATAGATTCCTGATCGGAATAGATGATCGCCAGCGGTGCGTCCTGCTGTACGCGTTCACCGCTGTACACGATGTGCTTGACCGAGCTTCCCGTGGCATTGTCGATCGGTTCTTCATCGCGGAAGAACCAGCCATCGCTCGTAAAGCTGTCATTAACTGTGACATGCAGAGCCGGTGTGGTCTCCGGTGCAGCCGAAAAAGCGTTAGAAAGACGGCCGCCCAGATAAATCACCATCAGCACTGCCGCAATGATAAATACAACGCGGTTTCCGCCGTCATTCCGCCGTTTTCGCGGCTTGGATTTTGTGCTTTTTGTCTGTTGTCCCATGTAAAGACCTCGTATATGTTCACTGTTCCGCACGCTCCCCTCTCGGTGCATGGAGATCGACTCTATGCTGTGGGATCAGAGTAGAGATTGCGTGCTTATAGATCATTTGCTGTTTTCCGTCGCTCTCCAAAATCACAACGAAGCTGTCGAATCCGCGGACGATACCGCGCATCTGAAAGCCGTTCGTTAAAAATACGGTGATGTTCTGCGCCTGCTGACGCAGTGCACTGAGCATTCTGTCCTGTAAGTTGATTTCGTTTCGCACAATGATTCCTCCAGTTGAAATTACAATTTATGGTATCATTGTACACCGTGGTTTTGAAGATATTTTGTCGTTTCCTGTAAGACGAAAGGAAGTTCTTCTCCACTATTATAATATATCCAGTGGATGCTGTCATCCCTTTTCAGCCAGGTAAGCTGACGTTTTGCATAATTTCTGCTGCGGCGCTTGAGCAATTCGGTACATTCTTCCAATGTTTGCTCGCCGTTCAGATAGCCGAGCAGCTCTTTGTAGCCGATGGCCTGCGCGGCAGTGCCGGTCAGCAGACCGCGTTCCACCAACCGTTTCGTCTCCTCCAGCAGACCGTTTTCCAGCATAAGATCCACTCTGCGATTGATGCGGTCATACAGAATTTCACGGTCAGACGGGCAAACACCGATCTTGAGCGCATCATACTTTGGCTCCGGGCGCTTGTTCCTGCGGTTAAATTCGTCGATCGTCATACCGGTCTGCTCATACACCTCAAGAGCACGAATGACGCGCTTGAGATTATTCGGGTGCAGACGTTCCGCTCCGGCCGGATCTACCTTAGCCAGACAGTCATGTACCGCCTGATTGCCCTGCTCAGCCGCCATCTGTTGATATTTCTCACGCACGGTCAGGTCGGTCTCATCGCCGGAGAATACGCTGCACTCGATGAGCGCGTCCATGTACAATCCTGTACCGCCGACAACGATCGGCATCATGCCGCGCGACAGAATATCCTGTGCAGCAGCGTCTGCCAGTTCGACATACCGCGCCACTGAGAACGTTTCGCCGGGCTCGCATACATCGAACAGATGGTGCGGTACGTCCTGCCGTTCCCTCATATCCGGCTTGGCGGTGCCGATATCCATTTCGCGGTAAAGCTGCATGGAATCCGCAGAAATGATCTCGGTATGCAGTTGTTGCGCCAGCGCGACCGATAAGGCAGTTTTGCCGCTGGCAGTCGGTCCGCAGATGCAGATCAAACGGTTTTCCATGCTGTTTCCTCACTTTTTATTGATTTACACGCTTGAACATCTTGTCAAGCTCATATTTGGTCAGACGAACGGTCGTCGGTCTGCCATGCGGGCAGGAGCGCACGTTGTCATCGCTCAGCACCCGCTCGCACAGGTCCTGCAACTCGGTCATCGTGGTCGGTTTGCCTGCCTTGATAGCCGCCTTGCATGCTACCGTATGAATTAAATCGTCCAGACGATCCGGCACGGTAGTACGGCTGTTCATCGCCTTTTCGGCCAATTCACTGATGACGCTCTGCACATCGCCGCTATCCAGATAAGCGGGCACGCTGCGTACGGCAAAGCTGTTCTCGCCAAAGCTGTCGATGGAAAAGCCTGCCTGACGGATGTCCGCGATCTGCGACTGCACAGCGGCGGCTTCCTCGCCGGTCAGCTCTACAATTACAGGCGTGAGAAGCTGCTGCTGCGGCATATCGGTCTCTGCACGCAGTTTGTTAAACAGAATGCGTTCATGCGCGGCATGCTTGTCGATGAGAATCAAGCCGTCCTTGTCCTCAGCAATGATGTACGTCTGGAAGCATTCGCCGATTACACGCACACCAGTATCTAGCGGCTGCAGGATCTGCGGCTTATCCTTGACCTCCGGTGCGCTGACAGGCGGCACAACAACCATCGGCTCATCTTCCGGCTCCGGTGTCAGCGTATGCACGGCAGGTGTTGGTTCTGCGACCGACGACTCAACCGGCTGTGCCATTCGCGGACGAATCGGTTCCTGCGGTTCGTCCTGCAGGATGCGCGGCGCGGATAGATAAGCCGATGCACTGCGCGGACGCTCTGCCTTTGGCGGGATCGAAACGAGAAAATCCTCTAAATCCGGTGCTTCCTCGTCGTTCTTTACCGGTGTAATCGGTGTTGGCTTTACACGCGGCGCGGCAAACGGCTTGGGGTCCACCGGCTTCGGAATCGCAAATCGCTGCTGCTCGTGCGTCAGATTATCTTCACGCGGCTTGGCAGGCGCTTCCTTCTCCTTGTGCTCCAGATGCGGCATATTGTCGTTTGCGGCAAGTGCATTCTTGCAGGCAATATACACGACTTCGAAAATCGGCTTTTCCTGCGAAAATTTGACTTCGGTTTTTGCCGGATGCACGTTGACATCGACCGCTGACAGCGGCAGATCAAGGAAAACCGCACCAGACGGATACTTTCCGGTGATAATCGCATTGCGATAGGCCTCTTCCATTGCAGCCTGCATAAGACGGCTCTTGACATAGCGTCCATTGACGAAAAAGTGCTGCATCGAACGGTTGGCACGTCCGGCGTGCGGCTTGACAATGTAGCCGTGTACGGTCATACCGTTGCGCTCGGTCATCGGCACTTCAATCATATTGGCAGTCATTTCCTTGCCGAATACACCGAACACCGGTGCAATCAGCTTGCCCTTGCCGTCCGACGAGAATACCTGCTTGCCGTCGCGAATGAGCGTGAACGCAATCTCCGGATGGGAGAGCGCCGCATGCTGTACTACGCCGAGAATGTAACCCGCCTCGGTGAAGTCCTTTTTGAGAAACTTCATGCGAGCCGGTGTGTTGAAGAACAGGTCGCGCACAACGATTGTTGTGCCTTCCGGACAGCCGGCTTCCTCCTGTGTCTGAATCTCACCGGCTTCCAGATGCAGGTGCAGACCCGCAATCGAACCTGCCTGACGCGTAAACAGATCAATGCGCGTAACCGACGAAATCGCAGCCAATGCTTCACCGCGGAAACCCAATGTGCCGATGGCGTTCAAATCTTCCTCGGTGCGCAGCTTGCTGGTTGCGTGGCGACGGAAAGCCACGGGCGCGTCCTCTGCCGACATGCCGCAGCCGTTATCCGCAATACGCAGATAGGTAATGCCGCCGTTTTCAATCTCCACTGTAATGCGGGTAGAACCTGCGTCGATCGCATTCTCGACCAGCTCCTTCGCCACAGAGGACGGCCGTTCAACAACCTCTCCCGCTGCGATCAGATCCGCAAGGTGCGGAGATAATTCATGAATCACTGCCATTTTTCTTTGTTTTCCTTTCCGGAACAAATCATGGTTGGTCTTTCCTGCCCTGATAAATGATTAAACCAGCTTTTTCAGCTCATACAGTGCGTTGAGCGCCTCGATCGGCGTCATGGTGTCCACCTGCAGTGCACGCAGCCGCTCTGCAACTGCATCGCCGGAGAGCGAATCTATCGTAATCTGCGGAACGTCTTCCGGTTCCTCGGCTACGGCGTGCAGCTCGATTTTCGGCATGGTGGATTCCAGATCAGCTAGCACGGCCTTTGCTCGCTTGATGACCGGATTCGGCACACCGGCCAGCTTTGCAACCTCAATGCCATAGCTGTCATCCGCGCCGCCGCGCACGATTTTGCGCAGGAACGTAATGTCATCACCGCGCTTTTTGACCGCGATATTGTAATTCTTGACGCCCTTAACCAGATCTTCAAGCACAGTCAGCTCGTGATAATGCGTTGCAAACAGCGCGCGTGCGCCAATGCGCTTTTTGTCCGCTACATACTCTACAACTGCGCGAGCAATGCTCATGCCGTCATAGGTAGAGGTGCCACGTCCAATCTCATCCAGAATGATCAAACTGGACTTGGTAGCGTGCCGCAGAATATCCGCGACCTCGCTCATCTCCACCATGAAGGTGGATTGACCGCTCGCCAGATCATCCGACGCGCCGACACGGGTAAACACGCGGTCTGCCACGCCGATATGCGCAGACGAGGCCGGTACATACGAACCAATCTGCGCCATGATGGTAATCAGTGCCACCTGCCGCATATAGGTGGATTTGCCTGCCATATTCGGGCCGGTGATGATAGCGACGCGGTTTTCCTTGCTGTCGAGCAAGGTGTCGTTCGGGATGAACAGACTGTCGGACAGCATTTTCTCAACAACCGGGTGACGACCGTCCTTGATGTCAATGCGGTCGGAAAAATCAACCACCGGACAAACATAGTTGTTATCACAAGCCACATCGGCCAGAGCACACAGAACGTCAAGCGCTGCGATAGCCTGCGCGGTTTTCTGCACACGGTGGACCTCAGCGGCAATCTGGTCGCGTACAGAAACGAATACCTCGTACTCGAGAGCGGTCAGGCGTTCCTGCGCACCGAGCACGGTGCTCTCGAGCTGTTTCAGCTCCTCGGTGATATAGCGCTCGCTGTTCGCAAGCGTCTGCTTACGAATATAGTTCTCTGGAACCGCCTCCGCATTGGAGCGGCTGACCTCAATATAATAGCCGAACACACGGTTGTAGCCGATTTTCAGCTTGCTGATGCCGGTACGCTCGCGTTCCGCCTGCTCGATTTCGGCAATTTTGCCCTTGCCGCCGGACGCAAGGTCGCGCAGACGGTCAATCTCCTCGTTGAAGCCTTTGCGGATCATGCCGCCTTCCCGAAGAAGAATCGGCGGCTCGTCTACAATGGCCTGCTCGACCAGCGCGCGGATGTCTTCGAGCAGATCAATCTTGCCGGTCAGCTCGCGCAGCATAGCCTGGCCGAACAGAGCAGCCTGCGTTTTGATCTCCGGCAGACAAGAAATTGCCGCCGACAGCGCACGCAGATCACGGCAGTTTGCAGTGCCGTAGGCTACACGCCCGATCAGGCGCTCCATATCAAACACCCGCTTGAGTGCGTCCGTCAACGCCGTGCGGGCAATTACATCGTCACACAATGCACCTACCGCCTGCTGACGGCGTGCAATATGCAGCGGATTATACAGCGGTTTTTCAATCCACTGACGAATCAGGCGCGAGCCCATTGCCGTGCGCGTGTGGTCAAGCACCCACAGCAGCGTGCCCTTCTTTTCCTTGGTCCGCATGGTCTCGCATAGCTCGAGATTGCGGCGTGCGATCAGGTCAAGCTCCATGTACTGACCCTGATGGTACACCTGCAGCTGATTCAGACTGGAAAGGCTGGCCTTCTGCGTCTGTTCAAGGTAATCCAACAGACCGCCGAGGCACCGCACAGTGCACGGCAGGTCGGTCAGACCGATAGCGTCAAAGTCCTGCACCTTGAAGTGCTCCTGAATGCGTTCCGCACTGCGCTGTGCCTCAAAGCACTCCTCCGGCATCGGCTCGATAAGCGCCTCCAGACGTTCCTTCAGAAAGGACTGAAGGCTGTCTGCCGAAATGGCTCCGCCACCGACCAGCACCTCACGCGGCACAAAACGTCCGAACTCACTGGTTATGTCATTCCAGTTATCCGATCCGGTCGCGTACACCGAACCTGTCGTAATATCAGCAAAGCATACGCCGACAGAACCACCGGCTGCGTATACGCAGCCGAGAAAGTTGTTCCGATTTTCATCCAGCATGGAGGCTTCCACGACCGTACCCGGTGTCACGCGTCGGATGATCTCGCGCTTGACCAGACCTTTTGCCTTTTTCGGGTCCTCCATCTGCTCACAGATTGCAATTTTGTAACCCTTCTGCACCAGCTTGGCAATATAGCCTTCCGCACTGTGATACGGTACGCCGCACATCGGTGCACGTTCTCCCTGACCGCAGTCGCGGCCGGTCAGCGTCAGCTCCAGCTCGCGGGAGACCAGCTTGGCATCGTCAAAGAACATTTCGTAAAAATCGCCCAGACGGTAAAACAGAATGTAATCTTTATTTTTGTTTTTGATCTCAAAATACTGCTGCATCATGGGCGTCAGTTCAGCCATGTTCTTACCTCTTTCTTATAATTTGTGTGCAAACAGACAGCGAAGCGAGGTTTTCTCGATCTCTGCCTCGATAAATTCACCGATTTTGATATCGTCACCGCGTACGCAGACAAGCAGGTTGCCCTCGGTACGCGCAGTGAACGGATACTCCGATCCCTTGGCATTGCCGTCCACAAGCAGCCGCAGCTTTTTGCTCTGATACGCCGCCTGCTTTTCAGCAACGATTTCATCCTGCGCCTTGAGCAGTCGCTCGAAGCGGCGCTGCTTGTCCTGCTGTGTTGCGTTATCCTCATAAGAGGCCGCGGGCGTGCCCGTGCGGGGCGAATACAGAAACGTAAACAGCAGGTCAAACCGGGTATCCTGCACCAGCTTTAAGGTGTCCTCGAAATTCTCTTCCGTTTCGCCCGGGAAACCGACGATAATATCGCTCGACAGCGTAATATCCGGCATTTTCGATCGTGCGGCCGCAATCAGCGATTTGTAGTGCTCTGCCGTGTAGCGGCGATTCATGCGATGCAGAATCTCGTCACTGCCAGACTGGAACGGCAGATGCAGCTGCTTTGCAACCTTATCGCACTCTGCCATAGCAGAGAACAGCTTGGGGGACGCGTCCTTCGGGTGGCTTGTCATAAACCGCAGCCAGAAATCGCCGGGCACGGCGTTGAGACGGCGCAGAAGATCGGCAAAATCCACGTCAATGCCGAGATCCTTGCCATAGGAGTTGACGTTCTGCCCGAGCAGAGTAATCTCCTTATAGCCTGCATCGACCAGCTCGCGCAGTTCCTTTTCGATCTCCTCCGGTCGGCGGCTGCGCTCTCTACCTCGCACATACGGCACGATGCAGTAGGTGCAGAAATTGTTGCAGCCATACATGATGGACAGCCACGCCTTCGCGCCCTTGGCACGCAGCACCGGCAGTCCTTCGGCAATATCGTCCTCGCCGCCGATGTCAAATACGCGTTTTTTCTCGGTCAGCACGCGGTACAGCAACGACGGAAACCGCCAGAGCGCATGCGTGCCGAACAGGAGATTTACCTGCGGATAGCTTTTCTTGATCTTCTCGACGTTCTTCTCCTGCTGGGCCATGCAGCCGCACATTGCAATAACAATGCCCGGGCGATCCTTTTTCAGATGGCGGAGTGCGCCGACGTTGCCGAACGCACGATCCTCGGCATGCTCACGCACAGCACAGGTGTTGAACAGGATAAAATCTGCCTCGTCGGGCGTATCGGTCATTTCGTAGCCCATTTCGGACAGCATGCCGCGGATACGCTCGGTATCCGCCTCGTTCTGCTGACAGCCGAACGTATGCGTATAGGCTTTGGGGCGCTTGTCCCCCAATAGGCGGGCTACTGCGTCAATATAGGTAAACTGCGATTGCAGCTGTTCTTCGGAAACATTCTGGGTTGCCATGAAACTCTCCTTTTATCGAAATGGAGTGCCGTCAGCGGTGAACACATTCATGCGGTGGTATGCGCTGAACGGAATTTCGTACTGCGGCAGATACTGCCGGATGGCACGGGTCAGATATTCCGGACTCATGTTGTTATTGCCGGCAGCGGTGGTGACAACAGCGGTCACCTCATCCGGACCATCGGTCACGGTCAGATCGCGCATCAGCTCACGCATATTGACGACCTTTTCGCCGCGCTTGGAGCGCTTGACGATCTCGACCATGGGGCGGCGGAACAGATTGCGCACATCGTCGGCAAAGCCCTTGGGCGTACCATCCTCAAAACCCCATGTGATGCGGTACTGCGACCATTCGATCGAACCGACCTTCATGCCGCCGTCGGCAAGCGGGTAAATCTCGATTGCACGCAGGCCCTCGGGAAATACATCATTGAGCGCTTCCACCGCATTTTCCGGCACGGCTTCTGCCGTGATATTGAAATCCAGAAATTCGCACTCGCCGGAGTAGCCGGTCGAGAGCGGCAGCGCCACCGAAACGTAGGCGTGCTGGTTGAAGCCCTCGGTAAACCACAGCGGCATTTGACAGCGCGCCATCGAGCGCTGCATGGCGTGCATGAGATCAAGGTGGGAGATATACTTGGCGCGTCCCTCCTTGGCAAACTTCATTCTTGCCTTAAACATGGCACTTGCCTCCCTTCAGCAGAGCGCTTGCGCCGCAGCCGGCACACTGGTGCATACAGTCCGGCGTGATAGCCGCTTCACGGGAACGCTCCCACTCACGCTTGAGATGCTCCTTGCGCGTGCCGCAGCCGATGTGATCCCACGGGAACACCTCGTCCATCGGACGCTGACGGGATGCGTAGAACTCTGGATCGAGTCCGCAGTCGCGGAACGCCTGCATCCACTTGTCAAAGTCGAAGCACTGATCCCAGCCGTCCATCTTGCAGCCGCGCTGCCACGCCAGCAGAATCGCCTTGCCCTGACGGCGGTCGCCGCGTGCAATAACGCCCTCGAGCACCGAGGTTTCGGCATCATGCCAGTTGTAGGTGACGTTCTTGGTCTTCATCACAACTTTCATATGCGCCTGCTTCTCGCGGAACTGCTCGAGCGTATCCTGTGCATCCCACTGGAACGGAGTCTGCGGCTTGGGCACGAAGCACGATGCCGACGCTGTGATACGCACGCCGCGCGCACGGTTGGGCGTGTTTTCGCGCCAGCAGTAGGCAACCTTTTTGCAGATGTCGGAAATACCATCCAGATCCTCATAGGTTTCGGTCGGCAGACCCATCATGAAATAGAGCTTGACGTTATTCCAGCCGCCTTGAAAGGCAATCTCGCAGGCATGTAGCACGTCCTCCTCGCGGATGTTCTTGTTGATAACATCACGCAGGCGCTGCGTACCGGCCTCACATGCGAACGTCAGGCCGCTTTTGCGGGTTTTCTGTACGCGTTCCATCAGTTCGGCGGAAAAGCTGTCCGCACGAAGAGACGGCAGCGACAGGCTGATATGACGCGGCTCACAATAATCGAGCATGCACTCGGTCAGACCGGACAGCTCACCGTAGTCACTGGTAGACAGCGAGGACAGAGAGATTTCCTCGTAACCGGAGTTCTTGAGCACCGCCTGCGCCTGCTTGAGCAGCACTTCCTTGGACTTGGTGCGCAGTGGACGATAAGTGTGGCCGGCCTGACAGAACCGGCAGCCGCGCGGACAGCCGCGGAATAGCTCGATCATCGCACGGTCGAACACAATATCCGTCGAGGGCACAACGAAGGACTCCGGATAGTACATGGTATCCAGATCCTTGACGATGCGCTTCTGCACGAGTGCGGGTGCGCCGTGTGTCGGCGTAACGCGCTCAATCGTGCCGTCCTCGTGGTACTTGACCTCGTACAGCGAAGGTACATACATGCCCTCGATCTGTGCTGCCGCAATCAGGAATTCCTGCTTAGACCAGCCTTCGCGCTTGGCCTTGCGGTACAGATCGGTAAATTCCAGCATGATCTCCTCGCCGTCGCCGATCATGAACAGGTCAACAAAGTCAGCGAGCGGCTCCGGATTGTAGGCACACGGACCGCCGCAGGCTACAATATGCTTGAGCTCGGTGCGGTCCTTTGCCAGCACCGGAATACCGCCGAGATCCAGCATATTCAGAATGTTGGAAAACGACAGCTCGTACTGCAGCGTAAAAGCGATAATATCAAAGTCCGACAATGGGTCACCGCTCTCCAGGCCGTACAGCGGCAGCCCTGCCTCACGCATTTCGGCCTCCATGTCAATCCATGGCGCGCAGACGCGTTCGCACCAGATGCCCTTCTGATCGTTGAGCAGACCGTACAGGATACGCGAACCGAGGTGAGACATGGCAACCTCATAGGTATCCGGAAAACAGAACGCAAATCGTAGATCGATGTTCTTTTTATCTTTCATCACCGAGCCCCATTCACCGCCGACGTAGCGTGCCGGCTTCTGTACACGGGACAAAATGGCTTCCATCTTTTTATGCAAGACGTATTCCTCCATTTTCATTCATACAGATTATTGTATCATATCCTTCTGAAAAAAACCATACCGTTTTTGACCGTTTTCGCGCAGAAAGTACATGAAACAAAAAAATAAACGCGAAGAAAGCTTTTACACTTCCTTCGCGTTTTGCTTATTCCTCCGGAATTTCCGGCTTGCTACCGAGCAGTCGAGTCGTATTGAACACGGTCAGCACCGTGAGTACAGCATCGACGATAACTGCCATCCACATCTGCGCCAGACCGATCAGCGCCAGTACAGCAAGCACCAGCTTGATGGCGGCCAGCAGTGTCAGATTCTGCATTGCAACTCCGTGTGTAGTCTTGCAGACCTGAACAGCCTCACCGAGACCGCTCAGATCATTTGCGGTAATCAGTATATTCGCCGCATCCGCTGAATAGCGGGAGCCGCGCGTGCCCATTGCCACACCGACATCGGCCATCTTGAGCTGCTCGATATCGCTTACGCCGTCGCCGACATAGGCGGTCGTGCCGTCTGTCGGAATCGTGCGCATCATAAAGTCCAGCTTCGCTTGCTTTTCCTCGGGCATCAAACCGCAGTGAACGGTGTCGATGCCGGCGGCATTTGCAATTCGCTGAGTTGGTGTCTCAGCGTCACCGGTGATAAGCACCGTGCGCTCAACGCCCTGATCCTTGATCTTCTTGATCGCGTCAGCAGCGGACGGACGAACCGTATCCTCCAATTCAATCACACCGATGTGCGCCCCTTCACAGGCGATGTAAACAACCGTGCCGTCGATATCCGGCAAGCCCTTGACACCGCGGGAGACCATCAGCTTGCGGTTGCCTACCAGCAGAACGTGATCACCGATACGGGCGCGCACGCCACGGCCCGGGAATTCCTCAAATTCCTCGATCTTTGGCAGTTTTTCCTGGCATGCACTTGCGATTGCGCGCGCAATCGGATGCTGTGAAAGCTGCTCAGCTGCTGCGGCAAGTGCCAGACAGTTCTTTTCGGAAAACTCTTGTGTGGGATAAATCTTTTTAATCTGCAGATTGCCGTTGGTCACTGTGCCGGTCTTGTTGAACACGACCAGACGCAGGTCTGCAGTCCGTTCCATCGCTTCGCTGCCCTTCATGTGAACGCCTTCACTCTCAAGTCGGCCGCCGCCGCATACAAAAGCAAGCGGTACAGCCAGCGCCAGTGCGGTTGGACAGCAGGCGATGAGAAGCGTCAGTCCGCGATATATCCAGCCGGTCATATCTGAACCGGGCATGAACAGCGGCGGAAGTGCAGCTACCAGTACGGCAATGACGATCACAACCGGAACCAGACGCTTGGCATTACGCTGCGCACTTTTTTCCAACGCTGCCTTGTGCTCGGCGGCCGCATTCTGTACGCGGCGAATCTGACGAACCGCGCAGTCTTCATAGCGCGAAATCACACGAATCAGCATCAGAGAGCCGTTATACCGGCTGCCTGCCAGCACACGCGTGTTCTTATCAACTGCCATCGGCACGTTTTCGCCAGTAAGCACGCTGTCATCCACCGTGCCGTCTCCACGAAGTACAACGCCGTCAATCGGTACGCGCTCACCCGAGTGTACCAGAACCAGCTCGCCCAGACGGATATCTGCCAGCGGAACCTGACGCTGTTCGCCCTTCATATTGACGACCGTTGCCTTTTCCGACATGAAATCATGCTGCTGCGGCAATGCCTGATAGGTGGATGATAGAACGATATCGCCTGCAATTTTTCCAATCTCAAACAGGATGAGCACGATCGTTGCTTCTGCACGGCCGCCGAGCGCGAATGCGCCGATGGATGCCATTAGCACGAGCAGATATTCATCGAAAAATGAACCGTGTGTCAGATTGGTCAGCACACGCGCTGCAATCGGCAGCGCTGTGATCAAAAACGCCAACAGGCAGAGCGGCAATGCCGCGCTCGAACCTCCCATCGCGATTCCGGCCACAAGAACGATTGCCGCGGCAGCCAGCCGTGCGCCTGTGCTCTGCATATCCAACCGTGTCATCGGCTGATAGGTCACTTCGGCGCCTTCCTGTATACGGCGTGCATTTTCTCGCCGCAGACGGGTCTGCTCACGCCGACGCATTTTGGCCCGGTACTGTGCCTTCTGCACGAAATTCATACCGGTGGTATCGTCCGCGTCCTCCGGAACTTCGATTACCGGCGGTTCCGGTTTCTTTTCCTCCGGCTTTTTTTCATCCTTTGGTTTAGGCTTCTCCTTAGGTGCGGATTTTGCCTGTTCCTTTTTCTCCGCCTTGTCCTTTTCATGGTTTTTCAGTTTTTCTTTTAGCTTCTGCAGCCTGTCCGGCTTTTCCTCTACGATAGGCTCGAATTCCGCTTCCGCTGATTGTTCTTCCTCAGGAAGCTCGTCCTCTATACCTTCGTCGTCAAATTCCGGTTCATCCCAGTCGCCCTCGTCTTCAGCCTCATCCGGCGAATCTTCTTCTTCGTCAAATTCGTCTTCCGCATCTTCCGGCGTTTCCTCAGCTGCGTCTGATTCCTCCGAGGGCTTTGCAGCCTCAGCTGCCGCCGCTTCCTCTGGCGGCGTTTCCGCCTCCGGAGATTCGCTTTCACTTTGGTGCGATGTATCGGCTTCCGGTTCAGTCTCCGGCTGCTCCGCATTCTTGTCCGGCGGCTCAGGCTCGCCGGGCGGCGCTGATTCTTCTTTTTCAGGCGGTTTTTTGTTCTCTTCGGGTTTAGGCTTTTCCGGAGCGGCAAACAGCTGCGCTACTGCCGAATTTTCCAGATCCGCTAAAATCGAATCGACCTGTGCTAAAATATCTTCCGCCGTTGTCTGGTCCTTCTTCTGTTCCGAATCAGGGCGGTTATTTTCGCTCATTCCGTTTATCCCTCCTGCACGTGCGCGATTCCCTGTGCCAAAATGGTCTGAATATGATCATCGCACAGCGCATAGTATACTGTTTTTCCGGTTTTTCGACTCTTGACCAACCGCGCCTGTTTCAAAAAACGAAGCTGATGCGATATCGCGGACTGGCTCATGTTCAGCAGCGACGCAATATCGCAGACACACAGCTCCGCGGACACAAGCGCCGCCAGTATCCGCAAGCGGGTCTTGTCGGAAAACGCTTTGAAAAAATCTGATGCGGCTGTAGTGATCTCCTCTGCCGGCATTGCGCTGCGCGCTGCCATAACTGCGTCCGTATGGACGATATGCTCCTCGCAGCACTCCAGTTCTGCGTCTGTATGCTTTGCCGACAATTTGATCCCTCCCGCAATATGTGCATATCTATTCAACTTATGATAACATTCCAGTCCACTTCTGTCAAGAATCGAGTCGGACACAAATGACAATTTTGCGTGCAAAAAAGTCCTGCAGGCCGGATACGGTCTGCAGGACTTGAACGCATTTTTTACTTCTTGGGCTGTTCGCGCTTCGGATCGGTCATAACTTCCTTGAATGAGGTTGCCAGACCCGCAAGGCTCTGAATCTCGCTCGGGATAATGATCTTAGTTGCCTTGCCGTCAGCGGCGCTGCTGAATGCCTCGAGGGATTTCAGCTTGATAACCTGCTCCGTCGGTGCCGCTTCATTCAGCAGATTGATGGAATCTGCCAGTGCCTTCTGCACGGTAAGCAGCGCTTCCGCTTCACCTTCGGCCTCCTTGATCTTGGCAAGGCGATTTGCCTCTGCAGCAAGAACGGTTGCTTCCTTTTCACCTTCAGCCACCAGAATCGCGGACTGCTTTTTACCTTCCGCTACCAGAATGGACTCGCGGCGTTCGCGCTCGGCCTTCATCTGCTTCTCCATAGATTCCTGAATGGCAGCCGGCGGAATGATGTTCTTCAGCTCCACGCGGTTTACCTTAATGCCCCAGTCATCGGTCGCTTCATCGAGGATGGAGCGCATTTTGGTGTTGATGATATCGCGGCTGGTCAGCGTCTGGTCAAGCTCGAGATCACCGATGATGTTTCGCAGTGTGGTTGCAGTCAGATTTTCGATTGCCGCCATCGGACTTTCGATACCGTATGCAAACAGCTTCGGGTCGGTGATCTGGAAGTACACGACCGTGTCGATCTGCATGGTTACGTTATCCTTGGTGATAACCGGCTGCGGCGGAAAATCGACTACCTGCTCCTTGAGGGTTACCTTGCGGGCAATGCGCTCAAACAGCGGCACCTTGAAATGCAGGCCGGTGCTCCATGTGTCGCGGTAGGTACCGAGACGCTCGATAACATACGCCTTCGCCTGCGGCACGATCACGATATTGCTTGCAATGAACGCGATGAACAGAATAATCAGCACAATCCAGATGATGGGTACAATAATATAATCCATGATAACGCTCCTTTACAGTTGGTTCGGTTTTACAATCGCCTTGACGCCGCGGATCTCCACAACCGTGACTCTTGTCCCGATTGCAATTTGCGCGTCAGTCATACTGCGGGCTGTCCAGATCTTTCCGTTGATTTTCACCGCACCGGTCTCCAGAATATTGTCAATCGGTTCGGTAACAACAGCCGTCTGTCCGATGATACGATCTGCGTTGGTCGCCTGCTGCCGACTGCCGAGAAAACGGCGGCAGAGCGGACGCACCAGTACAAGCAGCAGCGCGGAGAACACGATGAACACAATCCACTGCCCCATCAGCCCGACCGAAAGGCTGGCTGCAATGAGTGCCGCGACACCGCCGGCAGCGAACCAGATGCCGCACAGCGTGAGTGTAAACGCCTCTACCGCTACACTGATGATAATGACAGCCAGCCAGATATACAGGCTGTCAATTCCAAACATCATAAACTATCCCCTCCCTTGGCAACAGTATAGCATGTGCCTACGAAAAAGTACAGCAAAACCCGATTAAATTTCCGGTTAATTTTTGCATATTGCACAAAATGTCGAATAAAACAAATCCGCCCGGACCGTGCAGTACAGTTCGAGCGGAAAATCTTCAAAAAATCAGCGGGTCATGCAGCGCAAGACGTATCAGCCAAATTGCGATATCCAGCACAATAACGCTCCACAGCAGCATGCGCTCGAGGTTTTTGGAGCCAAGAAGCGGCTTTTTGCCAAACAGTGCGTACAAAACGACTGTCGGCAGAACGAAAACCATCGGGTGAAACCGCAGTGCCGTACGAAAGTCCAGTCGGAGCAGAGCGGCAAGTGCACGGCTCAGTCCGCAGCCGGGACATGGCACGCCGGTCAAGTATTTGATCGGACAGTTCCAGCCAAACAGCAGCGCCGAGGCGTATGCCAGTGCACCCAGTATCAGCAGCACGAGCAGACCGTTCAGACCGCGCCGAAAGCGCTCCGGCATCAGCCCTTGTAGGTTTCGCGGAACTCGAGGAACTCGTCATAGGTGCATTCTTTGTCCAGAACGCCCTTTTCACGAATTTCGATAATACGGGTCGCAATGGTCTGCACGAACTCGTGGTCATGAGACGCGAACAGTACGGTGCCCTTGAAATCACGAACGCCGTTGTTGACTGCGGTGATGGATTCCAGATCGAGGTGGTTGGTCGGCTGGTCGATGACAAGCACGTTCGAGCCGAAGAGCATCATGCGCGCCAGCATCAGGCGAACCTTCTCACCGCCGGACAGTACGCGAACCGGCTTGTAAACATCGTCGCCGGAGAACAGCATACGGCCGAGGAAGCCGCGCAGCGTGGATTCCAGTGTATCCGTGCGGGAATACGGTGCGATCCAGTCGAGCATGTTTTCCTCGTGGCCCTCGAAGAACTCGTTGTTATCCTTCGGAAAATAGCTCTGCGAGGTGGTAACGCCCCACTTGAAGCTGCCCTCATCCGGTTTCATCTCACCCATAAGAATCTGGAACAGCGTAGTCATTGCCAGCTCGTTATCCGAGATGAACGCAATCTTGTCACCGCGGCGCACGATGAAAGATACGTTGTCGAGCACCTTCTCGCCGTCGATGGTCTTGGAGATGCCGCGCACCTCGAGAATGTCCTTGCCTGCCTCACGGTCCGCGTCAAACGCTACCCACGGGTAACGGCGGGACGAAGCCGGCATTTCCTCGACAGACAGCTTGTCGATCAGCTTGCGGCGGCTGGTCGCCTGACGGGACTTGGACTTGTTTGCCGCAAAACGCTGAATGAAGTTCTGCAGTTCCTTGATCTTTTCCTCGTTCTTGCGGTTCTGATCCTTGATCATGCGCTGAACCAGCTGAGAGGACTCATACCAGAACTCGTAGTTGCCGACATACAGCTTGATCTTGCCGTAATCGATATCAACGATATGGGTACATACATTGTTCAGGAAGTGACGGTCATGCGATACAACGAGGACGGTACCCTCAAAATCGGCAAGGAAGTCCTCCAGCCAGCGGACTGCCTGAATATCCAGATGGTTGGTAGGCTCGTCCAGCAGCAGAATATCCGGCTTGCCGAACAGCGCACGCGCCAGCAGCACCTTGACCTTCTCGACGTCACCGAGGTTCTTCATCTCGGTGTACAGGATGGCATCTGCATCCAGACCCAGACCGTTCAGCAGCTGGCTGGCCTCGGTCTCGGCGTCCCAACCGCCCATTTCAGCAAACTCGGACTCCAGCTCGGCAGCCCTGTTGCCGTCCTCCTCGGTGAACGGGTCCTTCATGTAGAGCGCATCCTTTTCGTGCATGACCTCAAGCAGACGCTCGTTGCCGCCGAGAACCGTGTTGAGAACGGTCTCCTCGTTGAAGGCGAAGTGGTCCTGCTTGAGTACGCTCATACGGGTCTTGGGCGCAATCGAAACCGTGCCGGTGGACGGGTCCAGATCGCCGGACAGAATGCGCAGGAAGGTAGACTTGCCTGCACCGTTTGCACCGATAACACCGTAGCAGTTGCCTTGGGTAAATTTCAGGTTTACATCTTTGAACAGTGGCTCGCCGCTGAAGTTTAAGCTAAGATCGCTGATAGTGATCATGTAAGAGATTCCTCCCGCATTATTTTTCAATTAGAATCAGTATACCACACAAACCGCTGTTTTCACAGATAATTTACAGATGCAGCCGCATTTTTGTTCATGTTGTCTTGAAACGACACCCAGAATGCTATATACTATATTTATAAATATCAATCCCTATTTGTTTCAGGAGGTTTTTCCCTATGTCTAACCTGATGGAAGTTATCAAGTCTCGCCGCTCTACGCGCGCGTTCAAGTCCGAGCTGCCGCCGAAGGATCAGATCATGCAGATTGTTGAAGCTGCTGAATGGGCGCCTTCCGGCATGGGCAAGTACCTGTGGCACTTTACCGTGATTTACAATGCAGAGAAGTCGCTCAAGCTGGCTCGTGCCGTTGCTGAGGCAGACAATCGCGGTCCGGAGTATAATTTCTACGGTGCACCGGTCAACATCATCATTTCCTACAAGCGGGATGAGCACCACGCTCTGGTAGACGGCGTTGCTGCAATGGAGAATCTGCTGCTGATGGCTACCGAGCTTGGCCTCGGCTCCTGCTGGATCAACCAGCTGCGCGAGACCTGCGACGTACCCGAGGTTCGTGCACTGCTGACTGAGTACGGCGTACCGGAGGATCATATCGTTGTCTGCTCCGCTGCAATTGGCTACATCGAGAAGGAAACGCCGGCAAAGCCGCGTCATGAGGGCTTAGTTTCGATTACCGAATAATCGAAACAATGGAAAATTGAGAATTGAAAATGCCGCTATTCTTGCGTGCATTAAATCACTCGGCTGTGCCGAATACCTTAATTTTCAATTCATTAGCGACGAAAGGAGCTAATATCATGGATGAGAAGATTGCTAAATTAAAAGAATGGATCGATGGCAGCGACAATATTGTCTTTTTCGGCGGTGCGGGCGTATCGACCGAGAGCGGCATTCCGGATTTCCGCTCGGTGGACGGTCTATACAACCAGCAGTACAAATACCCGCCGGAGACCATTCTCAGCCACACGTTCTTTTTGAGTGAAACCGAGGAGTTTTACCGCTTCTATCGGGCGAAAATGCTGGCGCTCGATGCAAAGCCGAACGCGGCTCACCTCAAGCTGGCCGAGTGGGAACGCGAGGGCAAGTGTCGTGCCGTTGTAACGCAGAACATCGACGGTCTGCACCAGAAGGCAGGCTCGAAGGAAGTGCTTGAGCTGCACGGCTCAGTACTGCGTAACTACTGTATGCGCTGCCGCAAGCCATATCCGGTTGAGAATATCGCCAAGGGCACCGGCATTCCGCGATGCTCCTGCGGCGGCATTATCAAACCGGATGTCGTGCTGTACGAGGAGGGACTCGACAGCTACACGATCAACAAGAGCGTAGACTACATCTCCAAGGCTGATATTCTGATTATCGGCGGCACATCGCTGGCTGTGTATCCGGCCGCTGGTCTGATCGACTATTACCGCGGCAATAAGCTGGTTTTGGTCAATAAGTCCCCTACTCCTGCGGATCGCCGTGCTGATCTGGTCATTCATGCGCCGATCGGTGAGGTTTTCTCGCAGCTGTAACGTTAAAAATGTATGAAACTCCCCTTTTCGGTTATACTGACTGCAAACCGAAAGGGGAGTTTTTCTATGCTTATCGACAAAATCGCACTGATACTGATGATTATCGGCGGTCTGAACTGGGGACTGATCGGCATTTTCAAGCTCGATCTGGTCGCGCTGCTGTGCGGCGGACAGACCGGCGCCATCAGCCGCATCGTCTACACCCTAGTCGGACTGGCGGCAGCATGGTGTATCTCGCTGCTCTTCCGACAGGATGACACCACACAGCAGCCGAAAAGTTGAATAAAAAGCAAAGCCCGCCGGAAACGGCGGGTTTTGCTTGTCAAATTGTAAGAGGTAAATAGGAATACGCGATACTTTGCTTAGTTAAATGCCTGCTCGAGGTCAGCCAGAATATCGTTGATATTCTCGGTGCCAATGGACAGACGGATGGTGCCCTGATGGATACCCTGATCCTCCAGTTCCTCTGCGGTCAGCTGCGAGTGAGTGGTGGTTGCCGGATGGATGACCAGACTCTTAACGTCAGCAACATTTGCCAACAGAGAAAAGATCTGCAGCTTGTCAATGAACTTAAATGCTGCTTCCTTTCCGCCCTTGATATCGAAGGTGAAGATGGATGCGCCGCCGTTCGGGAAGTACTTCTCGTACAGAGCATGATCCGGGTGGTTCGGCAGAGACGGATGGTTTACATGCTCAACCTGCGGGTGATTGGTCAGGAACTCAACGACCTTCTTGGTGTTCTCAACGTGACGTTCGATACGCAGAGACAGAGTCTCGGTGCCCTGCAGCAGCAGGAATGCGTTGAACGGAGAAATGGTAGCACCGGTATCACGCAGCAGGATAGCGCGGATGTAGGTTACGAACGCAGCAGGACCAACAGCATCTGCGAAAGAGATGCCGTGATAGCTCGGGTTCGGCTCAGCGATCGGCGCATACTTGCCGGATGCCTTCCAGTCGAACTTGCCGGAATCAACAATGATGCCGCCGAGGGTCGTGCCGTGGCCGCCGATGAACTTGGTAGCAGAGTGAACAACGATATCAGCGCCGTACTCAATCGGACGGATGAGGTACGGGGTACCGAAAGTGTTGTCGATTACGAGCGGCAGACCGTGCTTGTGCGCAATCTTTGCGATAGCCTCGATATCCGGAATATCGGAATTCGGGTTGCCGAGAGTCTCGATGTAAACCGCCTTAGTATTGTCCTTGATAGCGCCTTCCAGTTCTTCCAGATTGTGTGCATCAACGAAGGTGGTCTCAACGCCGAACTGCGGCAGAGTATGTGCCAGCAGGTTGTAGCTGCCGCCGTAGATGGTCTTCTGTGCTACGATGTGGTCGCCGGCCTGAGCAAGTGCCTGAATGGTGTAAGTGATTGCTGCGGCACCGGAAGCGGTAGCCAGAGCAGCAACACCACCCTCGAGCGCTGCAATGCGCTTCTCGAACACATCCTGCGTAGAATTGGTCAGACGACCGTAGATATTGCCTGCGTCAGCCAGACCGAAACGGTCTGCCGCGTGCTGACTGTCATGGAAAACATAAGAAGTGGTCTGGTAGATCGGAACTGCACGGGAATCGGTAACCGGGTCAGCGGTTTCCTGACCGATGTGCAGCTGCTTGGTTTCAAAGGACCAGTTTTCGGTATTCTTGATAGTTGCCATGATGAATTATCTCCTTTTTATACATTCCATAAAGTTGTTTGTGACTTGCTGTAATAAAAAGAAGAATCACATTCGCCCAAATCGGAAATTCGAGCGGAGCAGCTTTTCAAAGTAGTATCGCATAACCGCTTCTCCTAAATTCATATTATTTCACTGGGATTGCTATGATTATACTAAATACCCCCTCTCCTGTCAACCCTTTCCGACAAACTTTTTTCGTTCCGGCAGATTGCCCAATTTCCGATGGCCCAATCCCTATTTTTTCGATAGGTTTTGGAGTGGTGTTTCCTGTTCGCCATCCAAATAAAAGAAAACCGCCGCACAGGGATTGTGCAGCGGTTTTGATGATCAATGTTCAGCAGCGAAAAATCAGAACTCGATCTTCTTTGCGATATAAGCAGCAACTTCCTCAATCTTGATGCGCTCCTGCTCCATAGTGTCACGGTCACGAACGGTTACGCAGCCGTCCTGCTCGGTCTCGAAATCGACGGTTACGCAGTACGGTGTACCGATCTCGTCCTCACGGCGATAGCGCTTACCGATAGAGCCTGCATCGTCAAAATCAACAGAGAACTGCTTAGCCAGCTCCTGCCAGATCGGCATAGCCTTGTCGGTCAGCTTCTTGGACAGCGGCAGTACAGCAGCCTTGAACGGTGCCAGAGCCGGATGCAGACGCAGAACAGTACGAACATCGTCCTTGCCGTTCTTGTCCTGACCTACGACTTCCTCGTCGTAAGCGTCGCACAGGAAGGCCAGTGCAACACGGTCAGCACCAAGCGAAGGCTCGATAACATACGGAATATACTTCTCGTTTGCTTCCTGATCGAAGTATTCCATCGAAACACCCGAGGTGTTCTGATGCTGGGTCAGGTCGAAATTAGTGCGGTCGGCAATGCCCCACAGCTCGCCCCAGCCAAACGGGAACATAAACTCGATATCGGTGGTAGCGTTGGAGTAGTGAGACAGCTCCTCCGGATCGTGGTCGCGCAGACGCAGGTTCTCGTCCTTCATGCCGAGAGACAGCAGGAAGTTGTGGCAGTAATCCTTCCAGTACTTGAACCACTCAAGGTCGGTGCCCGGCTTGCAGAAGAACTCCAGTTCCATCTGCTCAAACTCGCGGGTACGGAAGGTGAAGTTGCCCGGGGTGATCTCGTTGCGGAAGGACTTGCCCACCTGACCAACGCCGAACGGAATCTTCTTACGGGTGGTGCGCTGGATGTTCTGGAAGTTTACGAAGATGCCCTGTGCGGTCTCCGGACGCAGATACAGCTCGTTCTTCGCGTTCTCGGTAACGCCCTGGAAGGTCTTGAACATCAGATTGAACTGACGGATGTCGGTCCAGTTGTGCTTGCCGCAGGTCGGGCATGCGATCTCATGCTCATCAATGAATGCCTTCATCTCAGCCTGGCTGAGCGCGTCAACACTCTTGCCGAGATCGTAGTTATTCTCAGCACACCAGTCCTCAATTACCTTATCGGCACGGAAACGCTCCTTGCACTCCTTGCAGTCCATCAGCGGGTCAGAGAATCCGCCAACGTGACCGGAAGCAACCCAGGTCATCGGGTTCATCAGGATCGCGGAGTCAAGACCTACATTGTACTGGCTCTCCTGCACAAATTTCTTGCGCCATGCTGCCTTGACGTTGTTCTTGAACTCAACGCCGAGCGGACCGTAGTCCCAGGTGTTTGCAAGACCGCCGTAAATCTCCGAGCCGGAGTATACGAAGCCGCGGCCCTTGCAAAGCGCTACGATCTTTTCCATTGTTTTTTCGCTGTTTTTCATGTTAAATTCTCCTTTTGGCACAGCTGGCTGCTGCACGCTGTTTTTGCTTTGCACCCGAAAAAAGTGCTTGACATGAAATTATTCTACCGTTATAATTAATAATTGTCAAGGGTAGTTTAGCGAATTAAACGAATAGAGTTTGGTTTGATCGGTAAATCGCTTGCAAAAAGTTGACATTTGGGCGTTTAGCGCAGTTGCAAGCAGTGCGGAAAGCAGTCTCCGTCTTCCCTGTTCAGTTGAGTTTGGTCAAAACACTTTTCTTGACAACATATATTCGGGCTTGTAGCTCAGTTTGGGAGAGCGTTCGGTTCGCATCCGAGAGGTCGAGGGTTCGATCCCCTTCAAGTCCACCAAATCAAGATAATCCGAACCTTTTTCCGGTAGGGAATGGGTTCGGATTTATCATTTATTTAGACGAAATAGTGTAACGCAAAACGGCGGCGGTATGTGTGGTACATACTGCCGCCGCTGTTATTGGGGATTATCCCCCTGTTCTTGCTGCTGTGCTTGCCATTCGGCAAAGGCCCGTTTGCCCTCGTCACTTTTAAAATAGCTTTGCATATCCGGGAGCAGACAGCGGGCAATCGCCTCTAACTCATAGTCAGGTATCTTTGGATGGTATTGCTTCTTGCGCTGTGTCAATCTGGCCTCCCTCCTTTGAGGCACTATTGTATTGTCGATAGTTGATAATGTTTTTGACTGCCCCGGCTTCATCGGTAATGGAGATTGTCTTTTCATAGGTGAGCGGTGCGCCGTGTACCAATGCTTGCGCTTCGGCTTCCGTTGTCTGCCATATTTCCGGCCTTTTCACCCCCCGGCTTGCCCGGTACAGATTAAAGCCGGGCGGGTACAGGTGCAGCCGCGCCCCTTTGATAATTGCTTTCTTTCGGTGCTTGCCTTGTTCGTCTGTTATTTCCGCCTCGGCTATCTGTCCTTTTGCATTTCCGACGCGGAGCGCTTCCGATAATTCCATATCGCCCAGATATGCGGTTAGGTACAAGCCGGGGTTGTCAATTTCTTGTAGGCTTTTGGTCTTGGTAAATCCATGCCCCCAAATCCGCGCCATATCTGCATTAGGAATGAAAGGTGCTTTTTTCGGGAACAGAAAGAGGCAATGCAAATGCCATGCGCCCCGCCCTTGCGGTTCTGCTGCTGTGATATATTCCGCAGGTTGGTATTCATGCTTTTTGAGATAGTACCGAAACCGCTGCCAGAAACGGCGGAAATCCTCGTAGACACGCCTTTCATCCCGCATATTTTCTTTATATGTCAGCGTTACCCACAATGCCGTTTCCGGGGCTGTTAGATTGGCATTGATTAAGTCGCGCAGCTTGCGGAGCGATTGTGCAACACTGGCTTTGCTGTCTGCCCGGTTTGCGGAATGACAGAACTCTTTGACTTCGCCCGTTCGCTTATCAACATATAAGTCGGCGTTTACCTTTTCAATGACAGCACATGGAGTGGAACGCATATAGCGAACTTCAATCACATTCCCGCATCGTTTGACCGTCACAGGCGTTTCCGCCCTGTCTGGCCGCACATCCAGGATTCTGTCAATGTTCATAAAATATCAAGTTAAGCCGCCTGCGGCGGCGGGCGGTTCGGCGGCTCTCGCGCTGCTTCGCCGCCCGCTCCGCCCGTTTTAACGGCTCATTGCCTCTTGAATCGCCTTGTCCAAAGCATCCATGCTCTGCACCTCTGCAATTCTGATTTTCTCGATACCAACGCCATCAATATAAAGATGCCCCTCGCGCTTGCTGCACTGTGTAATGGATTCTGCAACTTCATCCGGGAAGAGCATTCTCCGCCCCTCACGGCTAAGATTGCCAAGGGCAAGACAGCATTGAAAGTTATCTCTCGCCCCGGCAAAATAAGTCGCGTCCGGCCTTTGGATTCCGATAATAGGAAAGAAGCGATATGCCCGCCCTAGCATGAGCAGCTCCGCGAGCCTCGCCTTTGCCTGCTCAGCGGTTTTCTTATCCAAGGATAGAAGAAAGCTGCCCCACTCATCAATAATAAGATATTGGGGCGCACCCGCTGTGCTGTTTTCCTGCTGTTGCTTGAACGCCGCATAGTAATCTTCCAAGCCTTGTAGACAGTCTGCATAGCCATAATATCTGGGCTTGTCAGAAAGACTTCGAAAGTCAAATTGCTTGAAATCAAGTAACCAGATTTTCGCGTCCGGCTGAAAGCGTGCAATCTTCGTAAGCAGAATTTTAAGGGCAACGGTTTTCCCTGTGCCAGTCGCACCAACGATAAGCATATTGATTATGTGTTTTACATCAATACTGCCCGAAGCGGAATCGTCGGGCGTGAATAAGGCGGGGCGAATATATTTTTGCGGAAGAAAGTACAAAAGGGTATAGTTTATATTACGCCCGTACTCCATGCGGAAAATTCCGCCCATTATTACCCGCAGTCGCTCATAATGGCTGTTAAAATCCGGCAGCGACAACCCCTTGTTATTGACCTTCAAAATCAAGCCGTGGGGCTTGCCTTTATCGCGTTTAACGCTGACTAGCGCAGGGTATTCGTTTTGCGCGTTATGCAATCCGCAGCATCGCACAGCGCGGTCAAATCGTCGTTTCAAAAGCGGCGGTGTACGAATGACTTGAATAAGGCAGATAACCACAGTCAAGGTGAGGGCAAGTGCAACAGCATAGAAAGTGAAATTATCATTTTGAAATATTAGATTTTTTACTTGCTCCATGCAAAATTCCTTTCTGGGCAGACATAGGAAACCCTATGTCTGCCCTATATTTTTATTTGCTGTTAAGGGTAACGATCTGGGCGGTCTGGGCGGTAGCGGTCATACCGATACCACTACCATTGCTGGAAAAAAGGCTCACAGCACAGTCGGGAATCTGCACAAACAAGGGCTTACAGTTCATAACAGCTTCCTCAATTTCTTCATCAGTCACTTTGGGCAGCGGATCATAATCAAACTTGACCGTAAGAGGGGCGAGGCGCGCGCCTTGCAGCGCCACGGTCAGCTTAACCCCGATAGCTTCCTCTGAAGCGCGTTTTCCATCGCTTCCGTATGAAAAAATATCGGCTTTCCCCGTCAAAATGGCGAAGTCCCTGCCGTTAACAGCAGTCAGATCAACATTCAGTTTGTAGGGCACTGTATGCTCCTTTCTCCCCGTCAAGCCGGATAGGACAGCTGGTTTACAAATTAGTTTTCGCTACTGGAAATTACTTTCCGCACTACGCCATCTTCCATAAGAATCGTCATGGAATCTGTGGACATATTCGCTGTTGGAATACAGAACGCCGTAAACCGCGTATCATCATTGATAGTTCCAGCCAAGTACTGCGCAGTTGCGGCCTCGTCAGCATACAGGACGAGAAACTTCTGTTCCTCCTTAGTTCCTACCGGAATGAATTGAATCGAAGTGAGTTTCTTATTTCTTGACATTTTAAGCACCTTTCTCCCCGTCGAGCCGATAGGACAGCTACATAATTTTCATTTGATGGGCCATCATCTCTGTTGTCCAGCTGGTAAGTGTATTGTAGTCCAAATTTTTATCTGGCGCAGTAATTGAGCGAATACATATGGAATTGCCCTATCACAAGGAAAACGCTGTTTTTGATATGGCAAAAAGCCATCAAAAGCAGCGTTTTCGGGGAATATAATTCTTTCGGTGAAATTCGGCATTTTCTACAAAAAAACAAGGAAGTCGTCCGTTATATCGGACGACTTCCTATTTAGGCTCTTTATTGCGTTTTTTATATTCCATGCTTTCTCCGTTTTTTTCTCTGCCATAGGAACCTAATCGCTTCGTTTTGGGAATACCCAATTTTTCTAATATTTTGTTACACTGCTCAATACTATAATCCATGCAATATTCCAACAAAAAGAGATAAGCAAGATGTTCCGGATTATCCAGACGGAAAGCCAATCCCGCAGATTGTAATAACCTATCTGTAAGAATTGGACTTAGCTTAAATCCAATGCACATTGATATAACTGTTCCCATGTCTACAACACATTCTGATCTGTGCATATTAGTGCGAAATACATTGGCGTTTAGACCCGTCAACTCCGTAGCTTTCGGAACATCTAGAATGGTTTTTCCGTGCCATATCTTTGTGAGCCCTTTTTCTATCATAATAGCTTCGACCGTTTTTCCGAAAGGCTTTTGAATAACGGAAGCCTCCCGATAAAGTGCCTCTATTGCTTTACTTAACGCTTCTTTCTCATCATTTGCAGATTCACCTGAATCTATACCGCGAGATACTATGTTCTCAACTTTTTCCTGAAATATTTTGAGTGTATCTTCTTGTGTGCGTTCGCTATCTTTAATAAAATTGATTAAAAGCGCTTGTTCGTTAGCAATATCAGGATTTTTATTATTCATCTTTTATTTACCCAATTTCCTGCTCTATGTTTTCAAACAAAGCATCATCAAAAAACTCACGAACTGTAATTTTCAGCCCAACACATATTTTTGCGATGGTTGTCAATGTTGGATTGTTACTCCCGGTATTGATGATGCTATTCAAAGTCGATTGCGTTAAACCGGATTCCAGAGCCAGTTTATTGATTGTTATATTGTTGGCTTCGCACAAATCAAGGATTCGCTGCTTTACCGCATCTCTTACATTCACATTTTACAACACCTTTATACAGATTAGTATTGTAATCAGTCTATAAGGTTATCCGCTTAAACAGCTAACGATATGTCGTTGATTTTCCCATATATTTATGGTATGATGAGAGGACAAATTAAAAGACAGGAGTGACCCACATGAAAAAACTGCTATCCCTTGCACTCGCATTAGCGCTCTGTTTCAGTCTGACTGTTCCCGCATTTGCCGCAAACAAAGCGGGTGACACTACGATTACAGACGCAAACGGCACTTACACCCTCTCAAAACCTATTCTTTACACCATTTCGCGCTCAGAACTGGAAAAAATCAACATGGATTCCGTATCGGTATTTATCGGTGGCGAACCCATTAACGAGGATTATTTTGGTTCGGCACAGTCTTATCTACGCGACTATTTCTTTGCCAAAGCAGCTACGATTTATGCCGTTCCAGAAGGCACGAACATCGAGCTGCCGGATGGTATTCTGACATCGGACTATATTTCGATTGACTTAGCGTTCAAGAACGGAACTTGCTACGCAACAGAGGCGAATACGGTGCTCTTTCCCGGGCTGACATCTGTCAAGCTATCGGATACGGAATATCTTGCAAAGATAGATTTGATATTGGCAAATCTTCCGGATAACGACAGTTGGGGAAGCAGTCCAAGCGAAGTTGATGCTGGTGCAATATATTTTTATGTTACCGGAAATACTGCCGCTTCCAATCCGTTTGCCGGTAATACACCGAATACTCCTGAATCTGCCAACTCTCCTGCAACCCCGACCTTTACCGATGTAGCCGCAAACGCCTATTATGCGAACTCGGTGGCTTGGGCGGTTGATAAGAGTATCACAGCAGGAACATCTAAAACAACCTTTTCCCCGAATAGCACCTGCACTACGGCGCAGATTTTGACTTTCCTCTGGCGCTCACAGGGTTCGCCCGAACCGACTAGCAAGACGAACACATTCACCGACATAAAGGAAAGCGACTATTTTTATAAGGCCGCGTTGTGGGCGAAAGAAAATAATATCGTTTCCAGAGATAGCACTGTTTTCAATGGAAATACCCCTTGCACTCGCAGTATGGCCGTGCTTTACATTTGGAGAGCAGCAGGGTTCTATGCCGCTGAAAAGCACAGCAATTTTACCGATGTAGCCACTACAACGATTTATGCTCCCGCTGTTGATTGGGCGGTTGAACAAGGTGTGACAAGCGGCACAAGCAAAACGACATTCTCTCCCGATACCACTTGCACCCGCGCCCAAATCGTGACCTTCCTATATCGGGCATTTTCTAAATAAGCCTTTATTGTTTCAGAGGCGGTCAGAGTATTTATTCTGACCGCCTCGTTTTATGCTATATTCGTGTTGACTATTTAACTCGTATATTGTATCATAATAAAACAAGAAAGGAGTGTTGACTATGCAAGAGGTAGCGCAGCGGCTTAAATCTCTGCGGGAAAGTGTCGGCTTGTCACAGGCTAAATTGGCCGCGCTGATGGGCGCAACACAGGCCAGTGTGAACCGCTATGAAAACGGACAGTCCTCCCCGCCGCTAAAGATTTTGCGGTGGTATGCCGATTTCTTTGATGTTTCTTTGGATTATATCTTTGCCCGAACGGAGCAGCCGGAGGGAAAGCTATACGAGCATAAGCCGAAAGTGGTGGAAGCTATTACACAGGACAACAAGGAACTACGGCAGTTTGTCGATATGTGCTTTGACCCGGCTTCTCCGGTCAGTGAAAAATTACGGGAAACACTAACAAAGCTGTTGGAAGAACAGCGAAAATAAGGCGGGAGTTTCCCCTTGCGGAGAATATTCAAAAGATCTCCGCCCGTCAAGGTTAAAATGAACTGGCTGCGCCAGACCTTGACAAACGGAGATTTTTGAATGGCAGGACATCAAGGGAAACGCCCACCAGTGAGGCGGGCAAGCCACCCACAGAGTAACGAAAGGTTGTGCAAGTATGAAAGCTGTGATTTACGCCCGCTATTCTTCCGATAGTCAGCGTGAGGAAAGCATAGAGGGGCAGCTTCGGGAGTGCAAGGAATACGCCGAGCGCAACGGCATAACGGTGTTAAGCACCTATATTGACCGTGCATTGTCCGCGAAAACAGATAACCGCCCGGATTTCCAACGCATGATTAAGGACAGCGTAAACGGCCTGTTCGATATTGTCCTTGTTTGGAAGTTGGACAGGTTCGCCAGAAACCGCTATGACAGTGCCCACTACAAAGCCATTTTGAAGAAAAACGGCGTTAAGGTGGTATCGGCAAAAGAGGCTATTGCAGAGGACAGCACTGGTATTTTGCTGGAAAGTCTGTTAGAGGGGTACGCCGAGTTTCATTCCGTTGAACTGTCCGAGAAGATACACCGAGGGCAGAAAGAAAACGCCCTAAAGGGGTTGAACAACGGCGGCGGTATTCCGTTGGGGTATGTGTTGGGAAGTGATAAACGATTGGCGGTTGACCCCATGACCGCGCCCGTGGTGTTGGAGATTTTTACCCGCTATGCCGATGGCGAAACCGTCCGTGCTATCGTGGAATCTCTCAATGAGCGAGGGTTGCAGACCAAGCACAACAAGCCGTACAGTTTAGGCAGCTTCAACGCCATCTTGAAAAACAGAAAGTACATAGGCGAGTATCGGTATCAAGATGTAGTTATTCCCGGCGGCGTTCCCGCTATTGTTCCGCAGGAACTATTTGACCGGGTACAAGCACGCATAGCACGGAACAAACGCGCCCCGGCTATGAGTAAAGCGGATGAAGCCTTTTTGCTGACAACGAAGCTGTTTTGCGGCAAGTGTGGGCGGCTGATGGTAGGCGAAAGCGGTACGAGCCATACCGGGAAGAAGCACTACTATTACAAATGCGGAAGCGCAAAGCGGAAAACTGGCTGTACCAAAAAGGCGGTAAAAAAGGACTGGATAGAAAATCTGGTGGTCGAGCGTACCATGCAAATGATATTTGATGATACAACGCTTAACGCAATCGCAAGTATGGTGCTTGATGTACAAGCGCGGGAAAATACCTCTCTGCCCGTTCTAAAGGCACAGTTAGCGCAGACCGAGCAAGGCATACAAAATATGTTGAACGCCATTCAGCAGGGAATTTTCACCGTGTCTACAAAACAGCGGTTGGAGGAGCTGGAAGCCACCAAGGAACGGTTGACGGTCAGCATCTTACAGGAAGAACTTCAAAAGCCGCATCTTAGCAGAGAACAGATTTTATTTTTTCTGCAACGCTTCCGCGCCATTGATACTACCAAGCAGGAGCAGCGGCAGCGCTTGATTGATAGCTTTGTCAACGCGGTTTATGTGTACGATGATAAAATCATTCTGACCTTTAACTATCAAGACGGAACGGAAACAATTACTTTGGACGATATAAACGGTTCGGATTTGGACGCAAGCGCTCCACCATAATGCGAAGATACAAACTGTTTTCATAGTTCGGAATGTTTTCGCATTAACCATCAGAATAGAGCACACCTGATTCCCCGCCTCCTAATAAGAAAACATGAGATAGTCCAGTAAAATCAATGTTTTCAGAGGCAAGGAACACGATGTGAAGTCAAAAAATCAAATACTGGCAGGATAAAGGGTGCTGATGTGAAATATCAGCACCCTTTTCCTGTCCCAAACGCCATAGGGAATCCTATGGCGTTTTTACTTTCCATCAAGTACACGGAAAACTGTATTGAAAGGGGTGAGAAATCGAAGGTATTTCTTCATGTAGGAAATGCAAATCAAGTGTCCATAGGTTTTCCCACATGGAGAAGCAAGTGGGCACAGAATTGAATTTTTTCCGAAAACGAACACTTTTCCAGACCGCCGGAGGGAGGTGAGATTATGGCGGTATTTCGCATTGAGAAAACCCGCGACTACACGGTGATGGCAAACCATCATCTGCGGAACACGGCACTGTCGCTGAAAGCGAAGGGGCTGCTGTCCCTCATGCTATCCTTGCCGGAGGATTGGGACTACACCACCAAAGGTCTTGCGCGGATATGCCGGGATGGAGTGGACAGCATTTGTGCTACGGTCCGGGAGCTGGAGGATGCGGGATACATTATCCGTGAAAGAGTCCGCAACGCCAACGGGCGGCTCGGCAGCATCGAGTACACGATTTTGGAGCAGCCCAGGCCGCCGGAACCTAAACCGGGAAAACCTGAACGGGAAAATCCAGTTCAGGTAAAACCAGTCTTGGATTCTCCTGTCTTGGGAAAACCTGAACAGGAAAAACCCGCACAATTAAATACTAAAGGATCAAGTAACCAAATATCAAATACTGATTCATCAAGTACGGAAGGATCAAATCCTATCCAATCAAGTCCCCAAACCCCCGCAGAGACCAAACGAACCGGACGGGACTGGATGCGGGAGCGAGAGAGCTATCGGGAACTGATTTTGGAGAATATCGAGTATGACTATCTATGCCGGGATGACCGGCTGGATCGGGATATGCTGAATGAACTGGTGGAACTCATGGTGGATACCGTCTGTTCCCGCAGGGAAACGATCCGCATTGCCGGGGACGACTATCCGGCGGAGGTGGTCAAATCCCGGTTCCTGAAGCTGAACAGTTCTCACATTGAGTATGTGTTGGACCGTATGCGGGAGAACACCACCTATGTCCGCAACATCAAGAAATATCTGCTGGCTGCCCTGTATAACGCCCCGGCCACCATCGACAGCTACTATGCGTCCCTGGTGAACCATGACCTGTACGGCAGCGGAGAAAGGAGATGATAGGTCATGCAGGAAGAAGTCACCCAGCGCACCATTGCCCTCTGTGTGGAGGCCACCAAACTCTCCGCCGGGATGCTGCAGCAGGCCATGAAAAAAGTGCTGGACGAGATGCAGAAAGGAGTGACCGGCCATAAGACCAAGCTGCACCACGGAAAGCAGACCCTCCGGCAGCTGATGAAGCACAACACCGGCGTTTCCAACATCGAGATCACCGACCGGAACATCCGGGCCTTTTCCGCCACCGCCAAGAAGTACGGCATTGACTTTGCTCTGAAAAAGGATACCAGCGGCGAGATACCCCGCTACCTGGTGTTCTTCAAGGGCCGGGATGCCGACGTTATCACGGCAGCCTTTCGGGAGTTCTCCGCAAAGAACCTGGAGAAAGAGAAAAAGCCCTCCATCCGCAAGGAGCTGGAGCAGGCGAAACAGCAGTCCAAAGCCCAGCACCGCCAGCGGGAGAAGGTCAAGACCAAAGACCGGGGTGTGGAATTATGACGGTTGACTGGAAGAAAAAGCTGATCCCCAACCTCCCGTATCTGCTGTTCGTGTATCTCTTTGACAAGCTCTGCCAGGCGGTGCGCCTTGCGCCCGGCCTTGACGCCTCTGAAAAGTTCCTGCATTTGAGCCAGGGCTTTACGGAGGCGTTTTCTTCTGGGCTGCCAAGTCTGCATCCGCTGGACCTGCTGGCGGGTATCGCCGGGGCGGTCATTGTTCGGCTGGCGGTGTATGCCAAGAGCAAGAATACAAAGAAATATCGCAAGGGCATTGAGTACGGCAGCGCACGATGGGGCACGGCGGCCGATATTGCCCCCTATGTCGATCCGGTTCCCGACTGGAACATTCCTTTGACCCAGACGGAAAAGCTCACCATGTCCAGCCGCCCGAAAAATCCCAAGTACGCCCGAAACAAGAACATTCTGGTCATCGGCGGCAGCGGCAGCGGCAAGACCCGGTTCTTCGTCAAGCCCTCACTCATGCAGATGCACAGCAGCTATGTGGTCACCGATCCCAAAGGACAGCTTTTGTCCGAGGTGGGGACCATGCTGCGGCGGGGCGCCCCCAAGCTGGACGAGAACGGAAAACCCCTGCGGGATGCCCGCGGGAAGGTCATCTATGAGCCGTACCGCATTAAAGTCCTCAACACCATCAACTTCAAAAAGAGCATGAAATACAACCCCTTCGCCTATATTCGGTCGGAGAAAGACATCCTCAAATTGGTCAATGTCATCATTGCCAACACCAAAGGCGACGGAGAAAAATCCTCGGAAGATTTTTGGGTGAAGGCCGAGCGGCTTTTGTACTGCGCCCTGATCGGGTACATCTGGTACGAGGCGGAGCCGGAAGAAAAGAACTTCCTCACGCTGCTGGAGCTCATCAACGCATCGGAGGCCAGAGAGGACGACGAGGAATTTCAGTCGCCCGTGGATATTCTGTTCGCCAAGCTGGAGAAGGAGCACCCGGACCACTTCGCTGTGAAGCAGTACCGCAAATTCAAATTGGCTGCCGGCAAGACCTTGAAATCCATCCTGATTAGCTGCGGCGCCCGCCTTGCCCCCTTCGATATTGCGGAGCTGCGGGAGATCATGTCGGACGACGAACTGGAACTGGACACCCTGGGCGACCGAAAAACGGCGCTGTTTCTCATTATGAGCGATACGGATACCACCTTCAACTTCGTTATCGCCATGCTGCAAAGCCAGCTATTCAATCTCCTTTGCGACAAGGCGGACGACGTGTACGGCGGCAGGCTGCCCGTCCATGTGCGGTGCCTCCTGGACGAGTTCGCCAATATCGGGCAGATACCCAACTTCGACAAGTTGATCGCCACCATCCGGAGCCGGGAAATCTCGGCTTCTATTATTTTGCAGTCCCAAAGCCAGTTAAAGACCATCTACAAGGACGCCGCGGATACCATTGTGGGCAACTGCGACACCACCTTGTTTTTGGGAGGCAAGGAGAAATCCACCCTGAAAGAAATCTCGGAGCTGCTGGGCAAGGAGACCATCGACAGCTTCAATCAATCCGAGAACCGGGGCAGTCAGGTTTCCCACGGCCTCAACTATCAGAAATTAGGAAAGGAGCTGATGACCCAGGACGAGATTGCGGTGATGGACGGAGGCAAGTGTATCTTGCAGCTTCGAGGGGTGCGGCCGTTTTTCAGCGACAAGTTTGATATAACGAAGCATCCCCGCTACAAGTACCTTGCCGACGCCGACAAGAAAAATACCTTTGACATTGAACGGTACATGAAACGCAGACCGGCCATTGTGAAGCCGGACGAGCCTTTCGATCTGTACGAATTGAAAGCCACCGACCTTCAACCCAACAATTCAACTGAACGAAAGGAAATGTGAATATGAGCTTTTTTACTAACGCTATCGACGTTTTGCAGACTCTGGTCATCGCCCTGGGCGGCGGCCTGTGCGTGTGGGGCGGCATCAACCTTCTGGAAGGTTACGGCCAGGACAACCCTGCCTCCAAAAGCCAGGGCATCAAGCAGCTCATGGCGGGCGGCGGCGTTGCCCTCATCGGCATCACCCTGATCCCTCTGCTGTCCGGTCTGCTGTCCACCACCTAATGATTCTCCAAAACCGGCGGGGGCTTTCGCTTGATAGCGGGAGCCCCCGCAAAGGAGGTGATCTCCCTTGATATTGGATATGATCCAGGAGTGGTTCAAGGAACTGCTCATTGACGGTATCATTTCAAACCTGACCGGGATGTTTGATACCCTGAATACAAAGGTGGGCGAGATCGCCGGGGAGGTCGGCATGACGCCCGCCGCCTGGAACAGCAGCATCTTCAACATGATCCGAAACCTCTCGGAAACGGTGATTGTCCCCATCGCTGGCATCATCCTCACCTTCGTCATGTGCTACGAGCTGATCCAGCTCATCATCGAGAAAAATAACCTCCACGACTTTGACACCTGGATTTTCTTCAAGTGGATTTTCAAGACCTTCTGCGCGGTGCTGATCGTCACCAACACCTGGAACATCGTCATGGCGGTGTTCGATGTGGCGCAGAATGTGGTCAGTCAGTCGGCGGGGGTCATCATCTCGGACGCAGGCATCGACATTTCCGGCGTGGTGGGCAATCTGGAGACCCAGCTTGCCGACTGGAGCGTGGGCGCCCTGCTGGGGCTGTGGTTCCAGAGTGTGTTCGTGGGGCTGTGTACGCAGATTCTTTCCATCTGTATCTTCCTGGTGATCTACGGCAGAATGATTGAGGTGTATTTGGTCACCTCCATAGGGCCGATTCCCTTTGCCACGATGGTCAACCGGGAATGGGGCTCCACGGGGCAGAACTACCTTCGCTCCCTGCTGGCCCTGGGCTTCCAGGCCTTCCTCATTATGATCTGCGTGGGCATCTATGCCGTGCTGGTGGAGGGCATCTCCACATCCGGCGACAACATATCCGCTGCCATCTGGGGGTGCATGGGCTATACGGTTCTGCTGTGCTACACATTGTTCAAGACCGGCAGCCTTGCAAAATCCCTGTTCGGCGCCCACTAAAGGAGGCAGATATTTGAGAGTAGGCCTTATTGATGTGGACTCGCACAATTTTCCCAACCTGTGCCTGATGAAGCTCTCGGAGTATCACACCAGACACGGGGATCGGGTGGAATGGTGGGACCCTGCAAAGCAATATGACCTTGTTTATAAAAGCCGGGTATTTACAGACACCTATTCCAAAGACACCATACAGGTGAGCAATGCGGATAAGGTCATCCAGGGCGGTACAGGTTACGGCCCCGGCGAAAACCTCCCGCATGAGATCGAGCATATTCGGCCGGACTATTTTCTATATCCGCGGTTTTTAGGTACAGCCTACGGCTTTTTAAGCCGTGGCTGTCCAAGGAACTGCGGATTTTGTATTGTCAGCAAAAAAGAAGGGCGCAGGAGCGTCCGGGTGGCTGATCTTTCCGAGTTTTGGAATGGTGAGGAAGAAATCAAACTGATGGACCCGAACCTGCTTGCCTGTCCCGACCATGAAAGGCTCATTGAACAGCTAATTGAGAGCCGGGCGCTGGTGGACTTTACCCAGGGGCTCGATATTCGCCTTATCAGCCGTGATAATGTATCTCTACTGAACAAAGTGCGGACAAAAGCGGTGCATTTCGCATGGGATAACCGGACGAGGACCTGACGGAGTATTTCCGTCGCTTTCGTGAACTTACTTCCATAAAGAGCGACCGAAACCGCCGTGTCTATGTCCTGACCAATTACGGCAGCACCCATGAACAGGATTTGTACCGGGTAAACACCTTGCGGGCATTGGGATATGATCCCTATGTGATGATCTATGAGCGTCCCACGGCTCCACGCATTACCCGCCATCTGCAAAGATGGGTAAATAATAAACGGATTTTTCATTCCGTATCAGATTTTAAGGACTATGCGCCGATGAAGAAGGAGGTGTGAAACATTGGCTTATGTAACAATCCCGAAGGACCTGAGTCGGATACAGAGCAAGGTCCTGTTCGGGCTGACCAAACGACAAGTGATCTGTTTCGGAGCGGCGGCGCTGGTAGGCGTGCCGCTTTTCTTTTTGGCAAAGGCGAGCCTGGGAACTACCACGGCGGCGCTGTGCATGATCCTGGTGATGCTGCCCTTTTTCCTGTTCGCCATGTATGAGAAGAACGGGCAGCCGCTGGAAGTGTTCCTGGGGCATCTGATCCAGAACAAATTCATCCGGCCGAAGGTACGCATCTACCAGACAAACAATCTCTATTCCGCCCTGGTGCGGCAATCCCAACTGGAACAGGAGGTGAAGCGGATTGCGAGAAAAGGCAGAAAAACCGGCAAAGCGTAAGCTCACCCGTGCCGAGCGCAAGCAGATCGAGGCGGTGATCCGGCAGGCGAAGGGCGACGGAAAAGCCCATACGGTGCAGGACAGCATCCCGTTTCAGAATATGTTCCCGGACGGTCTGTGCAGGCTGGAGGGCGGCGCCTTCTCCAAGACCATTGCCTTTGAGGATGTGAATTACCGCCTGGCGGGGCCGGAGGATCAGCGGAGCATCTTTGAAAGCCTCTGCGATTTCTACAACGGCTACGACCCCTCCATCGGTGTTCAGGTCTCTTTGGACAGTCGCAGCGGAGGCAGCGCCGCCGATGAAATGTTCGGCATCCGCAGGCAGGGCAACGACCTGGACCCCATCCGGGACGAGGCGGTGGACATCCTGCGGATGCAGTACAAGCGGGGCAACAACGGCTATGTGAAAACCAAGTATGTGACCCTGACCATCGAGGCGGAGAACCTCCCTGCGGCCCGGGCGCGGTTTGCCCGCATTGAGACCGACACCCTCAACCGCTTCAAGGTCATGGGTGCGGCCGCTCATGTGCTGGATGGAAAGGAGCGGCTGGAGCTGCTTTACAACATCCTCCACCCGGAGGGCGGGCAGTTCGCCTTTGAATGGGACTGGCTCCCGGCCAGCGGCCTTTCGGTGAAGGACTTCATTTCTCCGTCCTCCTTCCACTTCGGGGAGACCCGCACCTTCCGCATCGGAAAGCGGTATGGGGCGGTGTCCTTCCTGCAAATCCTGGCGCCCGAGATGCACGACCGTATCCTCACCGACTTCATGGAGGCGGACGGAAATATCATGGTGACCATGCACATCCGGGGCATCAACCAGAACGAGGCCATCAAAATGGTCAAGCGGAAGATCACCGACCTGGACGCCATGAAGATACAGGAGCAGAAGCGGGCGGTGCGCAGCGGCTACGATATGGACATCCTTCCTTCGGACCTCTCTACATACGGCGGCGCGGCAAAGGACCTGCTCACCGACCTGCAATCCCGCAACGAGAGAATGTTCAACATGACCTTCCTGGTGCTGCACACGGCGGAGACCCGTCAAAAGCTGGAGATCGCCGTATCCCAGGCGGCCAGCGTCGCCCAGACCTATAACTGCCTTCTGACCCGGCTGGACTTCCAGCAGGAGGACGGGCTTATGAGCAGCCTTCCCCTGGGGCTCAACCGCATCAAGATAGAACGGAGCCTGACCACTTCGGCCCTGGCGGTGTTCGTCCCCTTCGTCACCCAGGAGGTGTTCATGGGCGGCGACGCCATGTACTACGGGCTCAACGCCCTTTCCAATAACATGATCCTGCTGGACCGCAAGCAATCCCGCTGTCCCAACGGTCTTGTGTTCGGCACCCCCGGCAGCGGCAAATCCATGAGCTGCAAGCGGGAGATCACCTTTATCATGCTGATGACCCAGGATAATGTCATCATCTGCGACCCGGAGGACGAGTATTCGCCCCTGGTGAAGCGATTGGGCGGTCAGGTGATCCGGCTGTCCCCGTCCAGCACCGACTATGTGAACCCTCTGGACATCAACCTCAACTACTCCGAGGAAGAAAACCCGCTGGCGCTGAAAAGTGATTTCGTCTTATCCTTCTGCGAGCTCATCATGGGCAGCAAGACGGGGCTGGAGGCCATCGAGAAAACCGTCATTGACCGGGCGGTACAGATGATCTACCAGCCCTACTTTGCCGATCCCCGGCCAGAGAATATGCCCATTCTGGGCGACCTGATGAACGCCCTTCTGTCCCAGCACATCCCGGAGGCCGACCGAGTGGCCCAGGCGCTGGACCTCTATGTGAACGGTTCGCTGAACTTCTTCAACCACCGTACCACCGTGGACATCTCCAACCGCCTTGTCTGCTTTGACATCAAGGGCCTGGGCAAGAACCTGAAAAAGCCGGGGATGCTCATTGTTCAGGATGCGGTGTGGAACACCGTTACCATCAACCGGGCTATCGGGCGCTCCACCTGGTATTTCGTGGACGAGTTCCACCTTTTGCTGAAGGAGGAACAGACCGCCGCATACAGCGCCGAGATTTGGAAACGGTTCAGAAAATGGGGCGGTATCCCTACCGGGGCGACCCAGAACCCCAAAGACCTGCTTTCCTCCCCGGAGATCGAAAACATCCTGGAAAACAGCGACTTCATCTATATGCTCAACCAGGCGGCGGGAGACCGGAAGATACTGGCGGAGCGGCTGAACATTTCATCGGAGCAGCTTGCCTATGTGACCAACTCCGAGCCGGGCCACGGGCTGCTGTTCTTCAACAATGTCATCCTGCCCTTTGCGGATGACTTCCCGAAAGACACCGAGCTCTATAAATTGCTCACCACCAAGCCCAGCGAGGTTGCACACGAAACTGTGGACGACGAAAAGGAGGACCAGAATGGATAACAAGATGGCGGTTTTCAATAACCGCGAATTTGGCAGCATCCGAGTGATCGAAGAAAACGGCAATTATCTGTTTTGCGGATTTGATGTTGCGAAAGCCCTGGGATATGCAAAACCGAGGAACGCCATCAATACGCATTGTAAGGGGGCCCTGAAACGGGGCGCCCTTACAGAAGGAGGCGTACAGGAATTGACATTCATCCCGGAGGGTGATGTGTACCGCCTGATCGTTCATAGTCGGCTGCCTGGTGCGGAACGCTTTGAAAAATGGGTGTTTGACGAAGTTCTCCCCATGATCCGCAAGACGGGCGGGTACATGACTGCCTCCCTTCTGGAGCAGGCGGCGGAAAAACCGGAAATATTGCTGGCTTTTGCCGACCAGCTTCTTGCCGAGCATGAGAAAAACCGGCAGCTCTCCGGCGAGGTGGAACGGCTGCGGCCGAAAGCAGATTTTTATGACGCCTTTGTCCATGAAGAAAACTGCACCAATATCCGAGCCACGGCGAAAGAACTGCAAATCGGGGAGCGTGCGTTTTGCCGTTTCCTGATGGACGCGGGATTTCTGTACCGCTGCCCGGCCGGATACCTTCTGCCCTATGCCAAGCCCTCCAATAACGGATTATTCCGTGTGAAGGACTTCTGGAAATATGGGCATTTTGGACAGCAGACCTTGATTACGCCCCAGGGCAAAAATGTGATCCGTCTGCTGCTGGATGATGGGCAAATGCGGCTGGAATGGAAGGAAAGGATGGGATAAGGATATGGAACAGGAAAAGCTGTATGTCATCGAGGAAAAGACCTATGAGGCACATATCGACGAGGAAGTGCATCTCTACGGGCTGCTTCATCAGCTTGCCTTCCTTGCCGGAAAAATCAAGGACCGGGAGGATGTGGAGGCGTTCATTGCGGCGGCGAAGCGGTACGGCCAGATCGCCGATGACAAGTTTGACGCCTGGAACATTCCCGGCCGTTACCTGGTGTTCGGCGACAAGGCGGACCTTGCCGGGATGAAGGCGCGGGAGCTGTGCGAGCTGGACGCCTTCTATGTGGAGTGTGAGGACGACGAACCCGAACCGGGCGGCGGCCGCCAGGAGGAACACTATCTGATCCCCGGCAGCGGATTCCGGCTGCTGGTGAGCGAACTGCACATGTTCCTGGTAACCTGGTACAGCATCGCCAAGTGTCTGTCGCAGGCACAGAACGAGAAAGATTTTCTCCGACTGCAAAAGAAATACGGGAACTATGAAAAGACGCTGAACAGGCTGCGCCGCAAGCTGGGTCTTTCCGCTGACAGCAACTTTTGTCAGGATGAATTGGAGGCGGCGGTCATCAAGCGGTTCCGGGCGGAGCTGATCCCTGGGGAGCAGATCAGCCATGAATAAGCTCACCCATGTCAGCCTGTTTTCCGGCATCGGCGGGCTGGACCTTGCGGCGGAGGCGGCGGGCTTTGAAACGGTCTGTCAATGCGAGTGGGCGGACTATCCCTATTCCATCCTGCAAAAACATTGGCCGGATGTGCCGAAGTTCCGCGACATCACCACATTCACGAAGGAGGCGTTTTTTGAAAAAACAGGACTTGAAACCATTACCATCCTCTCCGGCGGATTCCCGTGCCAGCCTTTCTCCACCGCAGGAAAACGGCGGGGCTTTGCGGATGAACGCTACCTGTGGCCGGAGATGTGCCGCGTTATTGCCGAACTGCGGCCCCGTTGGGTGCTTGGGGAAAATGTTGCTGGCTTCATCAATATGGGGCTCGACAAAACGATTTTTGACCTGGCAAAAGCGGGATACGCTGTTCTCCCATTCGTATTTCCGGCTTGCGGTGTCGGCGCATGGCATGAGCGCCAGCGAACTTTTATCGTCGCGGCTGATGTTTCCCACACCCCTTGCCTCCGACAACAACACCGCCAGGGACGCGGCAAGCCTGGAT
>NZ_QUJR01000005.1:228371-247739 GCF_003480945.1 Butyricicoccus sp. AM27-36
ATCCACGGGGCGGGATGCTGCCAGCCTGGATGTGTTCCTGTCGGACAATGGGATATTCCGCAAGCGGAACAAGGACGGGTCGATCTGGAGCCTGTCCCTGTCGGCGGCGGTGTTCTATCTGACCCCGGCAGCATCGGAGGGCTACCGTTCCACCCTGAAACCGGCGGCCTTCCGGGACAAATCCCCGTCCTCCAACCTGTCGGCTCAGGTGATCCGGCAGGAGCAGCCCCTTTCCGAGAAAGCGGCGCTGAACCCGGACTGGGTGGAATGGCTCATGGGATTCCCCCCGAAATGGACGGACGCATCCTTTGGCGTGCCGAGCCCGAAGGAGTCCCCCGCATGACCGAGGACACGGACAACCGGGCGCTGCGGCTGAAAACCCTGGGGAACGCGGTCTGCCCGCCCCAGGCCTATCCCATTTTCCAGTACATCGCCATGATCGAAACCGGGGCGTGTGCCGACATCTGCCCCTATGGAACAGGAGGTGACGCACCTTGAAAGAATGGAAAGCCCCCGAAAAGGAGGCGCAGAAGATGACCCGTGACGGGGCAGTATCCGTCAATCTGGTTACGGGCGAGACGACCTATCCCTCTGACCGGACGCCGGAGCAGGACCATTCCGCCTCCGGCGACACGGCGGGTGCCGCTGGGAAAGTAGTGGATCGTGTGGAACTGCACCGGGAACAGGCAGCAGCCAAGAAGAAGCGCCGGAAACAGCGCAGAACCTATCGGGAGGGCGAGGCGGCAGCGGGCCGTCCATCCTCCCGATTGCAGTTTTCCGAGGCGGACCAGGCCAAGCCGGAGCTGCAAGGGGCCATCCGCAAGTCGGACAAGGCGGCGGACCGGCTGGACGCGGCAAAGACCGCTGTTCCATCCAAACTGCCATCCCCCCAACATGCCAATCCGCTGTCCCGCCCCATCCAGGAGGCAGGCGCAGCCATCCACGGCAAGGTCCGAGAGGTGGAGCAGGAAAATTCCGGCGTCCAGTCGGGCCACCTGGGGGAACGTAGCTTTGAGAAGGCTGTGGGCTACGGAAACCGCCGTGTCCAGAACTGGCGGGCGGAACGCAAGCTGAAACCCTGGCGGGACGCGGCAAAGGCGGAGCAGGCGGCGGTCAAGGCCAATGCGGATTTCTACTATCGGAAAGCCGTGGCGGAGAACCCCCAGCTTGCATCCAATCCCATCTCCCGCCTGTGGCAGAAACGGAAGCTGCAAAAGCAATATGCGGCGGCATACCGGGCGGCGGGCAAGACTGCCCAAGCCGGAAAAACAGCGGAGGCCACGGCAAAGGCGGCCAGGAAAACCGCCCAGGAGTCCAAGCGCACCGCCCTTTTCCTGAAACAGCATTGGAAGGGCGCGCTAATCGTGGGCGGCATCGGCCTTCTGCTGGTGATGCTGCTGGGCTCCCTGCAATCCTGTTCCTCCATGTTCGGCGGCGGGGTGTCCAATATCATGGCATCTTCCTATCTGTCCGAGGATGCCGACATGCTGGCGGCGGAAGAAGCCTACTGCGCCAAAGAGGATGAATTGCGGGAATACCTGGATACCTACGAGGCCACCCACGACTATGACGAGTATCACTTCGACCTGGATGAAATTGAGCACGACCCCTATGTGCTGGTTTCCATTCTGTCGGTTCTCCATGATGGGGTATTCACCATCGACCAGGTACAGGACGACCTTCAAACCCTCTTTGACAAGCAATATATCCTCACCGAAACCGTGACCACGGAGACCCGCTATCGGACAGAGACACGGACGGACAGCGAGGGCAATGAGTATGAGGTGGAAGTTCCGTACACCTGGTATATCTGTACCGTCACGCTGGAAAACTTCGACCTCTCCCATGTGCCGGTCTACATGATGGGCGAGGAACAGCTTTCGCTCTACGCCACTTATATGTCCACTCTGGGCAACCGCCCCGATCTGTTCCCGTCCTCCGGGTATGTGAACAAGTACATTGAGAACCCGCCCACCGCCTGGGAGATTCCCGCTGAATATCTGACGGACGAGCGGTTCAACACCCTTATCACCGAGGCAGAGAAGTATTTAGGGTATCCCTATGTATGGGGCGGCAGCAGCCCCAGCACCTCTTTTGATTGCAGCGGCTTCGTCAGCTATGTGTTGACCAACAGCGGCCTGTGCAATACCGGGCGGCTGGGCGCTCAGGGGCTCTACAACATTTCCACCCCAGTATCCGACCCCCAGCCCGGCGATCTGGTGTTCTTCGTGGGGACCTACGATACAACCGGCGTATCTCATGTAGGCATCTATGTGGGCGACGGGATGATGCTGCACTGCGGCGACCCCATCCAGTATTCCAACTTGAACACAAGTTACTGGCAATCCCATTTCTACGCATACGGCAGACCGCCGTACAACTGATGGAGGTGATGAAGCATCAATATGGTTTCCTATGGGGGCGGCGCCAACAGTACCGCCCTTTTGATCGGGCTGCACCAGCATCGTATCCCGGTGGACCTGATCCTCTTTGCGGATACGGGGGCGGAGCACCCCCACACCTACGCCTATCTGGATGTGATGGATGACTGGCTGAAGGACCACGGGATGCCGCCTATTACCAGAGTGTATAAGACCACCCGTGACGGGAAACGGCTGACGCTGGAGGATGAATGTCTGCAAAGTTGCAGCCTACCGTCCATTGCCTACGGCTTCAAGCGGTGTTCCCTGAAACACAAGATCGGGCCGCAGGAAAAGTTCTGCAACCATTACCCGCCGTGTCAAAAGGCGTGGGCGGCGGGCAAACGGGTGGTCAAGTTCATCGGCTACGACGCGGGCGAGGGCTACCGCAGCGACAAGGTGCTGCTGGGAGACCTGGCCGACCGAAAATACAGCAAGTGGTATCCCCTGATGGAATGGGGATGGACGCGGGACGATTGCATCCGGCAGATCGAGGCGGCAGGGCTGCCCCAGCCGGGAAAATCGTCCTGTTTTTTCTGTCCCAGCATGAAACCCGACGAGATCACCGCCCTGCGGGAGCAGCATCCCGATTTGTTCCGCCGCGCCCTGGCGCTGGAGGACAACGCCCGGAAAAACCTGAAAACGGTCAAGGGCCTGGGGCGGAACTATTCCTGGAGAGAACGATTTGGAAAGGAGTTTTGCACACATGGCAACGGTTGAGAAGATTCGCAAAGACATCGAAAAGACGAAGGAGAAGATCTCCGCCCAGCAGAAGCGACTTCGGGAGCTGGAGGCGCAGCTCACCGAGGAAGAAAACCTGGAGATCGTCCGCATGGTCAAGGCGGTGCGCATGGACAACAAGGAGCTGACCGCCTTCCTGAAGGCCTACGCCAGCGGCCTTATCACCCTGCCCAACGGGATGATGGAGGCGGAGGCGGCGCCGGACCCCGATGACGAGGATATGGAAGGAACGGAGGATGGCGAAAATGAAGCGTAACAGAGTTTTTCGCCTTTTGGCGTCCCTGACGGTGGTGGTCCTGTGCATGACCGCCTTCTCCGTCACCGCCTTTGCGGGCGGCGGAGATGGCGACTACTACACCGGGGAGCCCGCCGAGACGACCCCAGAACCCACCGAGGAACCTGCCACCGGGGGCATGGAGCCGGAGGGCCAGCCCCTTACCCCGGAGGGCAACGCCACGCTGGTGGACGATTATTACGGTGACAAGCAGCTTATCACCGTGACCACGAAAGCGGGCAACTATTTTTACATCCTGATCGACCGGGCCAACGAGGACAAGGAGACCTCCGTTCACTTCTTGAACCAGGTGGATGAAGCCGACCTGATGGCGCTGCTGGAGGACGGGCAGGCGGAGGAAAAGCCCGCTGCTTGTACCTGCGCCGAGAAATGCCAGGCCGGTGCGGTGAATACCACCTGTCCGGTCTGCGCGGTGAATATGAGCGAGTGCGCCGGGAAAGCGCCGGAGGTGGAGCCAGAGCCCGAACCGGAGCCGGAGAAGGAGTCTGGCAGCGGCGACGCCCTGGTGTTGATCCTGCTGCTGGCGGCCCTGGGCGGCGGCGGAGCTTTCGCCTACATCAAGTTCATCAAGCCCAAGCAGGGCGCAAAGGTCAGCGCCGACCCGGACGACTATGAGTTCGAGGACGAGGAATACGAAAACGAGGATGCTCCTGAACACGAAGAACAGGAGGACCAGAATTGAGCAAATTGGTGATCTGTGAAAAACCGAGTGTAGCAAAGAGTATCGCATCGGCCCTGGGTGTCACATCCAGGGCCAATGGCTATTTTGAAGGCGGCGGCTGGCTGATTTCCTGGTGCATTGGTCATCTGGTGGGACTGGCGGACGCGGCCGCCTACGATGACCGTTATAAGAAGTGGCGGTATGAGGACCTTCCCATCCTGCCCGCCCCCTTCCGCTATGTGGTGTCCGAGGAAAAGGCCACCCAGTTCCACATTCTCCGTTCCCTGATGGAACGCCCTGATGTGACGGAACTGGTCAACGCCTGCGACGCGGGGCGCGAGGGTGAGCTGATCTTCCGGCTGGTCTATGAGGCCGCCGGATGTTCCAAACCTTTCTCCCGCCTCTGGATTTCTTCGATGGAGGACGCGGCGATCCGGGAGGGCTTTGCCGATCTGCGTCCCGGCGCGGACTATGACCCGCTGTATCAATCGGCACTTTGCCGCCAAAAGGCGGACTGGCTTATTGGTATCAATGCCTCACGGCTCTTTTCGGTGTTGTATCATCGAACGTTAAATATTGGGCGGGTGCAGACGCCCACCCTGGCGATGCTGGCCGATCGGGACGGTAAGATCGTCCTGTTCCGCAAGGAGAAATACCATCATGTGCGGCTGACGCTGGAGGAGGCCGAGGCGGTCAGCGACCGCATTGTTTCCCCAGAGGACGCCCAGACCATCCGGGACGCCTGTGACGGGCAGCAAGCCGTGTGTGTATCCCTGGTGCGGGAGAAAAAGACGGAGAAGCCGCCCAAACTGTACGACCTGACCACCTTGCAGCGGGAGGCAAACCGGGTATTCGGCTACACGGCCAAGCAAACCCTGGACTACGCCCAATCGCTCTATGAAAAGAAGCTGCTGACCTATCCCCGCACGGACAGCCGGTATCTGACGGTTAACATGACGGAAACCGCCTCTGTGGTCCTGCATTTGGCGGCGCGGGTGCCGCCCTTCGACGCCTGCCCGGAGTTTTTCCCCGATGTTCTGGCGCTGGTGAACGACAAGGAGGTATCTGATCACCATGCCCTGATTCCCACCCTGGAACTGGAAAAGGCGGATGTGCCTGCGTTGCCTGTGGGCGAGCGAAATATCCTCCTGCTGGTCTGCTGCAAGCTGCTGTGTGCGGCGGCGGAGCCTTTCGTGTATGAGGCGATCACAGCCACCTTTGATTGCGGCGGGCACACCTTCACGGCAAAAGGAAAGCAGGTGCTTTCCCAGGGATGGCGGGCCATCCAGGAGGTGTTCCGTTCTTCCCTGAAGGAGAAGCCGGAGGATGAAGATGCCGGGGGCGTTCTTCCGGCCTTGATGGAGGGGCAGGTCTTTGAGCCGGTCTCCGCCTCCGTCACCGAGCACTTCACTTCGCCCCCCAAGCCCTACACCGAGGACACCCTTCTGTCGGCCATGGAGAATGCGGGCAAGGAAGATATGCCGGACGAGGCAGAACGCAAGGGCCTGGGCACCCCGGCAACCAGGGCAGCCATCATTGAAAAGCTGGTGTCCGGCGGGTTCGTGGAGCGCAAGGGCAAGAACCTGATCCCCACAAAGTCGGGCGTCAACCTGGTCACGGTGTTGCCGGAGCTGCTGACCTCTCCCAAGCTCACAGCGGATTGGGAGCAGCGGTTGAACGAGGTGGCAAAGGGCCAGGCGTCGCCGGAGGACTTCATGGACGGGATCAAGGCAATGGCGGCGGAGCTGGTGCGGAAATACTCCCACATTTCCGAGGATGGGCAAAAGCTGTTCCAGCCGGAGAAAGAGACGGTGGGCCTCTGCCCCCGCTGCGGCAAGCCGGTCTATGAGGGCAAGAAGAACTTTGCCTGTTCGGACCGTGCCTGTCAGTTTGTCATGTGGAAGAATGACCGTTTCTGGACCAGCCGCCGCAAGGAAATGACCCGGAAAATGGCGGCCGACCTTCTGAAAAAGGGCCGTGCCTCCGTCAAGGGGATGTGGTCGGAGAAGAAAGGTTCCACCTATGACGCCGTGGTGATCCTGGACGATACCGGCGGCAAATATGTCAATTTCAAGCTGGAGTTTCCTAAACGAAAGGATGGTGTGCATGGCAAAAAGTAAAGCCGAGGTCAACTTCATGGAGCATTTGAAGCCGCTGCTCCCCGCAGGGGGTGACGCAAGCGAACTGGAGGCAGCGGCCCAGGCGCTTGCCGGGCTTTCCCCGGAGGACCGTGACCTCCTGGCTGCTGTCCAGGAGTCGCCTTATCGCCTGATCACCCTGGAGCAGTTCCGGGAGTTTCCCGCCAACACCGAGTATTTTGTCCTGGAGCCCAACATCTGCAAAGTGGAGGATGTGGGCTGGCGCTATCTGGCGCAGCATTTGGACGTCCTTCTGCCCCCGGAGCTGCTGGACGCCATTGATCCCGTTCCCTTCGGCAACCACGCCATGCAGGAGGAACGGGGGTGCTTCACCAGTAAAGGGTATCTCACCCTTTCCGGCGACGAGTGGGTGCATGAGCGCCCCAGGGAGAAACAGACGGAGAAAAAGCCCTCCATCAAAGAACGGCTGGAACAGAGCCGGAAGGAATGTGCCAATCAGAGCAAGGCGCAGCCCCATCGGGAAAAGTCTGCGCCGGAACTGTAAGGAGGTGTCGTTATGCCCCATTATGACTATGACAAAGATTATCCCTTTGCCGCTTTCATCACCAACCTGGGCAAATATAACGAGGGTGCCCTTGTGGGCGAATGGGTGAAGTTCCCCACCACGGCGGAGGAACTGAAAAAGGTCTTTGAGCGTATCGGGATCGGTGCGAAGGACGACTTCGGGCAGACCTATGAGGAATGGTTCATCACGGACTACGACTGCTATGTGGACGGCCTCTATGACCTGCTGGGTGAGTATGCAAACCTGGACGAGCTGAACTACCTGGCTTCCAAACTGGATGATATGAGCCAGGATGAATATGAGCGGTTTCAGGCGGCTATGGAGATCGGCGATCACACGGGCAGCATCCAGGAGCTTATCAACCTGACGGAAAACCTGGACTGTTACGATGTTTACCCCGACATCCATGACCACGATGATCTGGGCCGGTATTATATCGAGGAACTGGACGCCATGCAGGTGCCGGAGCATCTGCGCAATTACATCGACTATGAAGCCTACGGGCGGGACATCGCCCTGGAGGAAAGCGGCCAGTTCACCGACCTGGGCTATGTGCGGGATACCGGGGACAGCTTCCATGAGTATTACGATGGTGAGCGCGGTAGCATCCCGGAGGAATACCGAGTAATGACCTTCCAGGATGACATCCCCGAAGAAGAAATTTCGGAATGGGCCATGGACCTTGCCTACGATATGGACGAGTTTTTCCGGCAGAACGATCCGCAGTATGCCGCCGAGCACCCGGAGGAACACGCGGCAAAGGAAGAAATCTACGAAAACCTGATGGCCGGGCGCATCTCCGCCCTGGACGAGAAACTGGCCGCCCTGGGGCAGACCCAGGAGGACTATCTGCCTTCGGAGATCGAGAAGTTCAAGGACGCCACCGGCTATGAGGAATTTCTGGATGTGGACCCCCAGGCGATCCGGGAGGCCATTGAAAACCCGGATCAGTCCCATGTGGACGAGATGCTGTCCTTTGCGGAGCAGGCAAACCGGGAGTATGAAGCGGAGTTGTACGGGCAGCAAGCGGCGCCCACCCCGGATGACCGAGAGACCGGCGAGACGGTGCGGACTCCCAGGGGCACCTTCCATGTGACGGATATGAGCCGGGAACAGATGGAGGCGGCCGGATACGGTTTCCACCACGAGTCCGAGGACGGAAAGTATCTCATCATGGCCAACGGCAGCCGCGCCTTTGCCATCCCCAGCGGAGACGCACCCGAACATACCGCGCCGGAGAAGTTGACTGTCCTGGTGGTGGAGCCCATGAAGGAACCCTATGTGAAGGAAATCGACCCCGGCCTCCATGCGCTGCAAGCGGAGGTGGGCGGCGACATTGCCGCCTCCTATCCCTTTGACGATCCGGTGGGGCTGGTGCTGAACGACGAGGGCAAGCTCATCGGTCTGGACCTGAACCGCTCTCTCCGGGACGAGCATGGGGAGATTTACGACATTGTGGCAGGCACCTTCTTGGTGGTGGGCCTGGGGCCGGAGAGTTTTGCGTCCCTGCCCCCGGACATGATCCAGAAATACACCGAGCAATTCAAGCGGCCGGAGCTGTTCGCCAGCATCAACGGGCAGATCGTATCCGTTCCCGTGGAGCCGGAAAACCCGCTGCGCACGGCGGAAATGACCCTGGAGGATGACTACGGCATGATCGACGGGATCATCAACAACGGCCGCCGTGGTGAGGAATTGGAGAAAGCCCAGACCGAGGCGCGCAGGACCACGCCGGAGAAAAAGCCTTCCATCCGGGAGCGACTGGAGGACGCAAAACGGGAGTGCGCGGAACGGAAAAGCCCGGACAAGCCTGCCCCGCAGAAGAAGCCCCCGGAGCTGGGCGACTTATGAGCCGGAGCAAGAAATGGCGTCTGGAATGGGCGTTCTTCCTGGGCGAGAACGGCAGACGCCAGTATAACAAGCTATGCAAGGGCTGTATCCATCCCTGCAAGCAGAGTTTCCGGGCGGTGGTGTTGTCCTGTCCGCACTATCTTTCCCTCCGTTCCAAAAAGTGCGGGAATTAGGGTTCAAAACAGTCAAAGAAACCGGCTGTGACGGCTTTTCCGTGTAGGGGCAGTATGATTTCCCATGTGGAGCGGCAGGGCGTTTCTGCATAGGAAAAACGCCGGATTTTCACCTTTTATCAAGCAAAATGGGAGCGTCAACATCGGATGCAGTTATCCGAGGTTGGCGCTCCCATTCTTTTTTTGTTCTGGCTGCGTCGCAGTCGATCAGTCATCCTCTAACAGCTTGGAGGGCGGGATTTTCAGCACTTGGGCGATCTTGAACAATGTTTCAAGAGATACGCCACGAACCGTACCTGTTCCTTCTACCTGACCAACGAAGTTGACACTTTTCCCGATCCTCTCCGCAAGGACCTCCTGTGTCATCCCCGCCTTTTTTCTGTAATATGCGATCTTCAAGCCCAAAGTGATATAGCGTTCTGGAAACTCCGTTTGCATAATATCACCTCCTGATATTATGCTACCAACAAAACAGGTAAATTATAATTGAGACCAATTAAAGAATTATTTACTTTAAGTCAATGTTTGTATATAATGAGAAGTGGATTGTTTACTTTGTTGGAGGGACTGGCTTGAAAATGGCGAAGATAGAACCGTGAACATATTTACTGTTAGTTTTTTTGGACACCGGATCATCCCGGAGTTTCGTGAGGCGGAGGATCGTGTGGAGGCGCTGGTTCATGCGCTGCTTTTGGAAAAGGAGTATGTGGAGTTCCTGGTCGGACGGGACGGAGATTTTGACCAGATCGTTTCCTCCGCTGTCAAACGCCAGCAGCGACTTGTTCGGGATGACAACAGTTCCTTGATTTGGATACTGCCATATCCCACGGCGGAGCTGCGCAACAATATGGAAAACTTTGAAACCTATTATGATGAAATCGAGATATGCGGCAGCGCGGCCAGCAGCCATCCAAAAGGCGCTTTTCAAATTCGCAACCGGCAGATGGTGAAGCGAAGCAATCTCGTTGTATTCTATGTGGACCATACAGGCGGCGGAGCTTATCAGACCATGCGCTATGCGCAGAAAGAAAAAAAGAATATACTAAATCTTGCTGGGGAAGGATACGGAGAAAAAGAATGAGCGCCATCATCTTTCGGTGATGGCGCTCATTTTCAGTAGCAGTAGTAGGCGCTGTGGGAATGTGTGTAAACGGTCAAAGGGGCGGCGCTGTGGGAAACAGTGTTTGCGGGCTGTGGGAAAGCTGACAGCTTTTCCATCAGGTCGTAAATATTTGTTTTCCATCGGTGGAGCGGCCGTTTTCCACATTTCCATAGTGCTATTCTGGAATATAGGAAGTCCCTCTTGTTATGAACAGTCGATAGATGGTCAAGGGAATATACCAGGTAGACACCAGCAGTCGCCAGACCAGGACGAAACCGCCGATCACTCCGCCAATAATAAAGTTCAGCAGAAACAACGGAAGGGCGGTTCCCAAAGAGCCGCCCGGCACGATCCAGGCAAACATCCGTGGGATGCCAAAAGGCAGACCGCAAAGGATGAACAGCCATACATAGTCGGTGACTCCATCTTTTGTGCAGACGGATTTGAAAATGCAGTACAGCAAAGCCGCCACCGCCACGGGCAGCACGCTCTTTTTGAAAAACTCTTTGATTACTTCGGATTTCGTCACAGTCAGCACCTCCATTCCTGGTTCCATTATATCAGCCGGATAACCATGCGCCCAGGGGTTTTGCAAAGACTGTCAAAAGCGCCCAATCCCCGTTACTCCAAGTCGTTGCTCCGCTGCCGCTGCTGTTCCTGTTCCTTCGGCCTTTCCAGCAGGGCGTCCACATTCTGGCGGAGGGTGTCATATTCCTTTTCCTCCCGTTGTATCTTCCGAAGTTCCGTTTGCAGGGCGGCCTTGCGGGCGGAGAGTCCTTCCAGTTCTGCTTTCACCTTATCGGAGGAAGGAAGTTTGGTGAGCCCGGCCTTTTTGATTTCCCTGGCGGCCGCCTCGAATAAGATAATCTCGCTCTCAAAGCCGCGCAGGAATTTTTCCTTGTCCTTTGATGCCTTGTATCGGTCATAGACAGGTTTCAGCTTGCGGTAGGTGTCGATCTGCTTTCCCAGGAGGGCAAGGTCGGCGATCCGCTGTTCCGTATCCCGCAGACTTTCCCTGGTACGGATGGAGGCGGCGGCAACGGCGTCACACCGTTCCACCAATTCCTCATAGCTGCCGATGCCGTGTTCGGTGAGAAAGTTCATGGTGGCGGCCGCCCGTTTCAGATTCTCGATGGTTGCCCACCGCTGGTATCCGGCACTCTGCTGGGCCTTGATATTGTTCTGAATGTCAATGAGCAGGCTGACCTTCCCGCTGCGCTGTTGGGGCTGTCTGGAGGGCCTGGGACCTCCGGCAATGCGGGAGACAACGGCTGCTTCCGTGTAATCGGCGCCCAGGGTTTTGAGCCGGGTGAACCTCTCCTGGTCCGGCGCCCTGGCGGAGATATACTTTCCCCGCTTGATTTCGTACCCTTCCCGCTGCAACCGGGCAAGCAAATCTTCCAGGCTGGAGGACACGGGGATCAGCCGGTCGATGGCGGCTTTCAGCTTTGCCTTGTAGCTGGTGCCGTTCTGTGCGGCCTGATGCTCAATGTAGCTCTTGCCCTTATCCCGGCCAGGGACGATGACGGACAAGCCGTGTTCTTTGCACAGCCGGTCGCTGGCCCGGCGTATCTCGTGATAGCTGCGCTTGTTGGAATGGTAGTGCTTGTGGTCGGTGAAGCTGACCGCATTGAAAATCAGGTGATTATGGACGTGATCCTTGTCAATGTGAGTGGTGAGGACAAATTCATATTTGCCGCCCAGGACCTCCCGTGCCAGTTCCATGCCGATCCGGTGGGCTTCCTCTGGCATGACCTCCCCAGGTTCAAAGGCTTGGATCAGGTGACGGCCCAGGTGTGTGCCCTTGTCGATGGAATGGCGGCGTGTCCATTCAAATTCAATGTCGGCGGTCTCGGCGGCGCAGCCGAAGGAGGACACCAACAGCTTCCCGTCCGTCTTGTCAGGATTGCAGATATAGTCAATCGCAGCTTTCAGCGTTGACTTAATAGGATGCGTCTTTGTAACTGCCATATCTGATCCAGCCTTTCCCGGATTTCCTCCATGTCGGCCTGATAGGTGGGGCCTCCGGCGTTGACCCGCTTGGCAATCTGATTGATGTTCCGGCCAATGGCGGACAGAAGTTTGTTCATCTCCTTAATGTCCCTGGTGTCCACCTGGATGATATATCCGTCAATCGCCATCTTCCGCAGGTAGGCGCCGATCCGCTTTGTCTGGAGCTGGGCCATCTTCTGTTCCATCAGTTCCTTTTCCTCGGCGGTCACATAGAACTTCACCTGGATATTTCGTTTTCGGTTTGCCATCGTGGTATCTCGCCTCTTTTCGTATCAGGGTTTGGGATGTTCCCAACAAGCATTTTTCGGGTTTAGGGAGAGGGTTCCCTAAAGCCAAAAATCGCAAGCGGGTACTCGTTTGCTGTGCTTGCTATCTACTCCATACCCCCACCGAAAGGCGGTATTTGTTGCGCGTTCCTTTGATTTTGGACGCAAAAAAAGATTGCAGCCGCCATGCGCTGCAATCTCCCGATTTCTCATATTGTGAGGTTAATCCTCTGCTTTTTCGACTTCCGTTATCTCCCTTGCTGTTGCGGTTACAATCCGTATGCCTTTATCGCTCATACCGTCCAGCAGCGCGTCAAGCTGCCGCCGCCCGGTGGATTTCTCCGCATTGCTGTTCGGGAAGAAAAATTGATCTACCGAAATATGATACCGGGTTACAAGGTCATAGAATACCTGTAAACTCGGCTGTTGTCCCTTGTTCTCGATATTCGCAAGGTAGCGCGGGGAAATATATAACTCGTCGCTTACCTTTTTGCGGCTCTCGCCGTATTCATTTCTCGCGGCTTTTATAGCTGCCCCGAAAGCCTTAAAGTCGTACAATGGTACGGGTCTTTTTGCCATTTTCATTCACCCTGTTACATTTTACAGTTCACCTTTCTTTTTGGATATGTCCACACAATTCATATCATTAGGTTAAATACTTCCTGTTGTGTATTGACAGTAGACTGATTTTCTGATAAAATAAAATTTATGTAAAAGGAGGCGGCGTTTATGTTGCATAGCATGCGTATTAGATAAGCATTGAAAAAAAGGATTTTCCCATTTTCAACATGGGCTTTTTTGTCATGCTTATTTTGCGGATGCTATACAAAAAACTAACGACGTATAGATATAGTATAGACATAGTGCAAGCTATGCCTTAGTTTTGTTGTACTGCTCTGTGCATTATAAATGCAGGTCAATGCTCATGTTGAGGATTGACCTGCATTTTTTTGTGTAAAAAGGACGAGTGAAATATAATGCTTAAAAAATATTGGATAAAATGTCCGATTTGTAACGGAAAGACGAGAGTTCAAGTATTTCATAATACTGTATTAAAAGATTTTCCTCTTTTCTGCCCTAAATGCAAATTGACGCATATCATTGATGTAGAAAAATTAGAGATTGTAATCAAAAATACAGAAAAACAAACTTTTATTATTTAGAAGAAAGGATATAAAAATGAAACGTTTACCTAAATATACGCCTGCGGAAGTACGGAATGATCCATACGGATTTACTTACAAAGAAATGTCGGAAGTTATTGGCGAGAATGAAGCAAAAGCCTTATATGAAGAATTATATAAGCAATTACCACGCAAAAAAAATCTATCAATGTTGGTAAAAAATATTTGCAAAAGCAGTGATACTGAAAAGTATGTTTACGAACTGAAAGACAACAAATACATTGAAACGGTTTTTATCAAGCGGCGAGATGGTGGAACTGTTTGCGTGAGCACACAAGTCGGTTGTCCTGTTGGTTGTATTTTTTGTGAGTCCGGGCGAAATGGCTTTGTTCGTAATCTAACATCGTCAGAAATCGTACAACAGATTATATTGTTGCGTCGAAAAGTAAACCGTATCGTTTTTATGGGTATGGGAGAGCCTTTATTCAATTATGACAACTTGATAAAAGCAATCCATATTCTCCGAGATAGATATGGGCTCAACTTTCCAACCGACGGCATTACCATATCAACAGTTGGTCCGGTCGATCAATTAAAAAAATTGCGCGAGGAACATCTTAAAATTCAGTTGACAATATCTTTACACGCAGCAACACAATCTGCAAGAAATCGTATTATTCCTCACATGCGCATATATGCTATTGAAGATGTTGTTAAGCAAGCCTTATCCTATTCTGAAAGGCATAATCGCAAAATTGTCTTTGCGTATTTGCTTTTACCGGGTATAAATGACCGGCCCTCAGATGTAAGACAACTTGCAAAATGGTTTCGGGGCAAAAAAGTTATGATTAACGTGTTACAATACAACCCAACAAGCAATTCAAGAATTAAAGCACCACAGAAACGGGAAATAGTTGCATTCAAACATCAATTAGAGCAAGCAGGACTTGAAGTTACTATGAGAGTTTCTCATGGCAGAGAGATTAACGCGGCTTGTGGACAGTTAGCTAACACATATAATAAATTCAAAAAAAAATGATTAAAAGTGCCAGACGCATAGACGCAGAGCCGATAACGCATTAGGTCAAAAAACCTATGTGTTATCGGCTTTTTTATTTAATATTGCGCAAAAGCCGCTGTTCCCTATTATAGAATGGATTGCGGGTAGTGTATTAAAGTCGCCCTTTTTTAAGGATACGGCGGTATCGGGGAGGTATCGCCGTGTCCATTTTTATTTACTGTAACCCGCCTAATGCTTTGCGGTCAAAAAAAGCTATGCTCCGCAAGCGGGATATTCCGGCTATGAGTATGAACTGTCAATACATCTAAATACTTCTTACATTTCCTTTGCGCTCGTCCGCGTCTTGCGGACGGGCGCATTTTGCTTTTTTCAACTTTTTTCTGAAAAACGCACTCAAGAGCCATCTCCCGAACGGGTACGGAGCGAAAGGGGCAGAGAGGACAAGCCCTTAACTCCCGTCCTCTACTCCACGCGGGAAGGAGGTGAACTCTATGGAGCTATCTTCTTCCGACAAGGAAAGAATACAACATCAGTACGACGCATTAGCAAAGAAAACTTTGGTTGGCGAAGCGAAAAGCCACCGCCGCACTCTTGCGAAACGCGCAGCACGCGAAGTACCTTTTTCGGATTTGAGCGAAAGCGAACTCGCGCAGCTTTTCACAACGGACGAATACGAAAGCGATTATTTCCGTTTTCAAGTGTCCGGCTTTGATGTACTCGTCAAAAATGAACTGCTTGCCGAAGCCCTTACCGCTTTGCCTGAAAGAAAACGCGATATTGTTCTCTTGTCCTACTTCTTGGATATGAGCGACACGGAAATTGGCGAACTGCTGAATGTTGTACGCACGACGGTTTTCCGGCATAGGAAATCCGCGCTTGCGAAGATCAAACAATATTTGGAGGGAAAAGCAGATGATGAACACCGTTAGGAAATCTGAAAATCTGTTGCCGTTCCCTGTCATTTCCGCAGCGGCAAACGGTGACACAAACGCCATGTGCGCGATCTTGAAGCATTATGAGGGTTACATAGCGAAACTTTGTACCCGAACGTTGAAAGACGACGCGGGCAATACTTACTCCTATGTGGACGAAGAAATGCGTAACAGGCTGCAAGTGCGCCTTATTACCCGCACTCTTGCGTTTCATGTAGGCTAACTCTTTAAGCCCATGCGGGGAGCGTATACCCCTTTCCACGCTTCCCGTTATGGGCTGTTTGTCGTTCCGTAAAAGCATATCGGAAACGGTATGTTTTTACAGGCTGACAAAGCCTTATTGTTCCTTGACAAAGAAAGCCTTCGGGCAGAATAAGGCAGACGGATACAATTTGTCTGTGTGGAGCCGGTCGGCCGGTGCGCCATGACCCTGTTGCAAGTCCGCAGGACGGGACCCCTACCAAACAGGTGAGCGACAAAACCAGGCCGCAAAACAGGTGTGGCAGCCTGTGGGCGAGGATACGCAGACAGGATAATGAGACTCCCGCGTTGAACGCCCTCAAAGCATTGCGCGGCGCACCCATCAGCATGGGCCGGGGTGAGATTCCCGTGGAGCTGCGGCCAGCAGCCGTCCGTTTTCTGCCTCTTTTATGGTTTTAATGAAATGGCATGAAAGGGGCCTTATTATGCAGAAAATTCAATCTGAAAATAAATATGCCCCGCCTATGCGGAGCAAAAAGAAGATCGGCAACACGACCTTTATCGTCAATTCTTTTTTCCCTCAAACGGGAAATCAGACGATAGCCTCCAAACTGGAGAACCTGATAAAAGCCGATGTTCAGAAACAAACTGTGACTTGAAAACCTCTTAACAGGCAGACAGGGAAAAGAAAGCGCGGTATAATGAAGTTGGACTTCAATATCGTGTTTGACTGCCAGATAGGAGGTATTTATGTATTATCAGTCAAACACCGCTGCCGCGCTTCAATTCCCTTACACGGCTATGAGCTCCGAAGAACTTACAGCTTTGTATTGTCGCTTATCCCGTGATGATGAATTGCAGGGTGACAGCAATAGCATTGTAAACCAGAAAAAAATCCTGGAAAAGTATGCCCGTGAGCATGGATACAGCAATTTCAAATTCTATGTTGATGATGGCATCTCAGGTACGACCTTCAACCGCCCAGGCTTTCAGCAGATGATTGCAGACATTGAGGCTGGCCTTGTCAAGAGGGTCATCATCAAGGATATGTCACGTTTCGGACGTGATTATCTGCAAGTCGGCATGTATACGGAAATCATGTTTCCCGAACATGATATTCACTTTATTGCGGTGAATGATGGTGTGGACAGCACTCAGGGTGACAACGAGTTTATGCCCTTCCGCAATATCATCAATGAATGGTACGCTAAAGACACCAGCAAAAAAATCCGTGCCGTTATGAAAGTGAAAGGCAATGCAGGAGAACATTTGACTGTTTTGCCTCCGTATGGATACATGAAATCGTCTGATGACAAAAAGCAATGGGTGAAGGATGAAGAAGCCGCCCAGGTAGTTTATGAAATTGGTCTCTATATCATGGATGGTTTGGGACCCTCGCAGATTGCAAGAAAACTGACGGAAAGAAAAATTCTTACTCCGGCTGCTTACTATGCGAGCAAGGGCAGAACAACCAATGTCACAAAGAAAGGTTCTCCTTACGCTTGGGATTCTTCTACGATTGCCGACATCATGGACCGCTGGCGTGAATACCTGGGGCACACAGTTAATTTCAAAACCCGTAAAAAATCCTACAAGAGTAAAAAGACCTTGCACAATCCAGAAAGCGAATGGAAGATTTTTGATAATACCCACGAAGCCATCTGGACGGAGGCGATTGCCGATGCAGCAAGGCTCGCAAGGCAGACGCGGCGCCGACCCACAAAGATGGGAGAAATGGGTATGTTCTCCGGCATGATGTTCTGTGCCGACTGCGGCTCCATTATGTACCAATGCAGGGCAACCAATTTCCGGCGCGATCAGGAATACTATCTGTGTTCCGGCTATCGGAAAAGCCGTGATGTATGTGGGCAGACACATTCTATCCGAACTGTTATCCTGGAAGAATTGGTTCTGCAAAATCTGCGCGAGATCGTTTCCTTCGCATCACAGCGCAAAGACGATTTTGTGAAGATGGTCATGGATGCGGATATGCGCCAACGTAACCAAGATTTGGCAAAACGGCAGAAAACATTGGCCGATGCCGAAAAGCGGATTGCAGAGCTGGACACCATTTTCAAGCGGCTCTACGAAGATACTATTTCGGGAAAACTTTCTGACGAGCGTTTTCAAAAGCTCTCTACCGATTACGAGAAAGAGCAGCATCAGCTTCAAGATGTAGCGGCTGCTCTCCGTGATGAAATCGAAGCAGAGGAACAAAAAAGCGCCAATGTGGAAAGGTTTCTCTCCGTTGTAGAACGGTATACGGAAATTCCTGAATTAACCCCATGTATCTTACATGAGTTTGTCGAGAAGATCGTTGTCCATGCCGCCAGCGATCCAAAGGGCAAGAACCGCACCCAGGAAATTGACATCTACTATAAGGGCATTGGAGCCCTGGAAGTATCGAAAGTTACTTCATCAAGGCAAGAATGAGAAAAACGGCATAGCCGAAGCTATACCGTTTCTCTCTTGCCCCACGATGTTTTCTTATCGGGAGGCACCTTTGTGGGTGTGCTCTTTTTCTTTGCCCTCCTCTCTGTTATAATAAAAACATAGGATTGGAGGAAATATGAATGGCTTCAAGAAAAATTCTGGTCGGTGAGAAATACCTGCACTTCAAAAACAAACTATATCAGGTACTCGCTATCGCCACGCACACGGAAACCGGCGAACCGCTGGTGATCTATCAGGCGCTCTACGGCGACTTCAAAATCTACGCGCGGCCGTATGATATGTTCGCCTCCGAGGTGGATCACGAGAAGTACCCTGATGTTACGCAGCGTTTCCGCTTTGCTCATGTAATCTTTGACGGAGATACGCCGAAGGCAACTGAATAAAAACAGTCCCTCCAAGAGCCGGCATAAAACCAGTTCTCGGAGAGGTTTCGCTTTACTCCTACATAGCCTCGGCAGGCTTCTTCACAAGGTCCTCACCGTACTGATACCGCGCCCAGACCGAAACCTACGCCGCGGTTGCCGGAAGCGTCATACGGGAAGAAGTTGACGGTCACGCGGGCATACATACCGGAGTAAACGTCGGTCGGCAGCAGGTCGGCATGGACGTTGGAAATATGCACGCACTGCGGCTTCTGCTTGTGACCCAGTGCCCCTTGCACTCCCAGGACGAACGGCTCACCGGACGGACGGGTTCCATCGCCGCCGTAGATGACCGGATAGCGTATCTGCAGACGGTTGCCCTTTTACAGGTTCTTGACGTCGTATCCCGCAGAGCGGTCAGCTGCTCGAGCTGCTCCTCCGTCCAGCAGAAGTAAAGACGCTTGCTCGGCTTGATGCCGCAGCTGTGCTTCTCGACTGCAGCCAGATTGGCTGCGAAGTTGTTGTTTTACATTGAATCTTCTTTCTTGTGCATTTTATCGTGCAATGCCAATACGCCGCTTGACGATGTCGGTCGCAGCGTAGACAAGATAGTACATCACGCGATGCTCGCCGGACGCTCTCGGTGCGCCGATTATGCGCTTGGCTTTGTGCTTGTCGGTAAAACTGTAGTTCTAATACGAAAAAAACAGAGCCTATTTTCTCCACGCATACTATTTTTTTGATTAAGAACCAAATTACCACTCAAAGACCGCACAATAAGAAATTTTTAACCATTCTAAAAACGATGCACTGCAAAATGCCCCAAGTGTTAATGGTTCCATTATCGTCTGATAATGTTCATCTGGTGTTAACTGGTGTTAAATACTTTGGTACACTTTCTGGTGCAAACACTCTACGGAAGATGGTTCAGTCAGCAACAACGAAGTCAATCACAAACGAACAAACCAAGACGGAAAGCCGTCCTTTGAAGTTACATTCAGAGGGCGGTTTTTGTTTACTCCTAAACAGGTCATACCAGCCTGTCACCAGCACTCGACCGGCAAGCTGCGGCGTGCAGCGCGTAAGCC
>NZ_QUJR01000006.1:0-230882 GCF_003480945.1 Butyricicoccus sp. AM27-36
TAGCTTGCGAGTAGGATTGTTCAGTTTTGAGGGTGTAAAGACCTTCTAAAAAGTTTTCTGAGAGAGAAAACAGCGAAGAAGATAGCGCGTGAGCGCAGATAAAGCTTCTTTTGCATACTTTTCTTCTCGAAGAAAAGTATGCACCATTAGCTCAGTTGGTAGAGCAACTGACTCTTAATCAGTGGGTCCACGGTTCGAGCCCGTGATGGTGTACCAGATTCGGTGCGCTGTGGGTTCGAGAGAGTCCACAGCGAAACCGAGATACCGGAAGTCTAACTGTTATGGCCCGTTGGTCAAGCGGCTAAGACGGCGGCCTCTCACGCCGCAAACGGGAGTTCGATTCTCCCACGGGTCACCAAATTTCTTCAAGAAAGATGTTGACAGCAGGCTGATGGTATGGTATAATAATAAAGCTGCACAGGAATGTGCAACGAAATAGTAGGTGTTAATGGTGACGAGGGTACACCTGTTCCCATTCCGAACACAGTAGTTAAGCTCGTTTACGGTGACAATACTTGGCTGGTGACGGCCCGGGAAGATAACTCAACGCCTACACCTGCGGATCGCAGATCCGCTCGATATTCCTCAATAGCTCAGTTGGTAGAGCATGCGGCTGTTAACCGCAGGGTCGTTGGTTCGAGTCCAACTTGAGGAGCCATTCAGACAATGCTTTGCCGTCACTTTATCGTGACGGCAGGGTAAAGTCGATTCCCTATATGGGCCTTTAGCTCAGTTGGTTAGAGCAACCGGCTCATAACCGGTCGGTCCCGGGTTCAAGTCCCCGAAGGCCCACCAAATTAAGTTAATATGGCCCGGTAGCTCAGTTGGTTAGAGCGCTAGCCTGTCACGCTAGAGGCCGTGGGTTCAAGTCCCATCCGGGTCGCCAAAAAACGGTACCGTAATCGTGCCGTTTTTTCTTTCGCTGCTATAGCTCAGTCGGTAGAGTGCATCCTTGGTAAGGATGAGGTCACCAGTTCAAATCTGGTTAGCAGCTCCATAAAAACGCCTGATCATTTGATCAGGCGTTTTTCTTTTACTGCAAAACGCGATCTTTGTCGAGAAATGACGATAGAAAACTATTTTCACCTCTTGCCAGTCGATTTTTGAAATGATAGAATATCCGTAGGGAGATGTCGATATGTCTCTGTATAAATTTTATCGAGCGATAGATGGAGATTTTGAAGCAGCCTGCCGTCGCTTTTATAACGAGAATATGCTGCAGAAATTCCTGATCCGATTTTTGGACGAGCCCTGCTGCGCGGAATTGAACGATGCCTTGGGTCGGCACGATCGCGATGCGGCAATCAAAGCGGTACACACGCTGACCGGACAGGCACGCAGCTTTGGCTTTATACGGCTGGAAAAGAAGAGCGCAGCACTGTTGCAAGCGCTGCGCGGCAATCGGGATGAGGAAATCACGGAACTGCGATACGAAGTCACGGCCGAATACATCGGCATTGTGCAGGCAATTCGCTCTCTGGCCTCTGAACTGGGCATTTTTATGTAATCTGCGTGTTAAACGCCTAATGTGTCCTCAATCACATCAATCAAATGGATGGGCGACACCTGAAGCGTATTCAGGCGTTCTGTAAAGGCGCGAGCTTCCGGCTCACCGATGAACACATCGGGGACGAAGCAGGTTTGTCCGTGCTGTGGATCGTGAGCACTGATACCGAAAGATATATAAGCTCCGGTCTCAGGCGAATAGTGATTTTTTTTGATTACTTTGTAGACAAACATGATGCTTCCTCCGTCGATATTTGCTGATGTTCCCACTTCATTTGGGAACATGTTTATTTTATCAGAAGAATCACGCGGTTTTTGCTATTCTGTGAAATTGGAACAGAATCTTGTGAAATCGGCAGAATGTGTTAAGAAGCCGCTAAGAAATTCGACAAAAACTGACGAGAAAGGACTGTCAATAACCATGTTGCGGGTCGCAATTTGTGATGATTCGGCGTTAGAACGAGATATCCTTGTGGATTTTCTCAGTCATTACTGCAATTCACATGCGATTGACTATTCCTACAAAATGTACGACAGCGGTGAACCGCTTTATTATGAGCTTGGGGACGGCGGATGGTTTGATATTATTCTGCTGGATATTCTGATGGACCCGCCGCTCGGCATTGACGTAGCACGCCGTCTGCGTGAGATTGGCTACAAGGGCACGATCGTATTTTGTACTGCTGCGCTGGATTTTGCACCGGACAGCTTTGAAGTCGGTGCATCCGGTTATCTGCTCAAGCCATATACCCCGAAGACGTTCGAGCGAACCATGCACCGTGTATTGTCCGATATCGTCGAGAATACATACGCGATCAAGAATCGTTTGCAGGTGCTACACATTCCGCGCGAAGAGATTATGTATGTGGAAAGCCATAACTCACAGTGCATTCTGCATCAGGCGGGCGAAAAGACATACACAATATATAAAAAACTCAGCGAGATTGAGCAGGAACTGACGGCTCCGTGTTTTCTGCGGTGCCACCAGAGCTTCCTTGTGAATATGAACTACGTCAAAGCTGTGGATAAGGACTTTATCCTTACAAACGACGATGTGGTGCTCATTCGCAAGAAAAATCTGAAGGAATTGCGGCAAGTCTATTTTGATTACTGCAAACAGATTCATAATAGATATTGAGGATAATCTGTATTAGGCAAAGTCAAAACACGGATTATTTGAAAAACGAAAAGCGTCCCATTGGGACGCTTTTCGTTTTTGTGGAAGGAGAAAGAAAACTTCATTTTCCATTCTCAATTCTCCATTTTCAATTATCCCAAAGCTGTATCCAACACCATCATCACCAGAAAACCCGCCATCACACCAAGCGTGCCCGGATGTGAATGCTCGCCGAGATGTGCCTCGGGAATCAGCTCCTCGACCACAACGTACAGCATCGCGCCTGCCGCAGCGGACAGCAGCCACGGCATGAACGGTGTCAGCGCGGACGCGCACAGCACGACAAGCACGCCGAAGATGGGTTCGACAATGCCGGACAGCGAACCGTAAACGAACGAGCGCGTGCGGCTGAGTCCCTCCTGATGGAGCGGAAGCGCGACTGCGGCTCCTTCCGGGAAATTCTGAATGCCGATGCCGATGGCAAGCGCGCCTGCCGCTGCAAACAATCCTGCGTTGCCGGTGTGCTGCGCGGCGCGAGCGAATGACAGACCGACAGCCATGCCTTCCGGAATGTTGTGCAGCGTCACTGCAAGAACAAGCAGCGTGGTTCGCCGAAAGGAGGATGGCAGACCTTCGGCCTGCTCTGCGCCGCTGTGCAGGTGTGGCATGAATCCGTCCAGCGCAAGCATAAGCACCAGACCGAGGATAAAGCCGCCTGCAGCGGGTATCCAGCCCGGCTGGCCGTTCTGCGCGGCCTCGTCAATCGCGGGAATGAGCAGACTCCAGATGGACGCGGCGATCATCACACCGGACGCGAATCCGAGGAAAATCTGCTGCATCAGAGCGCTGGACTGCCGTTTCATAAAGAATACCATGGCGGCGCCGATCGTGGTCATCAGGAAGGTGAAGCCTGTGCCTGCCGCCGCCCAAAGCAATGTCTGCTGTATCATACGCACCTCTCTTTTTAATTGGTTAGCTATTGCTAACTATAAGCATAGCACCGAACACACTTTCTGTCAATAGGGGACTTGACAGAAATGATATAATATTAGTATACAATCTTATGAGAATAAAACAGGAGGGTTCCACTATGGCGGCATCCCGTGAAAAAGTGTTATATTTCGAGCCGCAGCCGAGCGAACAGACTGCGGCGCTCAAGACCGTGCTCGTTCGCATGGGCGTGCGGATTAAGAACGTCGAAGCGGTCTCTGCCGGTCAGACTGTCGGCTTTCTGCTGAACCGCAAGGGCTTTGAGCCGACTGACGCGACTGCAGATGCGCCTTCTGCACCGATGATGGTGCTGGACGGCTTTACCGAAAAGAGACTGGACATTCTGCTCCGTGAAATGAAGGCGCATGGTGTTTCCGTGCCGTACAAGGCCATGGTCACCGAGCACAACATCGGCTGGACGCTGAGCGACCTGTTTACCGAGCTGGTGCGCGAGCATGAGGCTATGCACCAATGATCGAGCGCGTACTGAACGATTTCGACATTGACCAGATCGCAAGCTCCGGTCAGTGCTTCCGCTTCCACAGGGTTGGGGATAAGTCGTACGATTTGATTGCGGGCACACACCTGCTGAATATTCAGCAGAACGGCCGGACCGTACGATTCGACTGCGATGAAGATGAGTTTAACGCCATCTGGCAGCCGTATTTCGATCTGGATACGGACTACGGCCGCTGCAAAGCCGCAGTTGCCAAACGCGATATCTATCTGCAGAACGCCGTTGCATACGGCGGCGGACTGCGTATTCTGCGGCAGGACCTGTGGGAGACTATTCTATGCTTTATCATCTCCCAGCAGAACAATATCGCGCGGATTACCAAGTGTGTCGAAAATTTGTGTTCCCTTTTCGGGGAAATCTGTTATAATAAGAGTGAACAGGTATACAATAGCATTCCCACGGCAGAGCGTCTGGCGGCGTGCACGCCCGAGGACCTTGCGCCGGTGCGGCTCGGCTACCGCGCCAAATACATTTGCGCTGCGGCCCGGCAGGTCGCGTCCGGTGAGGTCGATCTGGAAGCTATCCGGCACATGGATTACGCCCGCGCCAAGGCCGAACTGCTGCGCCTGACCGGTATCGGCATCAAGGTTGCGGAGTGTATCTGTCTGTTTGCGCTGCATCACATCGACGCATTTCCGGTCGATACGCATATCCGGCAAATGCTGGACACACACTATCCGAAAGGGTTTCCGCTGAAACGATATAAAGGCTTTGCGGGTGTCATGCAGCAGTATGCATTTTACTATGAATTATCACTGAAAGGTTAAGGAGTGTTCAATATGGCAGTAGTAACCATTACAAAGGAAAATTTCGAGAACGAAGTGCTGAAGTCGGACAAGCCGGTCCTGCTGGATTTCTGGGCAACGTGGTGCGGTCCCTGCCGCATGGTTTCGCCGATCGTGGACGAGATCGCAAACGAGCGTGACGACATCAAGGTTGGCAAGATCAATGTAGACGAGCAGGGTGAGCTGTCCATGCAGTTCCGCATTGTCTCCATCCCGACCCTGATCGTGATGAAGAACGGCGAGGTTGCCAATAAGGCTGTCGGCGCTATGCCGAAGGAAGAAATTCTGAACCTGCTCGGCTAAAATCAAAACCGGATCAAAAGAGCTGACTCCATCGGAGTCGGCTCTTTGCTTTTACACCTAAAAAGTTTGTATTGAGCCGGTTTTCTTTTCTTTCGTGCGACAGCTTTTGTTTACCGTTTTGCGGTTTTGTGCTATACTAAAAATACTACCGCCAATATTGCTGATATAATGGTAAGGTATGATTTGGCAAGAGGATATATGTTTGGAGGAGCTTGCGTGAATCGCATTTCTGATAGTATGTTTCACTCCCGCAGCACTGCATGCAAGAAGCCGTATGGCGCAGTACCGGCAGGGCAGGCGGTCGAGTTTTCTGTTTATCCGCAGCGGGCACAGGGCGCGCTGCATGTTACCCTTTGGATTGAGGAAGACGGCTGTCAGGCCGAATCCTATCCGCTGCACTGGTGCGGCTATCAAGGCTCACACGACCGGTATACGGTAACCTATACGCCGCCGCACCCCGGTCTATACTGGTATTATTTCTCGGTGGAGCTGGCGGATGGTCTGCACTACTGTGCACGCGGCTACGGCGGTCAGGCGGAGTTGCTCGAGTCGGTCGGCGATAAGTACCAGCTGACCGTATACGACGGCGATTACCACACGCCGCGCTGGTTCGGCGAGGGCATCACCTACAACATTTTTCCGGACCGCTTCTGCCGCGACAAGGCGCCCGAGCAGCCGGAGGGCGAAGGCGTGATCCCGCGTGTGCTGCATCAGAACTGGGACGATATTCCGGTATACCTGCCGGATGAGCACGGCGAAATTCTCAATAACGACTTTTTCGGCGGTACGCTGCGCGGCGTATACGCCAAGCTGGATTATCTGGAGAGCCTGCACGTTACCACCATTTATTTCAATCCAATCTTTCAGGCGTATTCCAATCACCGCTACGATACCGGCGATTACAAGCGCATCGACCCGCTGCTCGGCTGCGAGGAGGACTTCCGGGCGCTGTGCAGCGAAGCCGCCAGACGCGGCATGCGCGTTGTACTGGATGGCGTGTTCAATCACACCGGCTACGACAGCCGCTATTTCAACGCACGCGGCCATTATGACAGCGTAGGCGCGTTCCAGTCCAAGGAATCGCCGTATTTCAGCTGGTTTGACTTTCACAACTGGCCGAACGAGTACGGCTCGTGGTGGGGCATCTACACGCTCCCGCAGGTCAATGAGACCGACGGCAGCTATCAGAATTACATCATCGAGGACGAGGACAGCGTGGTCCGCCGCTGGCTGCGGCTGGGCGCGTCCGGCTGGCGGCTGGATGTTGCCGACGAGCTGCCGGACAGCTTCATCCGGAAGCTGAACGCGGCAGCCCGCAGGGAAAAATCCGATGCGCTCATCATCGGTGAGGTGTGGGAGGATGCGTCCAACAAAATCGCGTACTCCGAGCGCCGACGCTATTTCCAGGGCGGCGAACTGGATTCGGTTATGAACTACCCGCTGCGAGACGCTATTTTCGGCTTTTTGAACGGCGGCACAGCCGAGCATTTCGCGGAGAGCATGGAGTGCATCCGCGAAAACTACCCGCGGGACGTGTTCTACAACCTGATGAACGTTGTAGGTACGCATGACACCGCGCGTGCGCTCACCCTTCTCGGCGTAACCGAGAACGAGTGGAAGATGGATAGAAACGGCCGCGCACACTATCAGCTGCCGCCGGACCGTTTGGAGATTGCGCTGCGCCGCCTGCGGATGGCGGCAGTCATCCAGTTCACTATGCCGGGTTCTCCGACCATTTACTACGGTGATGAGGCCGGTCAGCAGGGCTTCGAGGACCCGTTCAACCGCCGGACCTACCCGTGGGGACACGAAAACCAGGAGCTGCTTGCGTTCTACCGCAAGCTGTGCGAAATCCGTGCCGAGGAGCAGGCGCTCGCGGACGGCGACCTGCAGTTCAGCGACACGACAGCCGGTGCACTGCTGCGATACGAGCGCACGAGCGGAGACTCGCGTCTGGTGATCGCGGTCAACCGCGGACACCAGTATGCGGAAACAAAAATTGATGCGCTGTATGCGCTCGACCTGCTCAGCGGCGAGGGCTTCGCGTACGCCGACCCGGACGGTCTGATCGTATCCGTCCCGCCGGAGACCGCCTATATCCTGCGCTGTGTAAATGCAGCCGATTAAGGAGGATTTTTCTATGGATATGACAGAAAAACAGCTTTCCAGCGAATATAAGTTCAGAGGCAGGATTATGACCGCTCGTGTGGACGAGGTATCGCTGCCGAACGGCAAAACCGCGCCGCGCGAGGTCTGTGAGCACGTCGGCGGTGTCGGCGTGCTGCCGATCGACAAGGACGGCAACGTTATCCTCGTGCGGCAGTTCCGCTATGCGTTCGATACCGAGCTACTCGAAATGCCCGCCGGCAAGATGGACCACGGCCCGGAGGACGCCGAGGAATGCGGCATCCGCGAGCTGAAAGAAGAAACCGGCTGTACCGCCGGACGCATCGTGCCGCTCGGCGCGATTTATCCGTCTCCCGGCTTTCTGACCGAGGTGACCTATCTGTTTGCCGCGCTTGACCTGACCGAGGGCGAAATGCAGCCGGATGAGGACGAATTTGTCGAGGTTGTGCGACTGCCGATCGCAGAGGTAGAGAAAATGATCGAGCGGGACGAGATCCGCGATGCAAAAACGGTGGCGGCTATGTATAGAGCAAAGCTGAAAAATCTTTACTAAGATAAGAGTGGAGATTGGAGAGTGCAGAGGAGGAAAGGGTTTGGATAAGAAAAAAATCCTTGTGGTTGAGGACGAAAAGGCCATTTCAGACATTCTGGTATTCAATTTACAGCGTGAGGGCTACGACACACTCGCGGCGTATGACGGCGCGGAAGGTCTGCGCTGCGCGCTTGAGGAAGCGCCCGACCTGATTCTGCTGGACGTGATGCTGCCCGAGATGGACGGCTTTGAGGTCTGCAGGCGGGTGCGCGCGGAAAAGGACACGCCGATCATCATGCTGACCGCCCGTGAGGAAGAGACCGACAAGGTCATGGGTCTTGAGCTGGGTGCAGACGACTATATCACCAAGCCGTTCTCCATGCGTGAGCTGATGGCGCGCGTCAAGGCGAACATGCGCCGTACCTACGCAGGAGAGGACAGGGAAAAGGCGGAAGCGCCGTCCGGCGGCGGTCTGCGTGTATCCAAGGACAACGGCATGGTGTACAAAAACGGCCATCCGCTCGAGCTTTCCGCGCGGGAATTTGATATTCTGTGCTTCCTGTCCGCTGCTCCGGGACGGGTTTTCTCCCGTGAGGAGCTGATGGAGCAGGTCTGGGGCTATGACTACTACGGCGACTTGCGTGCGGTGGACGTGGCGATCCGCCGTCTGCGCGAGAAGATTGAGGATGAACCGGCAAGTCCCAGATACATCATCACAAAAAGAGGCATGGGATATTACTTTGCTGACGGGGAGTAAGCTATGTTCCGTTCACTACACAGAAAACTGGTGCTGATTCTGGTGCTGCTGATCGTATCCGTTATGGCGGTGGTCGGCACGTTTCTGATCAACAGTATCAACACCTTCTATCTAAACAGCTTTTATGAGCAGATGCAGGCGGTGTTCACGACCGACACCATCCGCTCCATGCAGGAGGCGGCTGCCGAACCCGGCACGGATGGTCTGAAAACCATCATAGATGCCCACAAGAGCCGACTCGGCATTGACGATTACCGCAACTATGCCATTCTCGACAGTGAGGGCGGCTTTCTTGACGGCTCCAACCCGAATGTATCTGTTACCCGCACGAGCAACGTCATTGCCGCAATGGCAGGAGAAACCGGAACGCGCTCGGCGGTATCCGACAGCATTATGGACATTGCGGTGCCGCTCGACAAGAACGGCGACGGTGCGGTGGACTACATCGTGTATATCGCGGACAACAAGCGGGAGATTTCCGACCTGTCGTGGCGGTTCTTCCAGATTGTCATGCAGGCGATGATGTTCGGCCTGCTGGCGGCGATCCTGCTGTCCTTCCTGCTCAGCAAGACCATCACCACGCCGATCGAGCGCATCACTGAGGGTGCGCGGTCAATCGCGGAAGGCAACTTCGATCAGGACCTCGGCGTGCAGTCGTCGGATGAGATTGGCGAGCTGACCCGTTCGTTCAATTACATGGCGCACCGTTTGAAAAACACGGTCGGCGAGGTACAGGGAGAGCGCGACAAGCTGAACACGCTGTTCCTGCACATGACCGACGGCGTAGCCGCCTTTACGACCGACGGCACGCTTATCCACATGAATCCGGCAACCGAAAATCTGCTGGGTGTGCGTGTGGAGCAGAAGCTGAGCTTTGATGAGATGTTCGCTGATCTGGACATGCCGGACACGGACGAAACCGTCTCGCGCAGCTTCCTTACGAACGAGATTACGCGATTTGGGCGCGTGCTGTCTGTCACGCTGGCGCCTTACGGCGCACTGGACGGCGAGGGCGGCGTCATCGCCGTCATTCACGATGTCACCGAGCAGCGCCGTCTGGATGACGCACGCCGCGAGTTTGTGGCAAACGTGTCGCACGAGCTGCGCACGCCGCTGACGAATATCCGCTCGTACACCGAAACGCTGCTCGATGCCGCCGGAGAGCTGCCGCTTGACATGGAAAAGCAGTTTCTGGGCGTTATTTCGAGCGAGAGCGAGCGCATGGCGCGTATTGTCACCGATCTGCTGACGCTTTCCAAGCTGGATTACGGACGGATGGAGCTGCGTATGACGCGGTTCTCGGTGTCCGATCTGCTGAAAAAGGTGACGAATGCCATGAAGCTGACCGCCGAGGACAGCGGTCACATGATCCTCGTTGAGACCGAGCCGAACCTGCCGCCGATGGTCGGAGACAGAGAACGCATCGAGCAGGTTGTGGTAAATATTCTGTCCAACGCGGTCAAGTACACGCCTTCGGGCGGCAGGATCCGTCTGGCGGCACAGCGCGCAGGCGCAAACCATGTGCGCATCACAGTTGAGGACAACGGTGTCGGCATTCCGGCGGACGATGTGCCGCGCCTGTTTGAGCGATTCTACCGCGTGGACAAGGCACGCTCGCGTGCCGCTGGCGGCACCGGACTGGGTCTGGCGATCGCCAAGGAGATCGTTGAGCAGCACGAGGGCAAGATCGCTCTGACCAGTGAATACGGCAAGGGCACGACCGTGACGATCACGCTTCCGACCGACCTCAAGCCACACGGCAGGGAGGATAAGGTATGAGAGGTGCGAAACGCTCAGCGAAGAACACAGCAAAGAATATCTCGCTTTTGGTGCTGTGCGGACTGATGGGCGTGCTGTGCGCGGTAAACTGGCTGATGGGTCTGAACATTGCGCAAATGCCCGCAGACAGCGCACTCCGCCGTCTGCACGACCGCTTTGTAGGCGGTGCGGTGGGCTATGAGATACGGTCCTCCGGTGTTTCGGCGGCGGATCCGGCACAGATGGCGCTGACCGTTGACGGCAAGCTGTACGGCGTGCAGTACAATCTGACCGATATTGACGCCGGCATCACGGCAACGCGTTCGCTGTGGTCGCAGGCGCTCACAGGTGAGGGGCTGCGGCCGGCTGATGAGAGTGAGCTGTGCACGGCTCTGCGGTCGGGCAGCTGTGCGCTGCTGCGCTACCACGGTGCGATCCCGATGCAGTCTATTGCGGGCTGGCTGGGCGGCTCGTGGAAGGATAATGACCGCCTGCAGGTCGAAACACTGGTGTATGCCGCCGGTGTGCAGCGGCTGTTTGTCCGCATGGCAGACGGCAGGCTGTATGCTGCGGATGCAGCGGTCTCGCAGAATGCGCTCGGGGAGGCACAGAAGAACTTCCGCGGTCTGTCATGCAGCTTTGCGGGAGATGCGTACGCGGTCTATCCGGAAACGCTGCTGTTCGACAGCGAGGCGCTGTCGCTTCCGGTGCTGAAACCGGCGCAGATCAACCTGTTTGCCGCACAGAGCGGCACCGGACTGGAGGATTTGCTCGGTGCATTCGGCTACACGGCCTACACGGATTTTTACAATGAGCAGGACGGAACTGTCCGCGTGTTCCTCGATGATACGAGCACGTTGCGGCTGAGTGCGTCCGGTCTGGTGCAGTACGCGTCCACGGACGGCTCGGCAACGGTGAGCGCTTATGACGAGAGCGATATCACGGATGCGGCGGCGCTGGATGCACAGTTGGACTGCGCCCGACTGATTCTCGATGCGGCGCAGCGAGCGGGCGATACGGATACACATGCGTCGCTGTACGCGGTGGAGCGCAGCGAAGAGCAAACCACGCTGATTTTTCTGCAGATGTACAGCGGCGTGCCGGTGCTCGGTGACGCGGACTTTGCTACCTTCGTATTCAACGGCAGTGCGCTGCGCACGGCAACGATTCGGCTGCAGAAATTTCAGCCGACCGGCGGCAAACGCACGGTCATGCCCGCAAAACAGGCGGCAGCCGGAGCCTCCGGCGCGGAACGCGGTCTGATGGCAGCCTACCGGTCACAGGACGGACAGTATGTACCGAGCCGGTTCTATCTGAAAAATGCGGCAGAGTGACCGCAGAAGGGAGATGAGAGCGCTTGCAATGGGATAAAGTCAAAAATATACTGATCGCAATACTGCTTGCAATCAACCTGTTTCTGCTGGGCAATCTGGCGGTACGCGGCTGGCAAAGCCACCGGAGAGCGAGTGAGCTTGAGGCCAATCTGCGCACGCTGGTGAGCGCCAGAGGGATGCAGCTGGATACGGCGTTCTCGCTTCCGGAGGACATCACGCTGCCCGAGCTGTCGCTCGACCGCAGCCGCGCAGATGAGGAAAAGATCGCAGCCGCCATGCTGGGCGAACACGCTGAACGCACCGAGCAGGAGGACGGCACGGTGCGCTTTGAGAGTGACAAGGGCACGCTCGAGTGGCAGGCGGACGGCAATGTGCAGGCGGACTATACGCTGACTGAATCTGCGCCGACTTCCGCATCGGAAGCGCTCGAGCAGGCGCGCCGACTGTGCAGCCGGTGGGGTTTTCAGGCCGAGCAGGCCAACTGGACGGCGGAGGACATGGCAGTTACGCTGACTGGCTCGGTCGCCGGACTGCCGGTGCACAACCGGCGGCTGACACTGGACTTTTCCACCGGAGACGGCACAGTGTCGCTCGTCGGACTGTGGAGCCTTGGTACGCCGTATACCACTGCGAACGGCATCAGCATTAACTGCAGCGCAGCAGATGCGCTGCTGCAGTTTGCCGCAGAAAGCGGTGAAACCGGTACGATCGAGTCGATGACGGCCGGTTACCGTATGCAAACCGACAGCAGCCGCCGTATTCGTCTTACACCTACTTGGAAGATTGACACCGAAACAGGCGAATATTTGGTGGATTGTGACAAAAAGACGATCATCGGTGAAGAAAACTGAAAAACTGCTTTTCTTTATCTGAAATTGTGGTAAAATGTATTAGTGAGATTTTACGCGAATGGGTTTAGCCGCTGTCGGAGCTGCCCGCAAAGAGGGTCGGCACGGACAGTCATTCGCTGACATAAGATACAGTATTCGGAGAAAAACGCGGAGATTTCCGCGCCAAGGCTTAGTGAGGAGTAGGTAGATTGACAAAGTATGTAATCAACGGCGGCAAGACGCTGAATGGTGAGGTGACCATCTCCGGCGCAAAGAATGCAGCGGTCGCAATCGTTCCGGCGGCTCTGCTGGCAGATGGCCCGGTTCGTCTTGAAAACGTGCCCAAGATCATTGATGTAACGCTGCAGATGGAGATCATGCGCGAGCTGGGTGCGCAGATCCGCCAGATCAACGCCACTACGGTGGAAATCCAGAATGCGCAGAACCCGAGCCTCAAGCCGCATGAGCTGGAGCGCAAGCTGCGCGCATCCTACTATCTGCTCGGCGTGCTGCTCGGCAAGTATGGCTTTGCCGAGGTAGCAATGCCCGGCGGCTGCAACTTCGGCGGCGTCCGTCCGATCGACCAGCACATCAAGGGTTTTGAAGCTCTGGGCGCAAAGGTAACGCTGCCCAAGGGCGGTTACATCCGGGTCGAGGCACCCGAGGACGGCCTGCACGGCGCACATATTTATTTTGACGTTGTTACGGTCGGCGCGACCATGAACATCATGCTCGCAGCCGTTCTGGCCAAGGGTCAGACGATTATGGAGAACTGCGCGAAGGAGCCGCACATTGTCGATCTGGCGAACTTCCTGAATGCAATGGGCGCGGATGTTAAGGGCGCCGGCACCGATGTGATCAAGATCCGCGGTGTAGAGAGCCTGCACGGCGGCAGTTACTCCATCATTCCGGATCAGATCGAGGCGGGCACCTTCATGGCAGCCGTTGCAGCCTGCGGCGGTTCGGTTCTGGTGAAGAATGTTATTCCGCGTCATCTGGAGTGCATTACCGCAAAGCTGCGCGAGATGAGCGTTGAGGTCACCGAGTTTGACGACGCGGTGCTCGTTCGCCGCGAGGGCAAGCTGACCAAGACTAACATCAAGACCCTGCCGTACCCGGGCTTCCCGACCGACATGCAGCCGCAGATGACGACGGCGCTGTGTCTGGCAGAGGGCACCAGCATCATCACCGAGGGGATCTGGGGCAGCCGCTACCGCTATACCGAGGAGCTGACCCGCATGGGTGCGAACATTCATGTGGACGGTGCGATCGCGGTTGTTGAGGGTGTCAGGGAGCTGAATGGTGCTCCGGTCCGTGCACATGACCTGCGTGCAGGCGCGGCGATGGTTATCGCCGGTCTGGCAGCCAAGGGTGTTACCGAGGTCGAGCAGGTGCAGAACATCGAGCGCGGCTATGAGACGCTCGTAGAGAAGTTTGTTGCTCTGGGTGCGGATATGTATCGCTCCGAGATTCCGGAAAGCGCCGAGAACAAGTAATTTCTAATTGTAATGAGGAAAAAAGGCGGAGGGAGCATCCTTTCGCCTTTTTTGCAGAATATAAGGCAGATGAGCAGAATGAAAGCAGAGTGTATGATTCGGCGTGCGTCTGATGCGGACATGGATGCGGTTCTCGCTTTTGCCGCGCAGATTTTTGCGGATGAGCAGGATATTCCGAAGGAGCTGAACTTCATCCCGGCGGATAAGCAGCCGCAGTGGTGGTGCATGGAGCAGGACGGCGAACTCGTCGGCACAGCGGCCATTTACCGTGAGGGCGGGCAGTGGCACATGGGCCGCATCACGGTCGCGCGCAGGCTGCGCGGACAGCACAAGGGAACCTTTCTGCTGAAACGTGTGCTGGACGATGTTTTTGCACAGGATGTGGATAACATTTTCCTCGAAGCGAGAGACGCAACGGTGCACATTCTTACCGGATTCGGCGCAGAGATTGCCGGGGAACCGTTCGCATTCTACTGCGGAAACGTCACACCGATGATTCTAACGCGAACCGCCTTCCTGCAGCATACAAACGGATGAAAACAACTGCTGAAGGAGTACTATGGCAGAGCATTATTATTACAGTATCGCCAGCGGTTCGAGCGGCAACTGCGGCTTATATATGGCGGACGGCACCGCGATCCTGATCGATCTCGGTGTGTCGTTGCGCAGGATTACGACTGCGCTGAAGGCACTGTCGCTCACGCTGGAGGATATTTCGGCGGTGGTGCTGACGCATGAGCACATCGACCATGTGAAGGGACTGCCGATGTTTCTTAAAAAAGCGAAGGCGCCGGTGTTTGCCACCCGCGGCACAGCCGAGGCTTTCGAGGAAAAGAATCCGGAGTACGCCGACCGTCTGAACATATTCGACAGCGGCGAGCGCTTCTGGGTCAGGGATGTGGACGTTGTGCCGTTTCCGACGCCGCATGACGCAGCCGAGAGCACGGGCTACATATTCGAGCACGGCGGCAGCCGGTTCGGCTTTGCGACCGACCTTGGCTTTGTGCCGCGCGATGCGGCCGAGCTTCTGCGCGGCTGTGAAATGGTCGTGCTGGAGAGCAACCACGATCCGTATATGCTGCAGGCCGGTCCGTACCCGTATTCACTCAAGATGCGCGTTGCCGGACCGAGCGGGCACCTGTCCAATCCGGACTGCGCCGTGTTTGCAGCGGATCTGGTGAAAAGCGGCACGCGAACGCTTGTGCTGGCGCATCTGAGTGAGAAAAACAACATGCCGGAGCTGGCGCGGCAGCAAACGCTGTCGGCGCTGCGCGGACTGCCCGCGTGCGAGGTGCTCGTTGCGCCGAAGGAGCACATGGAGCATCCGGTATCATTTGGGGAGGAAAGGCTATGCTCTCTGTCCGGCTGATCTGCGTCGGAAAGCTCGGAGAAAAATTCTGGGCAGACGCCGTAAAGGAATATACCAAGCGCCTCGGCGCATATTGTAAATTAGAGATCATCGAGCTGCCCGAGCAGCGCTTGCCGCAGACGCCCTCTGAGGGCGAGGTCGCGCAGGCGCTCGAAAAGGAAGCCGCGCTCATCGAGAGTAAGCTGCTGCCCGGCGCGTCTGTGATTGCGATGTGCGTGGAAGGCAAGCCGATGTCCTCTGAGCAGCTGGCGGACTATTTCGGCAAGCTGACCGTATCGGGGACAAGCAAGATCTGCGTACTCATTGGCGGCTCGTGCGGCCTGTCTGAGCGGGTGAAAAAGAAGGCGGCGCTGCGGCTGTCCATGTCACCGATGACGTTTCCGCATCATTTAGCAAGAGTGATGGTGCTCGAGCAGATTTACCGCGCGCTCAATATCGCGGCAGGCGGCAAGTACCACAAGTGAGGAGACATGCCGGATGATAGACGGCGAACTTGTTACGATCATTGTAAATCTGCTGCTGGTAGGCGGGTTTCTCTGGTGGATGCTGCATCCGCGGCATAACAATAACGAAGAGCCGCCGGTGCCGAAGCCGCTGCCGAAAACCGGCAAAATGCGCTGTCCGATGTACGGCGCGGAAGCAAAAGTCACGGGCAAACAGTGGGAGTGTCCGTGGTGCGGAGACTGCGGCTCAATCAAATAAAGTTTGGGTACAAAAACAACCCGGTTAAATGCGGCTAATATCAAGAAAAACCATTTACTTTATTCATAAGATTTTGTAAAATGTAATATAGATGAGAACGCGGTTATTCGCACGGGACAAATGCGGAGCCGCGATGAGGGAAATTTTATTTCAGGAGGGGCGTCCCATGATTATCACGATAACGCTTAACGCTGCACTGGACCGTACGCAGCGTATCGAGCACCCGCTGCAGGTGGGCAAGCTTAATCGCGCGGTGTCCAGTCATCTGGAACCGGGCGGCAAGGGCATCAACGTGTCGCGCGCGATCAAGGCGTTGGGCGGCAGCAGTATTGCGCTTGGCTTCAGTGCGGGCACGAACGGCCGTATTATGAAGGACATGCTGACAGCAGCGGACATTCACCACGATTTTGTTGATATTGCGGGACAACTCCGTGTCAATACGCAGATCATTGATGCGCAGGGCGGCCATACCGAGGTAAATGAGCCGGGCAACAAGCTGGATGATTCGGATTTCCTGCGTTTGCTCGACCGCATGGAGAACTATCTGGACGAGGGCAATATCTTCGTTCTGTCGGGTTCTACGCCGCCGGAGTTCCCGCTGAAGAACTACCGTAAGCTGTGCAAGACCATCAAGAAGCACGGCTGCAAGCTGATCATCGACGCACAGGGCGAGCTGCTGCAGGAGGCACTGAGGTGCGAGCCGGACTTTGTAAAGCCGAACATCTTCGAGCTGGCTGAGGCTGTAGGCGACAAGCCGTCCGCCGATCCCGAGGTCGTTGTACATTCCGCACGCAAGATGCTGGATATGGGCGCAAAGGCTGTTTGTGTTTCCATGGGTCAGGAGGGCGCTCTGCTGACCGCAAAGGACGAGCCGGAGTCGCTGTACGTTACTACCAACCCGAAAATCTACGACGAAGGTGCGGTCGGTACCGGTGATGCAATGGTCGGCGCGATTGCAAACGCTATGCACGCGGGCATGAAGTTTGACGAGGTGGCACGCTACGCCGTTGCGATGGGCCGTGCATGTGCCCGTCTGGCCGGCACCGAGATGGCCTCTCTCAAGAAGGTTTACGAGGTGTACGAGACCACGCAGGTTTACGTCCTGTAAGCAATACACAAACTATGGAGAGAACAACAGATGGTTGTTCTCTCTTTTACTCTTTTCGCAATTACTTTAAGGAGTTAACAAATATGGATAAAAAACAATTACAGCAGCGCGCCACGGAGCAGCGCCGCCGCATACGCCGCAGACTGACCATTCGCGGCGTACTGTCGCTTCTGGTCGTGCTGACATTCATACGCTGTGCGTTCATGCAGCGGTATGAGAATATGTTCGTATGCGTGCTGTCGCTCGTGCTGCTGGCGATGCCGACGCTGATTGAAAAACAGCTTGCCATCGACATCCCTCCGATGATGGAAGCTATCATCTACTGCTTTATCTATGCCGCCGAGATCCTGGGCGAGATCAATTCGTTCTACACCATCATTCCCGGATGGGACACCATGCTGCACACGATAAACGGATTTCTGGTCGCGGCGGTCGGCTTCTGCCTGGTTGACCTGTTTAACCGAAGCGAACGGTTTACCTTCAAGCTGTCGCCGCTGTTCCTGGCTATCGTGGCGTTCTGCTTCTCCATGACAGTCGGCGTGTTGTGGGAATTTTTCGAGTTCACCGCTGATCAGGTGATGCACACGGACATGCAGAAGGACTATGTCGTGCACGAGGTCAACTCGGTGTCGCTCAACCCGGACGGCCTGAATGTGCCGGTGCATGTGCAGATTGAGTCGGTCATTGTCAACGGTGAGGATTGGACGGAGCAGCTTGGCGGCTATCTGGATATTGGCCTGATCGACACGATGAAGGATCTGCAGGTCAACTGCATCGGTGCGATCGCTTTTTCCATCATCGGCTTCTTCTACGTCAAGCACCGCGGCAAGGGCAAGCTGGCGGCAGCACTCATTCCGGTCGTGCTCGATCCCGAAAAAGAAAAAAGTAAAAAAGATGAGCAAAACAGGGAACCAAATGACGAGTGATTCCGTCTAATTCAATACTATCCCCGAAAACGATCTGAAGGAGAGTATGGAAGTATGATGAAAAAACGAATGACCGCAGGTGCGCTTGCGGCTTTGATGGCGGCAGCTCTGCCGATTTCCGCGTGCGCGGCTCAGAATTCGGCGCCGCAGCCGCAGCTGAATACCGCAGAGCATATGCAGTATATGAACGGCTACACGGACGGCACCTTCCGTCCGGATGCGTCCATCACCCGTGCAGAAGCGAGCAAGCTGCTGGCCTCTCTGTTGGTGAACAAGGTCAAGAATGAGGACCACCTGTTTAATGATGTTTCGGTTTCCGCGTGGTATGCGGACGCTGTTCGTCAAATGACCGGTTTCGGTCTGGTGAACGGTTACACAGACGGCACGTTCAAGCCGAACGCCAAGATTACCCGTGCGGAGTTTGTAGCGATTCTGTCGCGCTTCCCGCACACCGACATCGGCACGGACAAGTCGTTCGCTGATGTACCCAAGACCAACTGGGCGTACAACGCGGTGCAGACCGCTCTGGCACAGGGCTGGATTTCGGCAGGCACGAATTTCCGCCCGAATGCGCCGATTACCCGTGCGGAGACCGTGACTATCCTCAACCGTGTGCTCGGCCGTCAGGCGGACGAGTTTACGATCAATACGAGTGAGGGCATCCGTATTATGCCGGACGTGCCGAACACGCACTGGGCATACTGGGATATGCTTGAGGCAACCACCGACCATAAGTTTGACAAGTCGAGCGGCTCCGAAAAGTGGACTTCGTTCGATAAGGAGACTACCGATTTGACGCCGGGATGGCATAATATTGGCGGCAAGCTGTTCCATGTCAACGAGGACAAGCAGTTTGACCATGGCAAGTTCATCGGCTCGCTCGAGCTTGACCACAATGGCTACTACATCACCGGCTCGACCGAACTGGACGCGCTGCTGGCTTCGGCAGTAAAGAGTGTTGTCAAGGACAGCATGACCCAGCAGCAGAAGCTGCGTGCGGTGTATGATTACGCGAAGAATATGTTCGGCTATCTCGGCATCGGCGCGGCTGACACTTCGAAGAGCGACTGGGCGCTGACCTCTGCGACCGATATGCTTAAGACCCACAAGGGCAACTGCTACTCGTGGGCGGCAGGCTTTACTTACCTCGCCCGTCAGGTCGGCTTTGACGCACAGGCGATTCCGGGCACCGGTGTTTCGCCCAAGGGCAGTGAGTCGGTTCACGCGTGGACCGAGATTACCATCGACGGTACGGCTTACACCTTCGATCCGCAGATTGAAAGCGTGTATAAGAAGCGCTACAACGAGAATTACGACCTGTTCATGAAGAAGTACGGCGAGGCTGTCTGGGGCTATAAAAAGCCGGAGGTGACCGAGCCGGAGCAGCCGGAGACCGCCAAGGTGGACGAGAAGCTTTCCGCACTGGTGAGCAAGATTTACGGTGCGCGTCCGTTCGGCGGCATGGGCGTTGACGAGGAGGCACTCTACAACGGCATGGGTGAAGACGGCATGAGCCGCGGCCTGTTCTGGTACCTTGGTACGGATGACATCAAGTTTGAAGCAGGCGTGGCCTCCGAGTCTATGATTACCTCGCAGGCACATTCCATCATTGTTCTGCGCTTTGCGGATGAAAAGCAGGCGGCAGACGCGGCGGCTAAGCTCAAGACCACGGTTGACCCGCGCAAGTGGATCTGCGTAGGCGTTGATGAGGCCAAGGTTGTCTCCAAGGGCAAGCTGGTCTGCGTTGTGATGGACGACGAAAACGGCGATTACTACATCAATAATTTCAAGGCGAATGCCTGAAACTGACCTTGTGAAACTTGCGTGAACTGACACTTTCCTAAAGCCACAATATCGCATACAATAGGCTTACAGACAGAATTACTGGAAAAGAGGGTATGCGATATGACAGGAAAAAACATCAGAAAGCTTGTGCTGGCAGCACTGCTGGCGGCACTGACGGCAGTTGCTACGATGATCATCCGCATTCCGACACCGACACAGGGTTACATTCACCTCGGTGACGGCATGGTGCTGATCTGCGGCATTCTGCTCGGTCCCGGTCTGGGCGCACTGGCAGCCGGTATCGGCTCGATGATGGCAGATCTTATCGGCGGCTACATGGCATGGGTGCCCGGTACGTTTGCCATCAAGGCGCTGACCGCTCTGCTCGGCGGCTGGCTGTATCACCGCATGGCAGGCAAGGGCATGAATACGATTACCCGTGTGGTTCTGTGCGGCATTCCGGCAGAGATCATTATGGTTCTGGGCTACTTTGTGTATGAGGTCGGCATGGAAGTCGTGATGGGCAGCAGCATGGGCGCTGCGGCAGCCGCGGTTGTTCTCGGCGTGCCGATGAATATCGTGCAGGGCATTGCGGGCATTATCGTTGGTGCGGTGCTGCTTCCGGTGCTCAGTCACGCAAGCGCGGAGATGGGCGAGAAGATTCGCGCATGATAAATGGATAGGAAAAACGGTTCCGGAGACGGAACCGTTTTTTTATGCGAATTTTGCTTTGTTATCGTGTGATTCTCTGTGGAACGGCGGGGGGACCTCACCCCGCTGTTTCTACTTGAATTGCACCAATCGATGTCGATGATATCAATGGATTTGACAAACGGTTTCACACCATACGGTTACGCAATTATCCCCAACATGTGGATAAGAAAAAGGACAGGAAATTTTCCTGTCCTTTTGGTCTATATGCGGTTACTCTTCCGAAGCAAATACGCCGTAAATCGCGCTTGCGAGCTTCTTGAAGATATTCACGATACGCGCGAGAACGCCTTCGTCGGCAGCATCCTGATCCGAGGTGATAGCATCATCGTCATCGTCGGTCGAAATCTCCTGCGTGCGCAGGATGAACTGCAGACTGCTCGGTGTCGGGTTCATACTGCTTGTGACAGACTGCAGGTCGGCCGAGGAGTCGATATTGAGGATGTTAGTATCGTCCTCAAGGTCGGTCTTAGCGTCGTCGATGGCATTATGAATATCATCGGTCGCGTTCTGCAGCTTATTCGAGCTGTTCGAGCGGGAAGCTTTATCGAGCACATCGAGCAGGCCGTCGAGCGTGGTCTGTGTGCTGGCATCCGCGTCGCTGCGAACCGAACGCAGTGTGCTGTTGACCGTGTCGAGCAGCTGGTAGGACGCGGTGAGCGTTTTGGTGGTGGTGCCGATCAGCTCGGTGCCCTTATCGATGGAGGACGAGGTGATCGAGGTCAGCTGGTTGAGCGACTCGGTCAGTGCCGGAATCTCGGTCAGCTGCTGGTTGACGCGGCCAAGCGTGGTATTGGCGAGCTCGGTCAGCTTTTTGCCCTCGGCGGTGAAGTCCTGACCGAGACCCTTGTAATCGTCCAGCACATCGCAGATATCGTCGAGATTGTCCAGAATGGAGTCCGTAGTGCCCAGCAGGCCGGAGAGTGATTTTGCAGTAGTTGACAGATTGGAGGCTGCACCTTCCAGTGTGTCGGTCAGCGCCTTGCAGCGCGAGGACAGCGTGCTGAGCAGCTGCGCCATGCTCTTGTACATCTCAGCCGAGATAACGCCGTTGCCGTTGTCATAAAGTTTGTCAAGAACCGAGGTCATCGCGCCGTTGATCGCGTTGTTCATATCGTTCAGGTCTTTGATCCGGCTGCTTAGCTCCTTCATATCGTCCTGAATATTCTTCAGATCCTTCTTCATATTGGAAAGATCACTCTGCAGCTCACTGATATACAGCCACTCCGAACCGGTCTTGTCATCCAGATCATCCATGAGATCCTCGAGATTATTCAGCGAGGTACGGACATTCTGCAGCAGCGTCTGGTACTCGGTGATATCTGCACCGGACTCCTCGAGCGTATCGAGAATGCTGTTCGTGGTCGCGTTCAGCTTAACGAGCGTGTCCTTGGTGTTATTCAGTTCCGGGATCAGCGAATCGCTTTCGCCGGTCAGCTTTTCCAGAGCGGTCAGCGCGGCATCCGTTTTGGGATCAATCGTGCCGCGGTCCTTGATCAGCTGCTGGCGCACGGCATTGATGCCCGAAATACCGCTCGACATCGTACCCATGCCGTTCTGCATGGACTGCATGGTGTTGAGCATGCTGCTCATGCCGGAGTACAGGCTGTCACCGGAATCGCTCAGGCGGTCCTTGACGTCCTTCAGGTCGGAGATGATATCCAGCGAGGACAGGGTAGCCGGCGTCATAAACATGAACATACCCATGTTCTCAAAGTTATCCGAGCCGATACGCACGGTGAACGTGCTTTCCTCGCCCGGCATACCCATGAATACGACCAGCTTGTAGGTTCCCACGGACTGAACCTGTGCACCCGGTGCATCAATGGAAAGCGCCTTGCTCATGTCGATACCGGTGCCGCAGACGAGCATCATATTGTTTTTGTAGTAGTCGCTTGCGTAGCTGTTCGGTACTGCGTGAATGGTGATCTCCACCAGACCGTTTGCGCCTGCACAGTCCTCCGCCTTGACCGAAACGCCGTTCAGCTTGTAGGAAACATCAAAGTTCCACGGCATCTGGATGTTGACCTTGTCGGTCGGGATGCACTCATAGTAGAAGCGCTGCTTGCTGGTGTCGGACAGCTTCCAGTACACCGAATTGTCCTTGATGACCGGCTCGTCGTAGGTACTCATGTTGTACACATCTGCGTAGCTGCCGAAATCGGTGAACTCGGTGTGGCCGTTCAGGCTGACACCCTTTACGATGCGCGTATTGGTCGGCGCACCGTAGTAATCCATGTTGATATATACCGATTCGTCGGTTTCTACCGTGGGCGCGGCGGCCTGTGCCGCCTGCGGCAGTGTGAACGCAAGAACAAGCGAGGCTGCGGTCAGTCGGCGCAGCTTATCTGTTTTCATGGTCGTTCTCCTCCGTATTATCGTTCTGGTTGTCATTCTGGCTGTTGTTCGGCTTGTTTTTGTCGCTGCCGAGGCGCTGGGCCAGATGCTCAAGCTGTTCCTTCCGCATCTCAATGCGGTTATGGATGCGCATACGCAGCTTTTTGCCGATCATGCGCTTGTGTGCAGATTCTTCGGTCTGCTGCTGTTTGGACGGCTCCTGCGTCGGCGGTGTGTAGTTCTGCGGCAGCTTGAAGCCATCGCCGTTCATCAGGTTCTTGAGCTTGAGGTGCAGCTCCTTGTTGCGCGCCTTGCGGTTCTCGCGGATCTGGTTCTGTAGGTTGACGCGCTGCTGGTGCAGCTCGCTCAGGATCGGCAGCTTGATCTTTGTCGCGCGGATCTTGTTCATCTTGGCGTGCTTCTTTTCTGCGTAATCCGACTTGACGATCCAGCGGTCGAACAGCATCAGGCACATCGGCAGGAAGAACAGGACCAGAATAACCGAAATCAGTGCACCGCGGCCGATCAGCTGACCCAGACCGGAAATCGCTTCGACCGAGGTCATGAAGTACAGGCCGTAGGCAACTGTCATAACGATCAGACCGGAGGTCATAACCGATTCGGCGCTGACCGATACCGCCCGTATTGCGGCTTCCTTTTTATCCCCTTGTGAGCGGGCATCCAGATAGTTGCCGGTCATCAATATTGAATAGTCAACCGTCGCGCCCAGCTGGATACAGCCGACGATGATAAAGCCAAGGTACATGGTTCGCTGACCGTAAATGTACGGCAGAGCGGTGTTGATGAAGATCGCGCACTCGATCGGGATGAGTACGACGATCGGCAGGATCAGTGCCTTGTAGGTGATCGCGATAACGAGTGCTACACCCAGCAGGGAAACGATGTTGACGCGGTTGTAGTCTGGTACAATAATGTCCTTAATATCCTGCGTGGACGGCGTTACGCCGACAAGGTAGGTCGTTTCGTTCGGGTAATACTTGTCAATGATCGCACGGATGTTGTCCGAGAATTTGAAGGCATCGTCACTTTCACCGGCGGAACGCACGTTGATGATCACGCGTGCCCAGTTTTTCGAGTGCATCAGGCTGGTGATGTTCTCCGGCAGGAAATCCTCGGGAATGCCTTCCGGCAGAACGGATGACAGGCTGAGCGCGTACTTGACGTAGGACAGGTCGTTGATCTCCTCGGTCATCTTTTTCTCGGTGATGTTGCTGTCGGGCGGGACAAGCGCGATCATCATGTTGCTCTTGCCGAACTTGGCATTCATCTGCTGCTCGGCCTCGTAAACCGGTGTACCGGGTGAGTTTGCAACGGCCTCGTTGCCGTAAGAGAAATTCGCCATACCCTGTGCAATATAGCACGGAATGATGATGATAACAACCACAAGAAATACGATATGACGGATTTTGTACGCAAATTCACCGATGCCGCGGCCCTGTTTGGGGATAAACGGACGGTGCTGCGTCTTGGCAATGATGTTCTGCGAACGCAGGATAAGCGCCGGCATGAGCAGCAGCACGGTCAGCAGGCTGAGCGCGATGCCCTTGGCCAATACGAAGCCCATATCCGGGCCGATGCCGAAGTTCATCAGTGCCATGGCGGCAAAGCCGACGATGGTCGTCATGCCGGAAGCGCCGATGGATGAAAAGGCGGTTCGCCAGGCGTTCGCCATCGCCTGTTCGGGTTCTGCACCGGTTGCGCGCTCCTGCGTGAAGGCGTGCAGCAGGAAGATGGAGTAGTCCATCGAGCAGGCCAGCTGCAGCACCGCACCAACGGCGTTGGACAGGAACGAAATCTCGCCGAAGATGATGTTCGTGCCCATGTTGATGAGGATTGCAATGCCGAGCACGGACAGGAACAGCACCGGCTCAAACCACGAGGTGGTCGTGATTGTCAGAATGATGTAAATAATGACAACGGCCAGTGCCATAACACGGGCGACCTCTTTGTTAATGGTTGGGCCGAGGTTGGTATCCGATACAGCGGAGCCTGCTACCAAACCTCTGTCACCGACGATGTTTTCAATCTCATGCACCGCCTTGTGGGTCTGGTTGGACGAGTCCTTGTCGGTGAAGATAACATCCATGTAGGCGGTGTTATCCTTGTAGTAGTCGTCGATATTGTCGTAGTTGATGAATTCGCTCGAGCCGTAGATATTGGTGGCCATATCGCACCACATGACCATGTCCACACCGTCAACGTCCGCGATACGGTCTTTTATGTTTTTGGCTTCGTACAGCGTCACATCCTCGAGCATGACGCGTCCCATGCCGGGATAGGTAAATTCGTCCTCCATGATGTCCAGCGCCTGTGCGGACGGAGACGAATCCGGCAGGTATTTTGTTAAATCGTAGTTGATCCCAACCATCGGCACACAGATTAAACTGAAGATGATCAGTACGATATAGATCTTTTCAATCAGTTTTCGATTGTTAATGATCAGGTCAACAGGGCTATGTCCTTTAAGTTTCACAAAGAAAACACCATCTTTCTCAGAAATAGATATTGTGTAGGATTTCTTTTCGTGTTATAGTATAGTACATAAGGATAACGAACGCAATAATCAAATATGATAAGAGTGAATGATAACGCACAAAAATATTGTATATGTTCGTTAAAATGCGAATTACGGAAATGGAACGGAAAAAGCAATATGAATGGAGTGAAATACCATGGCAGAAGTGGAGGATAAGCGCATCCGACGAACGAAAAAGCTGCTGCGGCAGGCACTGACGCGGCTGATGCAGCAGAAGGACTTCCAGAGCATCACCGTGACCGACGTAGTGCGCGAAGCGGATATCAACCGCGGCACATTTTATGCGCATTATCGGGACGTGTATGACCTGCGCGATAAGATCGAGACAGGGATGATCGAGGATTTCCGCGGGATGATCGCAGCCATCCGCCCGAGCGAGACGGTAACGCTCAAGCTGGTGCTCAGCCGTCTGATGGATTATCTGGAGGAGAATCGTGAGATCGTCACCGCACTCATCAAGGTCAATGCACCGGATGGTTTCGGCAAAAAGATGATCGGCGTTATCGAGGAATGCCGCATGGAGCTGCTGCCGTACCGCAGTGTCGAGGATGCGTATGCTGCACGCTTCCTTGCGACCGGCGTCATCGGCATGACCGAAAAGTGGATCACTGAGTCGCAGCCCATCCCGAAGACCGAGATGGTCTGCCTGATCACTAAGCTGCTGACACCGCTGACACCGCTGGTGCCACAGTCAGATGCAGCGCAGAACTGAGTAAATCAGTAGGAATTTAACGGCACGAAAGGGAGTACCCGCAGGCGGGTACTCCCTCAGTCTGTCGATAAAGTCAATCTATCGTTTTTACTTTTCGTGCGGCAGCACGCATAAAATAGAATTTGCACAGCAAATTCATAATTCCCGGGGGCGTGTACCTCGGGAATTATACAAGGGACGAAAAATTGTGCCCGCAGGGCGCGGCTTTTCGTCAAGATTCGATTGAAAGTGTGGTTTCAATCGAGAGGCTGCTCGAAAAACGGAGTTTTTCGACAGCCTCAGGGAGTACCCGCAGGCGGGTACTCCCTTTCACTGTATTATCGTTTACGCAGGACAAATTCAGCCAGCCGTTCGGTGGCATCCGGATGGGCGATCTCGCTCATGGTTCTCCGCACGGTCTCCAGCCGCACCGGATTGCAGAACAGCTCGTACACCGCCTCGTCGATCGGAAAGTGCTTGGTAATGAGCGCCGCCATGCCGTTGTTGACCAGAAAATCAACATTTCGCTCCTCGTGCCCCGGAATCGGATCGAACAGCAGCATCGGCAGGTTTTTCGCCAAAGCCTCGGACACGGTAAGACCGCCCGGCTTGGATACAATGCAGTCGGACGCGCTCATCATCACCTCTACGTTGTGTACAAAGCCGTAGGGATAGATCTTGCAGCTGCCCTGATAATGCGCGGCAAACTGCTCTACATGGTAGAGCATTTTTTTGTTGTTGCCGCATACCACAAGAAACTGGAACGGCGTACCGATCTGCGACAGGCTTTCGATGTTCTTCACATGGTCGGCGTGGCCCATGCTGCCGCCCATCAGCAGGATGGTTTTCCTATTCGGGTCAATACCGAGCTGTGCCGCCGCGTCCTCGCGGGACAGCTTTTCGTTGAATTTCGGGTGCACTGGAATGCCGAACGGCAGGATGCGGTCCTCCGGAATGCCGCGCTGCACACAGCGGTAGGTGAGCAGTTCACTCGCAGTGACGATGTACTGCACGCGCGGCACATCCTCCCAGTATGGGTGGAGCGTGTAGTCGGTAACAATGCCGATGGTCTCGATATCGGCGAGTTTTTTGCGTTTTTTCAGTTCATCGACCATCTGCGCCGCAAAAACGTGCGTACAGATGATAACATCGGGCACATGGTTCGCAATGACCTTGGCAAACTTGGACGCACCGAGTGCGTTGATGATATTGATAATGCTCGGCGCAGAGTTAAAATAGCTTGCGCCGTTGTTCTCGGCCAGTTGGTAGACCAGACGGTACAGCGTCTGCATGTGTTTGGAGGAGAACAGATAGCCCTTGTCGATGGTGGTTTTGATCAGGTTGCTGATATAGGCGTAAACATCCAGTGTGTGAACTTCCGCGCCCTTGGATTCCAGCATATCGCCGATGGCCTTTGCGGTGGCATGGTGGCCGAATCCGGCGGTGACGGATAAAATCAGTACTCTCATACAATGCCTCTCCTTATATTGCGGCGTTTGTGCTGACCGGACCGGACAGCACGCCTAAGGATATTTTATCGTAAACATGTGAAAAAATCAAACTACACTTTAGTTAAATGTATGCGGATAAGCGATATGCAGCGGTATTTCCGGTATCATATATTCCTTTTTTTCAGGTCCGGCAGGAGTTTTTCTCGGTTAGCTATTTTATTCCGGGCGATTTTGTACTATAATAAATCTGATAAACAAAAATACAGGAGGCTTAGGGAAATGGCTCTGTCTATTAAGCCCTACATTGAAAATAAGGAACGCATCCACCTGATCGGCATCGGCGGCGTATCCATGAATTCGCTTGGCGAGCTGCTGCTCAGCCGCGGTGTGCCGATTTCCGGCTCCGACCGTCTGCGTACGGATGTTACCGCACGGCTGGAGGCTCTGGGTGCAAAGATTACCTACGAGCACAAGCCGGAGAACGTCGAGGGTGCGTCGCTCATCGTGCGTACCGCTGCCGTGCATGATGACAATCCGGAGATCGTCCGCGCCCATGAGCTGGGCATTCCGGTCATGGAGCGTGCCGAGGCATGGGGACACCTCATGCGCGATTATGACAACGTGGTTTGTCTGGCAGGCACGCACGGCAAGACAACTTCCACCTCGATGATGACGCTCATGACCATGGAAGCGCAGATGGACCCGACCGTTATGGTCGGCAGCAACCTGCCTGCTATCGGCGGTACGCTCCGTATCGGCGGCAAGGGCTGTTTTGTGGCTGAAAGCTGCGAATACTGCAACTCGTTCCTGCGCTTTGCACCGACCGTTGCGGTTATCCTCAATGTAGAGGAGGATCATCTCGACTTCTTCAAGGATATCAACGATATCATCCACTCGTTCCACGAGTTTGCCGAGCTGACCCCGATGAACGGCCTTGTTGTCGTCAACGGCGATGACCCGCATGCAATGCGCAGTGTGGCAGGCATCAACCGCAAGGTTCGTACCTTCGGCACGAGCGCAACCTCGGACGTTTACCCGACCGACGTGCGCGATGAGAACGGCTACTACCGCTTTACCGTTATGGTAGAGGGGAAGAAGTACGCTAAGGTGGCGCTGTCCGTTCCGGGCCGCCATAACATGCTGAATGCACTGGCGTGCTGTGCCGCTGCCGAGTTCCTCGGTGTGCCGGGTGACGCTGCCGAGCGCGGTCTGAACAAGTTCACCGGTTCGTCCCGCCGTTTCCAGCTGGTCGGCAAAATGCCGAACGGCGCAACCGTCGTGGACGATTACGCACATCATCCGAGCGAGATGAAGGCCACGCTGAACACCGCAAAGGAAATGCACTTCGACCGTATCCTGTGCGCGTTCCAGCCGCACACATATACCCGCACTAAGGCGCTGTTCCACGAGTTCGTGGAGGCGCTCAGGATGTGCGATCAGGCGGTTCTTGCTCCGATCTATGCCGCCCGCGAGAAGAATACCATCGGCATTTATTCCTCGGATATCGCCAGGGAGGTGCCGGGCGCGGTATCGTTTGACAGCTTTGACGAGATTGCAGATTATCTCCGTAAGGAGGCAGGCCCGAATGATCTGGTGCTCACCATGGGCGCCGGCAATATCAATGAAGTCGGACCGATGCTGATCAAGAATAAGTAAAGAGATAACGAGAAAACCCGCTTTCGAGCGGGTTTTCTTTTGCCAAAATAGATACGGTGTGCCGAGTTGTACCCCAGGGTACCTTCTCTTGCCCTTCGGGCAATTCACCTTGCGCCCCTGCCGGGCAGGCAAGGCGCGTTCGCTTTGAAGCGAAAACCAATCAAATTTACAGAATGAAAAAATTTTTGAATCCTACTTGACAAAAACGCATAAATGGTTCATACTACAGATATAGAGAATTGTACAATTTGTATAATTCCGGTTGGTAAGGAGGGTGCGTTATGAATAACAACTTGATTATTACTATTGGTCGTGAATATGGTACCGGTGGTCGTGAGATCGGTCAGAAGCTGGCGCTCCGTCTGGGCGTTCCGTTCTATGACCGGGAACTTATTACCCGTGCGGCTAAAAAGACCGGATTTGACGAAAAACTGTTTGAGCAGCTCGACAAGCGTGCCACCAACAGCTTCCTGTACTCGCTGACGATGTTCGGTTCGGTTGGTCTGAACGGCATGAGCCTGACCGATCAGCTGTATCTGGCTCAGTCCAATATCATCCGCGAGATGGCAGAGGATTCCTCGTGTGTTATCGTTGGCCGCTGTGCAGACCATGTACTGCGTGACTTCCCGAATAAGTTCGATTTCTTCATCCATGGCTCGATTGAGGACCGTGTAAAGCGTGTTCAGACCTGCGGTGATTACGTCATCGAGGGCAAGACGCCCGAGGCTGCTCTCGAGAAGATGGATAAGCAGCGTTCTACCTATTACAATTACTATACCGGCAAGGTATGGGGCAAGTGCGACCATTACGACCTCTGCATTAACGCAGGCCGTCTGGGCGTTGAATATTCCACCGATATTATTCTGGAGTACATCAATCGCCTGAAGAAGTAACTGCTGTATAGGGAAAAGAGAAAAGAGAGAGTGCGGAAAGGTCGTCCCTTGCGGACGGCCTTTCGCATTTTTACAGATAAAAGGATAGGAGAAAAACGATGAAAATACGAAGAATTATTGCTGTATTCGCAGCGGTTTTTGTGCCGTTTCTGCTATTTCGTGTGGGATCGGGATTGACCGAGCAGCAGAATGTCACACTGCGCGATTATACGGTTTCCGAGGATGGGAAAACGCTGACACTCCATGCAGCTGTCTTTCCGCCGATTGAGGATATCCGGGATTATAAGGACGAGCCGAAGAACGGCGAACATTATCTCACGTTTTACAACACATTCGGCAGTGCAAACACGATGAGTGCGGGATACACCGTTGTCCTGCCGATTGAGGATACGGATAAGGCGGTTTATTTTAATGATGCCGACGGCTTCCAGCTGGTTCTGCAGAAGAATGCGCTGACCGGTGAGTGGGTACGACCGTAAATTTCCGCAGAACAGGGAACCAAACCGCCCCGATTTCGTCTAACCGAACAAAGGAGGAATCGCTATGAAAAAATTGCTTGCAGGGACACTCGCAGCGGCGTTTGCACTCGGATTGACCGCCTGCGGACAGCAGGAGGAGTGCAGTGCCAAACCCGTCATCTACCTCTACCCTGAGCAGGAAACGACAGTTTCCGTGTCGCTGGACTACGCGGGCACGCTCACCGCGACCTATCCGGACTACGAGAACGGCTGGCGCGTTACCGCCGAGCCGGACGGCACGCTGTACGATGAGAACGGAAACGAATACTCCTACCTGTTCTGGGAGGGCGAGAACAACACCGACTACGACTTCTCCACAGGCTTTTGCGTCGCCGGAGCGGACACGGCGGATTTTCTCCGCGAAAAACTGGCCGAGATCGGCTTGACACCGCGCGAGTACAACGAATTTATCGTGTACTGGCTGCCGAAAATGCAGGATAACCCGTACAATCTCATCTCGTTCCAGTCGGAACGCTACACCGACACCGCAAAGCTGGATATCGACCCGGAACCGGACAGTGTGCTCCGCGTATTCATGGCGTGGAAGCCGTTGAGCAAGCTGCAGACCATCGAGCCGCAGACGTTCACGCCGTTTGCGAGAGACGGCTTCACTGTCGTTGAATGGGGCGGCTGCGAGGTGAAGTAAGGAGGGAACGGCATGAAACGATTGTTTGCGGGAACGCTCACAGCCATGCTGGCACTGAGCTTGACTGCCTGCGGTCAACAGGAACAGGGCGATGCCAAACCCGTCATCTACCTCTATCCCGAGCAGGAAACGACGGTTTCCGTATCGCTGGATTATGCGGGCACGCTCACCGCGACGTATCCGGCGTATGAGGACGGCTGGACTGTCACCGCCGAGCCGGACGGCACGCTGTACGATGAGAACGGCGACGAATACTCCTACCTGTTCTGGGAGGGCGAGAACAACACCGACTACGACTTCTCCAAGGGCTTCTGCGTAGCAGGAGCGGACACAGCGGATTTCCTCCGCGAAAAACTGGCCGAGATCGGCTTGACACCGCGCGAGTACAACGAATTTATCGTGTACTGGATGCCGAAAATGCAGGAAAACCCGTACAATCTCATCTCGTTCCAGTCCGAGCGCTACACCGACACCGCAAAGCTGGATATCGACCCGGAACCGGACAGTGTGCTCCGCGTATTCATGGCGTGGAAGCCGTTGAGCAAGCTGCAGACCATCGAGCCGCAGACGTTCACGCCGTTCGCAAGAGACGGCTTCACCGTGGTAGAATGGGGCGGCTGCGAGGTGAAATAAGAAAAGAAAAACACCCGTCATTGACGGGTGTTTTTGCAGTTTACGAAACTCTGCTAGTGCGCATCGTGCCGCTGACCGGACGCCAGATCAGCAGAGACAGCGCATAGTCGATCATCGAATGAATGAACGAGCCGAGCAGCACCAGACCGAGCAGAATGCGAACGGTTTCCGCGCCGGACAGGCCCTGACCGAAGTAAACCGGTACGCAGACTAGGGTTTCCAGTGCCGCGTGGATGATGCTGAGTACCGCACCAAGACCAAACAGCTTTGCGTTGCGGTTTTCAACCTGCTGACGGAAGTCGATCAGCTCCGGGTGCTTCTGCAGATAGTATGCACCGAGCGCAACCCAGACAACGTGGGTCAGCGCACGCAGGACGACCGGCATGGTGAAGCCGCCGACCAGAAAGCCAAGCGTCGTGCCGACTGAAACGGCCACGCCAACAGCCGGAGAAATGAACATCGCCAGAAAAATAGCAACGTGGCTTGCCAGCGTGAAGCTCATCGGGTCAAGTCGAATCTTTACAGGAGAAAAAATCGGGATGATGATGCCGATCGCACACAGTACGCCGGCCAGCGCCAAATGATACAAACTTTTACTCTTAACCATGGGAACAGGTCCTTTCCAATATTTGAGTTGTGAACAGATAGAAGTATACAACATAAAACAACACCTGTCAAGACAGCTTGTTCACAAAAAGTTTGGTTGCCTGTAAAAACAGGTTGTGCTATAGTAAGGGCAGACAAGCAGTAAGGTCAGAAAGGAAGACAGGCATGATCTCGATCGACCGATTTGAAGAAATATTATCCGATCTCGCGGAGGAGATTCCGCAGTCGTTTTACGAGGAACTGAACGGTGGTATCGTCGTGGAACCCGGCTATCTTCTGCACCCGGAGGACCGCAACGGCACCCTGTATGTGATGGGGCAGTACCGCATTGATCCGGCGATGGGCAAATATATTGTAATGTACTACGGCTCGTTCAAGCGGGCGTACCGCCATATGGATGAGGATGAGCTGACCGAAGAAATGCGAAAAGTCCTGCGGCATGAATTCCGCCACCACGTTGAAGGACGAGCCGGTGTGCATGATCTGGAGGTCTGGGACGCGGAGCAGATCGCCATGTATAAGGAACAGCAGGCAGATAACGAGTAAAAGAAAACCACCCGAACGAAATTTATCGTTCGGGTGGTTGAGGCTGTCGCGAAACTACAGTTTCGCCGACAAGCAGGAACGGACCGTAGGCCGTTCCAAAGTCGTACGAAAGTTCCTTCCGATGGTCGAAACTTTTTTCCTCCAGAAGTGTAAAAAGCCAGATACATGCTCCGGCTTTTTACGAATTTGCACAGCAAATTCTATTTCATGCGCGCTGCCGTGCGGCAGCGTCAGCATCGCGAAAACGGACTTTATTGATAGACTGAACCACCCGAACGAAATCTGTCGTTCGGGTGGTTTTTAGTTATCCTCGAGAAGCAGAAAGCCTTTGTCCTTGAGTCCCTGAATTACGCGTTCGAGCGTTTTCTCATCCGTGGCGCGGATGGTGTGCAGGTGGATGCCGCCGGTCAGGTTGGACAGCGGCCGGGAGCCGGACTGCTGAATCTTCTCGTTAAACGCGTCGGCGTCATACCGCGAGAAAATGTGCAGCGGTGCACAGATTTGGCCGTATACAGCGTGCTCGACCGTCACATCAATCACGGCTCCGCCGAGATCGACGACCGTGTACAACTCCTCAAGCATGCGGCTGTTGTCGTGGTGGCTGACAATGTGCCGCTCCGCACAGGTCGGCGCCGAGGTGTTCTCCAGAATATATCCGCGCGGCGTAGCGAGCACGGCCAATCCGCCTGCACGCAGCAGCGCAACATCGCCTACAATAATCTGGCGGCTGACACCGCATTGCGCGGCCAGCGCGGTCGCCGATAACGGCCCGTTCGCCTGTGCAAGCAGGTGGGTGATTTTAGTGCGTCGTTCCGCAGCGTTCATGGTTAGTCACTCCTTACATCCTTATATGATAGCAAAAGTTGACGGAGTATGCAAGTGTCAAGATGGGAGAGATTATGCAAGGCAAGAGTCAGGAGTGAGGAGATAGGAGTTTTGTAATGATTGGGCGTTGCGTGGGCGGCCATTGGCCGCCCCTACGGTTAGGCAATGCGCAGATGATTGACAAACGGTGCGCCGAGGTCGCACCCCAGGGCACCTTCTCTTGCCCTTCGGGCAATTCACCTTGCCGCACCCTACGGTAAAATTGGTTAATAATTGTAATTCGTAGGTGCCGTCTGCAGTCCCTACAGACGAACGAGTTGTGCGGTGCGGGTATCCCACAGAGGACCTTCTCTTGACCTTCGGGCAATTCACCCTGTGTCGCGCCTGCGGAGAGTAGCCGATATGTGTAGCAGTAAGGTATCTGTGAACTGCGAATATTTTACGAAACAAACGCAAGAGTAACCCGACTGCCGTTCCCCTTTTCGAAGCGGTCGCCGGTCTCTGGTATGCGCCAGACTAACAAACAAAAGGAAACTGGAGTCCCAAGAGGATAGAAACCTTGGTGTCTATCCTTTTGGAACCCCAGCTAAGGGTTAGCACCTATTCCTAATTCGTTAGGCAAACAGCGCAAATAAAAATTATCTGCGCTGCACAATCTCATGCGGTCTCCCGCCCTCATACAGCTGCTGCCGAATCGCGGCAAACATCCGCTCTGCCATATCCAGATACCGGCGGACCTCCAACTCATCAATCTCAAACGGCAGGTCGGTTGGATACCGCGTCTCAATATATAAATCATTGAGCGCCGCGCTCTCGTCCAGATATTCGGAGAACGCCTTCGAGTCCAGCTGGATCGCCTGACGGCACAGGTACGTCAGGTTGTGTCCGTCAAAATGCCGTCCGGTGCGGAACAGCAGATAGCCTTTCAGCGCCTTTTCAATCGCCTGCTGGCAGTGGAACGCGATGTTGTAATGATCGCCGCCGTAGGTCAGCAGCAGACGTGCGGCCTGCAGGTCGCACAGCGCCTTGTCCAGCCATTTGTAGTAAAAACAGCTGTCGGATGCACCTTTACGCCGTCTGGTCATAAATCACCTTGCCTTTCCGGGCGATCCATGCGGCATACGAGGTACTGTCCGTGCAAAGCTCCGCCCATTCCTCGGTGGTGTAAACGCTCAGACTGACGGGTACGGAAACCGTGATCGCCAGGTGCAGGTGTGTGCGCAATGTGCGGCAGTTGGCGCTCTCCGGCACGATAACGCAAAGGCTGAACGCCTTGAGCTTGTCGGTTGCCATCGTACGCTTTTCCGCATACAGGATGATTTTGACCGGCTGGCACGCGCCCAAAATGTCGCATACAGCCTGCTCGATCGCTTGCGTCATACCAATCCCTCCTTCGGGTCGGGCAGCGGCGAAAGCGTGGCAAGCGCCTCGAAGCGGGTTTTGCCATCGGCTTCACCGCGAATGTAACGTGCGCTGCCCGCCGTGCCGGTCAGCAGCGAAAGCGATTCGCCGCAGGCGGTTTCGGCGGTGTAGTTGACCTGCAGTTCGGAGACAAACCCCGGCTGCCTGTGCAGATCGAGCGCATCCGAGATCAGCTCGACCGCACGCACGTTGTTGACATGATTGTTGACATCCAGATCCGAATAACGGACCTCGTGAACATGATGCAGGCGCACATTGTCGCACGACAGCTTGGGCAGCGGCGCAAACAGCTCTCCGCGGGAGGTGTGCAGATACTGCTCGGCTTCGGGAAATGCGCTCGGACGCACAATGCGGTGAGTCTCCGGGTCGAGCGTTACCCACATGGACTGTGCGTCGCCGACCGGCTTGTTATCCACAAAGAACGAGAAACTGCGGTACCAGCTTGCACCCTTGATGCCCGGACACCACGTTTCGCACCGCAGCCGCTCATACGGCAGCAGCGGACGCGTCAGCCGCGCTTTCATGCGCGAGAGCACCCACACGATCCGCAGATCGAGCGGACCGATGTGCAGCGCTTCTGCGTGGACGGTCGCCGCGTCCTGCATGATATTCCACAGGAAGGACGGCCTGGCAATGCTGCGGTTGTCAATGTGGCTGTAATTCACCTCATATTCACGGGTGAGTAGATCGACCATGGGAATGCACCTCCGAAAAAATGTGCGGTTAGCGGAACAGGGAAACGATAAAGCGGGAAAGCATATCCAGCAGGGTAGCCTGCTGCTGTGCTTCCTCCTGGGTGATGGTGCCGGAATTGTCGGCATCCGGCTTGGTGACCGGCTTATCCTCCGCGTAGTGCGCGGTCAGGAAGGCCGGACAGCCGTCGATGGACTCAAGGGAGGCATAGCTGAAAAATACCTCGCCCTGAATATCTATGCTGTCATCGAGCAGAGTAAGCTGACGCTCGATTTCATCCGTGCCGTACCAGGTATCACCGGGCTGCGCTTCCGCCGAGCGGTATGCGCCGATGCCGATGTACAGCGCCACATCGCTGGTGGAAACCGCCTTCTGCCACCACTTGACGAGCGTCTGGAAGTCAGCAGGCTCAAAGCCGATCGACCAGTACAGCTGCGGACAGATATAGTCTACTGTGCCGGCGTTGATCCACTGCAGGGAATCGCAGTACAGCTCGCTGTATGAGGACTGCCCCTGCGTGTTGCTGCCCTTGGAGTTTGCGCTCTTGTTTTCCCAGATACCGGCGGGACTGACACCGAACGAGAGGTTCTTATCCAGCGTATGCAGTGTCTCATCCAGAGCAGCGATGAGTGTGTTGACGTTGTCGCGTCTCCAGTCGCCGATCTTGCTGAAATCCTGACCGTAGCGCTCATAAGTCGCCTCATCGGCAAAATCCGTACCCGGATAGAAATAATCATCCAGATGAATGCCGTCCACATCGTAATTCTTGACGATCTCAGCCGCACCGTCTACGACAAGCTGCTGCACCGCCGGAATACCGGGATCGAAGTAGTAGTTGTCGTTGTATTTGACAACCCACTCCGGATGCTGCTTGGCCGGACTGGAATCCGGGATTGCATTCCATTCGTCCTCGCCGTCAATCGTAATGCGGTACGGATTGATCCATGCGTGCAGCTGCAGACCGCGCTCATGCGCTGCGGTTACCCAGTAGCCGAGGGCGTCAAAGCTGCCGTCCGGCGCCTGACCGGCCGTGCCGCTGACATAGCGGCTCCACGGAAACAGCTCGGACGGATACAGCGCATCGGCGGAAGGCCGAACCTGAAGGAATACCGTGTTCAGGCCCATTGCGGCAATATTGTCCAGCTCGGTATCGGCCTCGGCCTTGAGCTGGTCGGCGGTCATGCCCTGCTCGGAGGGAAAATCAATATTATGTACGGACGCGACCCAGACACCGCGCATATTGTCCTTTGCGGGCTGAGCGGCGTAAGCGCCCGGTACCATCAGCATGGTCAGCACCAGCACGATGGATAGAATGCGTTTTTTCAGCATGAAGAAGCTCCTTTTATCCGGAAGCTGCTTTCATAACCATTGCATACCCTGCTTGTGAAAGCAACTTCGCCAATTTGTTACCCTATATTATACCACAACCGATCGGGAAATTTAAGTACATAATGTGAATTCTGGCAGACAGGTGCGTTGACAGAAAAGGTTTTTCATTGTATGCTGAAATACAGACAGGGCAATACCGCCGCAGCTTTAATTGTACGGTGTTGCCATAGAGTGAGAAGGAGAGCAAATCCATGCAGAAAAAGGTTTTAGCGCTGCACGATCTGTCGGGTTTCGGACGTTCGTCGCTTGTGCCGATCATTGCAGCGATTTCGGCGGCAGGACACCAGTGCGTGCCGCTGCCGACCGCATATTTTTCCACGCACATGGCCATTCCCGGCTGGGAAACAGTCGATCTGACCGGCGTTATGCCGCGTGTTATCGACCAGTACGACCGGTTAGGGTTACGGTTTGAGTCGGTGTACGCGGGCTTTCTCGGCTCGGCAGATCAGATCGACTGCGTGCGGGATGCCGTACTGCGGCTGAAATCCGAAAACGGCACGGCGTTCATCGACCCGGTGATGGGCGACAACGGTGAGGTCTACGCCACCTATACACCCGAAATGTGCACGCGTATGCGCGAGTTGTGCGAAATTGCGGATATCATCACGCCGAATACGACCGAAGCGGCTATCCTGCTCGACCGCGACCCGGCCTCCGCACCGCAGAACGAAACGGAAGCGCAGGAGTGGCTGCATGCACTTCACAGCCGCTACGGCGCACAGGTTGTGCTGACCGGTCTGGATTACGAGCCTGGGAAGGTCGGCTCCGGCTGTCTGTCTGCGGATGGCGGCACCATCAGTCTGCACGAGAGGATCGCGCAGTATTACCCCGGCACCGGAGACCTGTTTGCGGCGGTCGTGCTCGGCGCACTGCTGAACGGCAGGGCGCTTGCAGATGCCTGTGCGCTCGCCGGCGAGTTCGTCAAGGACTGCATCGCCTACACCGCCGCGCAGCATACCGACCCTATGCATGGCGTGCAATTTGAGAAGCTGCTGCCGCGCCTTTTTTCTTGCCACGAGAACCGAACTGAGGTATAATATAGATAGATTCTCAGATATTCCCCGATAGGGGTGTGCTGTAAGAAAGGTGGTTTTTGTATGAAGCAGTCGATCCGCATCACCTCCCGTGTGAACAAGCGACTTTACGCGGACGCGATACCGGGGCATTTTGCCACGAATCATTCGCACATCAACTACTATATTGATATGTCCGAGATCAAGCACAGCATGGCAATGTCCAGAGAAGCCGCGCGCAGCATTGCATACCAGTTATCGTCCACCAGCATTGATACACTGCTGTGCATGGAAGGCACGGAGTACATCGGCGCGTATCTCGCCGGTGAGCTGTCGAGCGTGGGCATGGGCAATGTCAACAGCGGCAAGGATATTTATCTTGTCGAGCCGGACAGCAACGTCAACGGTCAGTTTGTGTTCTCGGATAACCTGCGCCATATGATCGAGCACCGTAATGTGCTTGTGCTGGTCAATTCCGCATCCACCGGTCAGACCTTCTCGCAGGCGAAGGAGTGCGTTGAGTATTACGGCGGCCGCGTTTCCGGCTTTGCGGCGTTGTTCTCCAATATCAGCGAGCTGAGCGGAAAAAAGGTTGTCAGCCTGTTCTCCGGCGCGGATTTCCCGCATTACCAGAACTTTGTGCGCGGCAAAGCCTGCCCGGACTGTGCCGCAGGCACTCCACTGGATGCAATCGTCACCCCGAGAGGGTACAATAAGCTGTAACAGGCAAGAGGAAAGCGCGTGCTTTCCTCTTTTTTATGCGTATAGAATGGAAAATTGAAAATTGAGAATGGAAAATGAACGCAAGGAGAGAATGAATGTAAATAATTAGCACAAATTATATCGTAGGGGAGACAGGTGGTCTTCTACGCCACTACGGTTAAGCAAGCTGCAGATGGTTAACAAACGGTGCGCCAAGGTCGTACCCCAGGGCACCTTCTCTCGCCCTTCGGGCAATTCACCTTGTGTCGCGCTTGCAGAGATGAAATGGTATGTGTAGCAGTATGGAATCTGACACTGCGAATAGGTAGAGAAATGGGCGCACTCTGTGCGCCCCTACGGAAGAAAAAATCCTCTGCCGTTCCCCATTTTCGAAGCGGTCGCCGGTCTCTGGTCTGCGCCAGACTATCTTAGAAAAGGGGTGATTCACAAGAGGGTGGAAACCTTGGTGTCTACCCTCTTGTGCCCCTGCCGGGCAGGCAAGATTTCGTTCGCTTCGCAAGCGCTCAACCACCGTCTGGCAGAGACTAACAAACAATACTGATAACCGGAACTTTGAAAAAGTAAAAGAGGAAGGCAAAACCTTCCTCTTTCGTTTATTTTTTCAGAAATTCCGGCAGACGGCGGCGTGCCTCCAGACGATAAATCCGGTAGCCCTCCGCGGAGAACTTCTCCTCATACTCGGTCATGACATTGCCCTCAAAGTCCGAGTTATGCAGATCGAGCGAGATATTCTGAATCAGCCAGCCAAACTGGCAGATCTCCTGCAGACTCCACTCGAAAAAGCGCTGATTATCCGTCTTGAAGCACAGATCACCCTGCTGACGCAGGATTTCATCATATACTTCCAGATATGCACGCCACGTCAGGCGGCGCTTGCGCTGACGATTAGGTGGCCACGGATCGGAAAAATTCAGGTAAATGCGGTCTACCTCACCGGGCGCGAACACCTCGCGCAGCTCAGCTGCGTCAAAGGATACAAACCGCAGATTGGGCAGCGGCTGCTGCTGGCAGCGCTCGGCTGCCATGATGAGCGCACCTTCCTCGCGCTCGACCGCGATAAAATTCACATCCGGGTGCTGCTCGGCCATGCCGATGGCAAAACGGCCCTTGCCGCAGCCGATCTCCAGATGGATCGGATTGTCGTTGCCGAACAGGGCGCGCCACTTGCCGCGTTTTTCCTTCGGCTCAAACGCCATAACGTCCGCGCAGGCGGCAAATCGAACGTCCAAGTTTTTCTTTTTGCGCATTCTCATGCGTGATAAACCCCTTACATCAGTGTTATAGTACGGAAAACTGTCCTCAAACGGGACGAAAAAAGAGTAAGCTGCCGCAGAATACTCCGGGCTGCGGCACATCTTCTGCAATAATAGACATAATATTATACCACAGAGATATAGTGTGACACAACTGTTATCTCAGCTAAATTTACAGAAAGACCACAACTTTCACAAAAAATATGCAAATTTGCAGATAGTTCTTGGTTAAATGCTACATCTGTGCTATAATAACAACAGATCCACTGACAGAGGGAGAGAAGGATATGTTTAAGCGTTCCAGCGGCGTGCTTGCGCACGTCACTTCACTGCCTTCGCCGCACGGCGTGGGCACCATGGGCAAGACCGCCCGTGATTTTGTAGATTTTCTGGCAGCGGCGCATCAAACCTACTGGCAGGTGCTTCCGCTCGGCCATACCGGCTTCGGCGATTCGCCGTACCAGTGCTTTTCGGCAGCGGCAGGCAATCCGTATCTGATCGACATGGATCTGCTCGTTGAGGACGGTCTGCTCACCGCGGATGAGGTTCGTCAGGGCGACTTCAACGCTTCGGCGGATACCGCGGATTTCGAGCAGCTGGCCGATACCCGCTGGCCGCTGTTCCGCAAGGCATACAGCCGCGTGACACCGGAAATGCGTGAGAAAATTGCCGTCTTCACTGAGAAGAACAGTGAATGGCTGCCGGATTACGCGCTGTTTATGGCACTCAAGGAGGAGAAATACCATCACATGCCGGTCTACATGTGGCCGGACAAGGATGTGCGCGACCGCAAGCCTGCAGCACTCGAAAAAGTGACCGCAGAGCTGCGTGACGAGGTGGATTTCCGGATTTTTCTGCAGTATATCTTCTTCAAGCAGTGGACGGCACTGCGCGAGTATGCCAACGAAAAGGGCATTCAGATCATTGGTGACATCCCGATTTACGTTTCCGCCGACTCGTCCGATGTATGGACGCACCCCAAGCTGTTCAAGCTAAAGCCTGACCGCAGCCCCAAGCTGGTAGCAGGCGTACCGCCCGATTACTATTCTGCAACCGGTCAGCTGTGGGGCAACCCCGTGTACAACTGGGCAGCGCACAAGGCGGAAAACTACGCGTGGTGGATCTGGCGCATGAAGAGCAACATGGCGCTGTTCGACGTGGTACGTCTCGACCATTTTCGCGGTTTTGCCGCTTACTGGGAGGTCGGCGCGGACGAGGAGACCGCCATCAACGGAAAGTGGCGCAAGGGTCCGGGCATGGAACTGTTTAACGCCATCGAGAAGGCACTCGGTCCGGTGCCGCTCATCGCGGAGGATCTCGGCGTGCAGACCGATGAGGTCAAGAAGCTGCTCGCGGAAAGCGGTTTCCCGGGCATGCGCGTGCTGATTTTCGGCTTTACGCCGGATTACGACAACGAGCATCTGCCGCACAACTATAAGCCGAACAGCATCGTCTACACCTCGACCCATGACTCGCAGACCGTGTGCGAGCAGATCATGGACATCTGCTCCGAGCCGGAAAAGCAGTTTGCATACCGGTATCTGCGTACCTCGCACGCCGAGGCCATGGGCTGGAGTGCCATCAAGTGCGTATGGGCGTCCTCGGCGGACATCGCTATGACGACCCTGCAGGATCTGCTCTCGCTCGGTGCGGATTCCCGCATGAATACGCCTGCCACTATCGGCGGCAAGAACTGGCGCTGGCGCGTGCGCGCGGAAGCGCTCAACCCAACGGTTTCGTCCATGCTCGGTGAAATTACCAAGACGTATATGCGCGGGTAAGAAAATGTGCTATAATGATACCGCATCACGGGATTCTGTGGTGCGGTATTCTATTTTCACGGACAAGAAAAGGACGAATATGTATGAAAATGACAACTGCCATTTTTGATTTAGACGGTACGCTGCTCAACACGCTCGGTGATCTGCGCGACAGCGTGACCTATGCCGTCGAGAAGCATGGCTTTCCGCCGGTGAGCATGGAGCAGACGCGCATCCGCATCGGCAACGGCGTACGCAAGCTGGTCGAGCGCAGCATTCCCGAGGAGAGCCGCACGGACGAGATGATCGACACCTGTCTGGCGGATTTCCGCGCATTCTACGGCGAGCACATGATGAACCGCACGCATCCGTATGAGGGCATTGTTTCGGTGCTCGAAACGCTCAAGGAGAACGGCGTGACGGTCGGTGTGCTGTCGAACAAGTACGATTCCGCTGCGAAAGCGCTGATTGAGCACTATTTCGGTGATTTAGTCAGCATTACCTATGGCGAACGCCCGAATATCCCGCGCAAGCCGGATCCGACGAGCGTGCTGCAGCTGCTGGACGAGCTGGGCGGCGATAAGGAAACGACCCTCTACATCGGCGACAGCGCGACCGATATGCAGACCGCAGTAAACGCAGGACTGACCGCCATCGGTGTTGCCTGGGGATTTCGCTCGGCGGAGGAGCTGCGTGCATCCGGTGCGGACGCGCTTGCGTATGAGCCGAGCGATCTGCTGCCGCTGTTCGCGTACGGCGTGCCCGATGTGAGCAAGGCGGAGAAGGCTCTGACCGGCTACGGCTTCGGTTTCCACTATTTTGCAACAAAAGACGAGGCGGTTTCCTACCTGAGAGACACCTGTGCAGGCAAATCTGTGTCGATGGGCGGCTCAATGACGATGAAGCAGCTTGGTTTCCCGGAGAACTTTGCGAACAGCACGGATGCGCACTGGCATTGGATCGACAAGGGCGTGTACTGCCAGACGCCGGACGTTTACCTGTCTTCGGCGAACGGACTGAGCGAGACCGGCGAGATCGTCAACATCGACGGCAAGTGCAACCGCGTGGCGGCCACGCTGTTCGGACCGAAGCGCTGCATTTTCGTGTGCGGCGTGAACAAGCTGCGTCCCGACCTGCAGAGCGCCATCGAGCGGGCAAGAAATATTGCCGCTCCGCTCAATGCCAAGCGGCTGAATAAAAAAACGCCTTGTGCAGTGGACGGCAGGTGTCACAACTGTAAAAGTTCGGAGCGTATCTGCCGCGCCATGGTCATTCATATGGGCGTGCCGAGCGGATTTGAAAGCTGTGAGGTCGTGCTCATCGGCGAAAAACTGGGATATTAACAAAAACCCGTGTATTTCACAAGAAATACACGGGTTTTTGTTAAATGAGCGCCTCGAACACCCATACCATCAGCGGCATGGTGAGAATGGAAAACAGCGTTGTAAGCACATACAGTGCGCTGGAATACTCAGCATCGCGGTCGTAAAGCTGCGCCATCGAAGTAACCGTAGCGCATGCAGGCGTGATGCACGCGAGATACACGGTCAGCAGAATGCTGTGTCCATCCGGAATCCAGCTTGCCGCACCGATGACGCGAAGCAGCAGTACTGTGATAATCGGGCAGATAATCAGCCGCAGCAGCACAGGAACATAATGCCGACGGCGCATAAACAGCTGGCGGAGCGGCGTGTCCGCAATGACGATGCCGGCCAGCAGCATGCCGATCGGGCCGACCATCGCGCCAAGCTGAGAGAACAAATCGTTCACCAGACCGGGCAGCGGCAGCCGCAGGATGAACAGTGCACCGCCGATCAAAATGGCGATGATATTGACATTACCGATGATCTTTTTCCACGCAAAGCCGCGCGTACCGCAGAGCAGACTGCGGCAGTGTGTCCACAGGAGAACCTGCTGCACCACGAGGAACGCGCAGGAATAGATCACATAATCCGCGCCAAGCAGTGCCCGCACCAGCGGAATGACCAGAATGCCCGCATTTGTGTAGATGATGCAGGTGCGCTCAATCACATCCAGCCGCAGCGGACGGCGCAGCAGCCGCGCCAGCAGAAGAAGCAGCGCGTGCAGCGCAATCGCCAGCGCAAAGGCGTACAGCAATCCGGTAACAACGGCAGGAGAGTAATCCACCTGAAAGGCGTTGATGATGACACACGGCATGACCGCATATACCATCACGACCGACAGCACGCGGCTGTCCGCACTTTGGAGCAGCCGGGCCTTGACGAGCACGCAGCCGATCAGAAGAATGAGAAACAGCTCGGCAATCTGCTGCGCTAAAATAAGACTGATTTGCATAATATCACTTTCACAGCAAAAAGAAGAGGGAAAAGTGGAGAGCACACCGCAGCCGATGTTCTCTCCACTCTTCATTTGAATTGTATTTAGGGCAATACCGCCGCAGCTTTAATTGTGCGGTGTTGCTTTAGAACAGACCGGTGATCTTACCGTTGCTGTCTACGTCGATCTTCTCCGCAGCCGGAACCTTGGGCAGACCGGGCATGGTCATGATCGAGCCGGTCTCTACAACAACAAAGCCTGCACCGGCAGCCAGACGAGCGGTGCGCACGTTGACAACAAACTCGGTCGGGCGGCCGAGCAGCGATGCGTCATCGGAGAGCGAATACTGCGTCTTTGCAACGCAGACCGGCAGGTTGCCGTAGCCCATCTCGGTGATGTTTGCCAGCTCCTTCTTTGCGGCAGGCGCGATGGTCACGCCGAGTGCACCGTAAATCTCCTTGGCGATCTTGCGGATCTTGTCCTCGAGCGGGAGCGAATCCTCGTACAGCATGTGGAAGTCGGCCTTGCTCTCGTCAAGCACAGCCAGAACCTCGTTGGCCAGCGCCTGACCGCCTTCGCCGCCCTTGGCAAATACCTCGGAGAGTGCTACGCGCACACCGCGCTCGGCACAGTGCTCGCGGATGAAATCCATCTCCTCGTCAGTGTCGGTCGGGAATGCGTTGACGGCAACAACGACCGGTACGCCGAACTTCTTCATGTTATCCAGATGCGCATCCAGATTGCAGATACCGTGCTTCAGCGCATCCATGTTCGGCTGGTTGAGATCAGCCTTGGCTACGCCGCCGTTGTACTTGAGCGCGCGGACGGTTGCAACCAGTACGATGCAGTCCGGAGCCAGACCGGCCTTGCGGCACTTGATGTCCATGAATTTCTCTGCGCCGAGGTCAGCGCCGAAGCCTGCCTCCGTGATGGCAATATCGCCCAGTTTGAGTGCCAGCTTGGTTGCCTGAACACTGTTGCAGCCGTGCGCGATATTGGCGAACGGACCGCCGTGCATCAGGCAGGGCGTGCCCTCGAGCGTCTGAACCAGGTTGGGCTTGATGGCATCCTTCATCAGTGCCGTCATGGCGCCCTCTGCATGCAGGTCGCGGGCGTAGATCGGCTTGCCGGCATAGCTGTATGCCACCAGAATATCGCCGAAACGCTTTTTCAGGTCGTCCAGATCAGCGGCCAGACACAGGATAGCCATAACCTCGGATGCTACAGTGATCATGAAGTGATCCTCGCGCGGCACACCGTTCACCTTGCCGCCCAGACCGATGGTGATGTTGCGGAGAGCACGGTCGTTCATGTCCATTACGCGGGTGAACACAATACGGCGCGGATCAATGTTCAGCAGATTGCCCTGCTGCATGTGGTTGTCCAGCATGGCGCACAGCAGGTTGTTTGCTGCCGTGATGGCGTGCATATCGCCGGTAAAGTGCAGGTTGATGTCCTCCATCGGCACGACCTGCGCGTAGCCGCCGCCTGCCGCGCCGCCCTTGATGCCGAATACCGGGCCGAGCGACGGCTCGCGCAGTGCGATAATGGCGTTTTTGCCCTGTTTGCACAGTGCCTGACCCAGACCGACCGAGGTCGTGGTCTTGCCCTCGCCGGCAGGCGTCGGGTTGATGGCGGTAACGAGGACCAGCTTGCCGTTTTCCTTGTCCTTCACCTTGGTCCACACGTCTGCGGACAGCTTCGCCTTGTACTTGCCGTACAGCTCCAGATCATCGGCATCCAGACCGGCAGCAGCGGCAACCTCGGTGATCGGGCGCATCTGACAGCCCTGTGCGATTTCAATATCGGATAACATGAAATTCCTCCTCTATTTTGCAGCGGGTAACATAATATATTCATTATATCAATACTTCGTCCGGTTTTCCATACAAGCACGCGAAAAATTTGCCGAAATTGTTACTCGCAAAGCGGGGTGTGTTGTGGTATCATATAGAAATGTAATTGAGAATGGAAAATGAATAATGAAAATGAGTGTGGCAGTGCAAAGCACTGCAATTTAATTCCGCCGCTTTGCGGCGATACCCTGATTTCCAATTCTCAATTCTCAATTTCCATTTTGAAAGGGAGGGGTTTGATGGACACTGCTCGCTACATTGTACACTCTGTTACGCATTATATCAAAAACACTGACCTGTATCTGATGCTGCTGGGATTGGTCTGCTCGATCTACGGCATGCTCCTCATTTACTCGGCAACGCTCAATCCGGTGACGGCGCTGGACGGCTCGACGAAAAACCTGTATGTACAGGGTGCCGCGATCATTCTCGGTCTGGCGGCGTTTGTCGCGCTCAGTCTGATCGACTTGGAAAATCTGGGCGACCTATGGAAAATATTCGTGATCGGCAATATTCTGCTGCAGTTTCTGCTGTTTACACCGCTCGGCACCGAGGTCAACGGCCAGCGTGCATGGCTCAATCTGGGCGTGACAAGCCTGCAGCCGGGTGAGCTTGGCAAGCTGATCTTCATCTTCACGATTGCCGCGCACATGACCGAAATACAGGATCATATCACCGAATGGCGCGGACTGGTTTCGGTCGGTCTGCATACGTTGGTAATGATGGGGGCGGTCGTGCTCTCGTCGGGCGACACCGGCATGGCGATCCAGTACCTGATGATCGCGGTTATCATGCTGTTCTCGGCCGGTCTGCCGCTCAAGTGGCTGGGCATTGCTGCCGGAGTCGGTATCGCAAGCGTGCCGATCCTGTGGAATTATGTGCTCAAGGATTACCAGAAAACGCGAATCCTCGTACTGTTTGACCCGTCCATTGACGTGGAGCAGTCCCGACAGGCGACCTACGGCAAGATCGCCATCGGCTCGGGGCAGTTCACCGGTCAGGGCTGGACCAACGGCACGATGACCCAGATGCAGTATGTGCCGGAGAACCAGACCGACTATATTTTCTCGGTAGCCGGCGAGGAACTGGGCTTCCTCGGCTGCCTGCTCATCATCATTCTGCTGATGGCGCTGATCATCCGTCTGTTTTATGTGGCGTACCGCGCCTCCACGCCGTTTTCGGCGCTGATTGCGGTCGGTGTAGGCGGCATGCTGCTGTTCCAGACCTTTATGAATATCTTTATGAATGTCGGTCTGCTGCCTGTCATGGGCCTGACGCTGCCGTTCTTCTCCTACGGCGGTACGTCCATCGTTACCATGTTTGCCGCGCTCGGCATCGCCGCAGGCGTCAGAATGCGGGAAAAGCCAAGCTGGCTGCAAAACTGATATGGGCATCCCGCCCTGCGCATACATTGAAAATGACAGAAGGGATTTTGTAAAATGACCAGACAACAAGCATGGGAGCTTCTTCGCAGGTACAACGCGGAGCCGTTCCATTTACGGCATGCGCTGACGGTTGAGGGCGTCATGCGCTGTTTTGCCGAGCAGCGCGGTTATGACCCGGAATTCTGGGGCATTGTCGGCCTGCTGCACGACATTGATTTCGAGCAGTGGCCGGAGCAGCACTGTGTCAAGGCGCCCGAGCTGCTGCGCGAGGGCGGTGCAGACGAGAGTATCATTCACGCGGTATGCAGCCACGGCTGGGCAATTTGCGTGGATATCAAGCCGGAGCACGAGATGGAAAAGCTGCTGTATGCAGCCGATGAGCTGACCGGGCTGATCGGTGCGGCGGCGCTCATGCGCCCGTCCAAAAGTGTGCAGGACATGGAGCTCAAGAGCCTGAAGAAGAAATACAAGGATAAAAAGTTCGCGGCAGGCTGCTCGCGTGAGGTCATCGAGCGCGGCGCGGAGCTGTGTGGACTGACGCTCGAGGAGCTGTGGCAGCAGACACTGGATGCCATGCGCTCCTGCGAGGATTCCATCAACAGGCAGATGGAAGAGATTTAAGGCAACACCGCACAATTAAAGCGGCGGTGCTTTGCGGAAATTTTGTGTCCTGACTTTGTTGCAGGTTCCCGGTAATACACCAAGTATTACCGCAAAACTGTGCCTCGTCAGTACGCAAAATTTACTCGCAAATCACTCTTGTTCAATTATGCGGTATTGCCTTAACGAAATATTGTACTTATATGGAATAATCGGGGCATTTGTAATATTACAAATGCCCCGGTTTCGTCATATTTCGTTGAAATGTGCCATGTTTTGTGGTAAAATACCATCAAGAATGCCCACGGCGGGCATGCAGGAAAGCAACCCACCGGCGAAACAGCATGGAGGTTCAAGAATGCGTTTCAAACGAATGATCGCGGCATTGCTTAGTGCGGCGATATATATGACAGCGGGTGCGGCGGCCGCAGAATTGCCGCAGGATGCCGCGGAGACAGAGACCACAGCCGTCACGACCGAGACTGCCGCCGAGCGGGATCTGACACAGGATCTGCCGCAGGCGAGAGCAGTCGTCAGCGCGGCAAAGACCACGCACGCGTTTCAGCTCAACGGCAAGGCGGTGACCAATCCGCAGGCGTACTTAATTAACAAGTATAATTATTTCAAGCTGCGCGATGTAGCGTATCTGCTGCGCAACAGCACCGCAGAGTTTGAGGTGGGCTGGGAGAAGTCCACCAACGTTATTACCCTGACGACCGGCAAAAATTACACCGCGGTCGGCGGAGAGCTGAACACGAAGGCACTGTCCAGCGCGGCAGGCAAACCCACCACGGCTATCGTCAAGGTGAACGGCAAAAAGGTTTCGTTCGACGGTTACATCATCAACGGAAACAACTACTACAAGATAGCCGATATGGCGGCCGCACTCGGCTTTACGGCGGATTATGACGTACCCAGCCGTACGGTTACACTCAAAACACCGACACCTGCACCGACTCCGGCTTCGTTCACGACCGGTGTGTACCGCGTTAACGTCCATTCGGCGCTGACCGTGCGCAGCGGTCCGGGCAAAACCTATTCCGAAGTCGGTGAGTACGCCAAGGATGCGCTGGTTATCGTGGACAAGCTGTCGAACGGCTGGGCGCACCTGCTGGACAGCGCAGGCGGCAGCGGCCGTTACTGCAGCGCGGACTATCTGGTGCGCGTAAGGGATTACAATGCGGCGGTCGATAAGCAGACCGAGCCGACTGTCTCCAAGCCGAGCACACCTTCGACGCCGAGTACACCGGTGACTCCTGATGAGCCGACAACGCCGACTGAGCCGACAACACCGGACACGCCCGCCGAGACATTCACAAGCGGCGTGTATCGTGTAACCGTGGGTTCCGAGCTGTCTGTTCGCTCGATCCCGAGCACCTCCGGCACGCTGGTCGGCGTGCTGAAAAACGGCGCGGAAATCGCGGTTGACAGCATCAGCAACGGCTGGGCGCATATTATGGATAACTCTTCGGGCAGCGGCCGCTACTGCAGTGCGGCTTACCTGACGCGCATGCGCGACTACGTCAGCGGCGACGAGGATAACGATCCGATACAGCCGCCGCGCACCTCGCACATTGACGGCGTGATGACGGTCATTATCGACCCAGGTCATGGCGGCAGCGATGTCGGCGCGAACAATGGCGGTTCGCTCGATGAGAAGCACGTCAATCTGTATGTGGCGCAGTACCTCAAGCAGTACCTTGAGGCAGCCGGTGCAAAGGTTATCATGGTGCGCGATACCCTTGAGGAAGGCAGCGAGCTGACGCTGCGCGGCGCTGTTATGAAACAGTATGCGTCCTCGGCGGACCTGTTCTTCAGTATCCACCACAATGCAGCCAACACCACTGCCCGCGGAGCGGAAATTCTGGCGCAGATTGCGGACAAGAACGGCGGCCCGACCAAAATTCTGGCGCAGGCTCTGCTCGACGAGTACGAAAAGCTGGGTGTTCCGATTCGCCAGATCGTGTTCCGCGAGGGCAGCCACGGCGATTATTATTACACCAACCGTGCAGCAGCAGCGCTGAATATTCCGGCGCTGACGAGTGAATTCTGCTTTATTGATAACGAGGAGGACCAGAAGTTCATCGACAGTGAGGAGGACTGGCAGAAGCAGGCGCGTGCACAGTGCAATGCGATTCTGTATTATTTCACACAGGTGCAGTATTAAGTAAGTTGACCGCGTCGTTTACGGCGCGGTTTGCTTTGAAAAAGGAGATATTTGTTATGACAGAACGGGCAAAACTGGCACAGGATTTTCACGATCAGGGCTACAACTGCGCACAGGCGGTGGCCTGCGCGTACTGCGATCTGGTTGGTTTGGATAAGGAGACCGCCTATAAAATGTCGGAAGGCTTCGGCTTCGGCATGGGCTGCATGGAGATGTGCGGCGCGCTGAGCGGTGCGTTCATGCTCGCGGGCATGAAGAACAGCGCAGGAGCGGATAAGCCGGGCACGACCAAGGGTCAGACTTATAAGGTCACGAAAATGCTCAAGGAGAAGTTCGAGCAGAAGAACGGCGCGTATCTGTGCCGCGACCTCAAGGGCGTAGCCGACGGCAATGTACGGCGCTCCTGCCCGGGCTGCATTGAGGATGCGTGTGAGTTGATTGAGGAATACCTCACGAAATAAAAAGAAAATCCCTTTCTCGACTGAGAAAGGGATTTTTTGTGCCATTCGGAGGGCAGCGGCGGGATGCTTCATCCCGCCGTTCCACAGAGAATCTGCACGATAACAAATCAAAACTTACAGATTAAACACAATGCCGCATACCGCGCCGATCAGGATAAACACGATCGGATGCAGCTTTTTGAGCTTCCAGATACCGAGCGACAGCACGAGAAAAATAATTATCGCCGGAACATTGATGACCGAACCGATGCTGGCAATACCGGCCCAGTTTTCCGTGTGCAGCAGGGAAGCGACAAACACCTCGAGCATTGCGCCGAAGATCAGGCCCGCCGAAGCCGGGCGAAGGCCGTAAAAGCCGTTCTTGACCAGCGGAGAGTCGCGGAACTTATCGAGCGCACGCGACACCAGAATGATGATGATGACCGACGGCAGCACAAGCGAGCAGGTCGCTGTGATGGCACCGGGAATGCCGGCTGCGTGGAAGCCTGCGTATGTTGCCGAGTTGACACCCATCGGACCGGGTGTGGACTCGGAGACCGCAATCATGTCCATCAGATCATTCGGCGTGAACCACGGATACCGCAGCGAAATCTGTTTGAGAAAGGGCAGGGTCGCCAGTCCGCCGCCGATGGCGAACAGACCCGCCTTGAAAAATTCGTAAAACAGCTGAAGGAAGATCATGCGCGTCTCCTCCTGATCATGCCGATAGCGATACCGGCAATGGCGGCCACAATGACCATCACAACGGGCGATACGCCGAAGAAGGCGACAGCCACGAACGTAACGAGCAGGATAACACTAGTCGGAACGTCAACAACGCCCTTTTTCGCCATTTTCCACACGGACTGCAGCACGAGCGCGCAGACCGCGATGCGGATTCCGGCAAACGCGTGCTGCACGACAGCGAGATGCGCAAACTGTTGGATAAATGCGGCGATAATCGTGATAATAATCAGCGATGGCGTGATCATGCCCGCCGTGGCGGCAATGCCGCCGAGAATGCCGTGCGTCTTGTAGCCGATGAACGTGGACGTGTTCACGGCGATAACGCCCGGCGTACACTGACCGATGGCGTAGTAGTCCATCAGCTCGTCCTCAGTCGCCCAGCGGCGGTTTTCAACGACCTCGCGCTGCAGAATCGGCAGCATGGCATAGCCGCCGCCGAATGTGCATACGCCAATCCGTGCAAATGTGAGGTATAGATCAAGGTAAGGATTCAAATGATACAGTCCTTTCGTCAGGAGATAACTTCAATAGTATACACCCGTTACCGAAAAATGAACAGAATAATCCTGTTAAGAGAATGAAAAAACGCTCAAAGCAGCAGCTCCAAGCGTTTTCTGTTTACTTTGCGGGAATGACCTCCAGCCAGTAGCCGTCCGGGTCGGAGATAAAATAGATGCCCATTGCCGGATTTTCAAAGCAGATGTAGTCCATTTCCTTGTGCTTTGCGTGTGCGGCATCGAAATCATCCACGCGGAAGGCCAGGTGGAACTCGTTGTCACCGAGGTTGTACGGCTTGTCCCAGTCGCGCAGCCACGTCAGCTCGAGCAGATGCGGCGTTACGCCATCGGTCAGGTATACAATAATGAAGCTGCCGTCCGGTGCATTGATACGGCTGGATTCGGTCAGACCGAGAGCCTCCTTATAAAAAGAAAGCGAGCGGTCCAGATCGCGGACGTTGAAGTTGTTGTGTGCAAACGAAAATTGCATAATGATATCCTCCTGATTGCGAATCTACGGTTACTGTACCATGAAGCTGTGAAAATTGCAAGCGGACGGCGAAAAGATACAAAACCGGTTTGCATTTAGTGTTGAAATTCTGGCGATGGCTTGCTATAATTAGGTTGAATATTTGCGTCCCAAAAAGGAGGCAGGGGTTTGAAAAAGAGATTACAGAAGATGCTGGCTCCCAACAGCGTAATGTTTTATGTGCTGTTTTTCCTGTTTGCGGTCGTGGGACTTTATTTCTCCCGCGTGTACGGTGCGGCGGGTATTGTGGTGTGTATCATCCTGCGGATTGTTTCGCTGCGTACGAATGCGGCACGGCAGCGGCAGGTGCAGGAACTGATGAACAACATCGAGGTAGACGGCGGAGAGATCCGTCCGGCGGTGACACGCTCGCCGCTGCCGACAGCTGTCGCGCTGGCTACCACGGGTGAGATCGTATGGGCGAATGACGCATTTGCGGAAATCAGCGGTCGGGGGACTGCGGTAAGCGGCGTTCGCATGGGCGAGATCGCACCGACGTTTGAGACCGGCTGGCTCATCAAGGGACAGACCGCGTTCCCGGGTGAGCTTGGCATTGGCAAGCGGCAGTACCATGTGTTCGGCAGTATGGTGCAGAGCGGTGCGGGACAGCTGATGATGCTGCATTTCATCGACTGCACCGAGTTTGTCCGTCTGCGGGATGCGGCTGAGACTACCCGTCCGGCTATTGCGGTTATCGCAATCGACAACTACGAGGAGCTGGTCAAGAACACCACCGACTCGGAAAAATCCAACATTCTGGCGGGCATTGACAAACGTCTGTTTGCCTGGGTGAAGGACTCAAGCGCTGTACTGCGCAAGTACGACCGCGACAAGTATATCTTCGTGATCGAAAACGCCGAGCTGGACAAGCTGGTCGCGCGCAAGTTCTCCGTTCTGCAGGAGGTGCGCGAGATTGAGAACCACGAGGGCGTTGTAGCTACTCTGTCCATCGGTATCGGACGCGACGGCGAAACGCTTGCGGAAAGCTATCAGTTTGCCGGACTCGCTATCGACATGGCGCTGTCCCGCGGCGGCGACCAGGCGGTTATCAAGAATAAATTTAACTTTGCCTTCTTCGGCGGACTGAGCGAGGAGGTCGAGAAGCGCACCAAGGTCAAGAGCCGCGTGGTTGCCAACGCACTCAGCCAGCTGATCCGAGACTCGTCTCAGGTGCTGGTCATGGGCCATAAGAACAGCGATATGGACGCCATCGGCGCTGCTGCCGGTATGGTCTGTGCCGCGCGCGTCAAGGGCAGACCGGTGCACATTGTTGTGGACCGTCAGCACACCATGGCAAGTGATCTGATCGAGCGGCTGGAAACCCAGTCTGAGTACAAGGGCGTGTTCATCAGCGCCGAGGATGCGATGATCGCGTGCGATTTCAACACGCTGCTTATCGTGGTGGACGTAAACCGTCCCGGCTATGTGGAGAGCGCGGCACTGCTCGAATCCATCAACAAGATCGCAGTCATTGACCATCACCGCCGTGCGGCGGATTATATCGAGAACGCAGTCGTATCCCTGCACGAGCCGTATGCGTCGTCCGCATCCGAGCTGGTCAGCGAGCTGCTGCAGTATCTTGTGCCGACCAGCGGCATCCTCACCTGCGAGGCGGAAGCCATGCTGGCAGGTATTTATCTGGATACCAAGGGCTTTGTAACGCGCACCGGCGTCCGCACATTTGAGGCGGCAGCGTATCTGCGCCGCGCAGGTGCGGAGTCGAGCGATGTCAAGCGCCTGTTCCAGTCCAGCTTTGACCAGTATATGGAGCGCCAGAAGCTGATCTCGTCCGCGCGCGACTGCGGTCAGGGTGTTATCTTTGCCATCACCGGCGAGGAGGTGGACCGTATTGCGGCCGCACAGGCAGCAGACGAGCTGCTGTCCATCATCGGCACACATGCAAGCGTTGTTGCGTTCCGCAGCGGCAATGATATGGCGGTTTCCGCTCGTGCGGCAGGCCACGTCAATGTGCAACTGCTGATGGAGAGACTCGGCGGCGGCGGCAACCATTCGGCGGCCGGTGCACAGCTGAAGAATACCACGCCGGAGGAGGCCGACAAGCTGATCACGGATGCCATTCGCGGCTACTTCGACGATCAGCGGACCGAAAAGCAGGACGACAATAAATAAAACCGAAAAGCAGGCGAAGTTGTTCGCCGCATTCGATATAGCAAACACAAAAGGAGTAATCACCATGAAAGTAATTCTCAAGGCCGACGTTAAGGGCAAGGGCAAAAAGGGCGAGCTGATCGAGGTCAGCGAGGGCTACGGCCGCAACTTCCTGATGCCGCGCGGTCTGGCAGAGCCGGCAACCGCGGATAACCTGAACGTTAAGAAGGCGCAGGATGAGGCACACGCACGCAAGATCGCACTCGAGCAGCAGGCAGCCCGCGAGGCAGCCGAGAAGCTCAAGGAGAGCCCGGTAAAGGTTCCGGCCAAGGGCGGCACGGGCGGCCGTCTGTTCGGCGCTGTTACCTCCAAGGAAATCGCTGAGGAGCTGAACAAACAGTACGGTCTGAACGTACCGAAGCAGAAGATCGTGCTCGAGGAGCCGATCAAGACCTTCGGTGTACACCGTGTAAAGGCAAAGCTGTATCAGGATATCGCAGGCGAGATTCTGGTGCAGGTAGTCGAGGCCTAACCTGCACCTATAGGGGGTATCCAATACCCCCTATATACGCCGGTCGGTTCCGGAGAAACCGACCGGCGATACCCCCGGACGCGCCCCAAGGGCGCTGGGTCGGGGTGTAAAAAGTCAGGCGCATGTCCTGACTTTTTACGGACACGGCAATGCCGTGTCCTATTTCATGCCGTGCGTGGAACGCACGGTCGCTGCGGCGGGACCAAGATGCTCGCCGTACCATTCGGTACGGCTGCATCTGAGGTTGCGCTTTGCAAGCAAAGCGGGATTTAATTGACGCAGGCGATGCCTGCGTTGTCATTTTTTGTTCCTCATTCTCAATTCTCCATTTTCCATTCTCAATTTGTTAGCGGAGGGAGGTAAGTAAGTGCCCGACGAACTTTTGATGCGGCAGGTGCCGCAGGATCTGACTGCGGAGCAGTCGCTTTTAGGCGCGATGCTGGTCGATCCGAACTGCATTCCCGAGGTCATCGAGCAGGTGCGCGCCGATGATTTTTACGCGGAAGAAAACAAGCGCATCTTTGAGACCATCTACTCGATGTTCAACGGCGCACAGCGTATTGATCCGGTAACCGTTCTGGATATGCTCACGCGCATGGGCTACTACGACGAGGCCGGCGGCCGCGCGTATCTCTTTCAGCTGATGGAGGTCACGCCGGGTGCGCGGAACGTCAACGAATATGTCCGCATCGTGCGTGACAAGAGCCTGCTGCGCCAGCTGGCGGATGCGGGCAGCGAGATTCAGCAGAACGCCCTCGAAGCCCACGGCGAAGCCTCCGGCATTGCCGAGCTGGCGGAGCAGCGCATTTACAGCATCCGGCAGGGACGTGAAATTAAGGGCCTGTCACGGCTTTCTGAGGTTATCGCTGATCTGTATACCGAACTGGACGAGCGCGCCCGGTCGGACAGTGAAATTCCTGGCATGTCCACCGGCTTCCACGCGCTGGACACGGCGCTGACCGGTCTCAATAAATCCGACCTGATTCTCATTGCGGCACGACCCGGCATGGGCAAGACCGCATTTGCGCTCAACGTGGCGCTCAATGCGGCTAAGGCAAGTGTCAAGAATAAGGAGCGCGGCGACAAAAAGGGCACCGGCGTGTGCGTGTTCCAGCTTGAGATGGGCAAAGAACAGCTGGCCAGCCGTTTTCTGTCGAGCGAGGCACTCATCGAGTCGCAGAAGCTGAAAACCGGCAATCTGGACGGTGACGACTGGGTAAAGATCGCGCGTGCGTCCGGCGTACTGGCAGGACTGAATATCTATGTGGACGACAATCCGGCCATCACGGTTGCGGAGATCAAGGCGAAATGCCGCAGACTGGGTGACGAACTCGGCCTGATCGTCATCGACTATCTGCAGCTGATGCACGTCGGCGGCCGTCACATGGATAATCGTGTGCAGGAGGTCGCAGAGATTTCACGTTCACTGAAAATTATGGCGAAGGAACTCAATGTTCCGGTCGTGTGTCTGTCGCAGCTGTCGCGTGCGTCCGAGCAGCGCTCGGATAAGCGCCCGATGCTGTCCGACCTGCGAGAGTCCGGCGCGATCGAGCAGGACGCCGACATCGTTATGTTTATCTACCGCGATGATTACTACGATGACGAGAGCGAGAACAAAAATATCGCAGAAATTATCATTGCGAAAAACCGTCACGGTGCGACCGGCACCATTGAGCTGCAGTGGGTCGGTCAGTACACGACCTTCTCCAACCCGGACCGCATTCACGAGGAGTAAGCCATGCTGGATACGGTAAAGCGAACGATTTCCGACTATACGATGCTCGAAACCGGCGAAAATGTGCTTGTAGCCCTGTCCGGCGGTGCGGATTCCGTAGCGCTTCTGCTGAGTCTGCGCGAGCTGGGGTATCCGGTGCGGGCATTTCACCTCAACCATTGTCTGCGCGGTGCAGAGTCCGACCGGGACGAAGCCTTCTGCCGCAGGCTGTGTGAGAAGCTCGGCGTGGAACTGACGGTCGAGCGCGTGGACATAGCCGCTGCCGCAGGCGATTCCGCGGTGGAGGAGACCGCGCGGCGTATTCGCTATGCGCGGCTCGAAGCGGCGGCCCATGGCGATAAAGTGGCAGTGGCGCACAATGCGGACGACAATCTGGAGACCATGCTGTTCCATTTGGTGCGCGGCACAGGTGCGAAAGGTCTCACGGGCATTCCGCCGGTGCGCGGACGCATCATTCGGCCTCTCATCGAGGTTGAACGGCGGGAAATCGAAGCCTTTCTGCGCGAGCGCGGACAGGATTTCGTCACGGACAGCACCAATGCGGACACGGCTTATACGCGCAACCGCCTCCGTCAAGAGGTCGTTCCCATTCTGCGGGAATTGAATCCGCAGGCGGCGCAGGCGGCAGCACGGCTTTCGCGTCAGCTTCGGCAGGACGAGACTTGCCTGCAGAGTTATGCACAGACCTGTGTACAGCTTTGTGCAGCCGGGAACGGCGCATGGAAGATTCAGCCTCTGCGGGAGGCCGCATCGGCGGTTCGCAGCCGAGCATTGCGTCTGCTGCTCGAAAACGCGGATATGCCGCTCAAAGACGTAACCGCAAAGCATATTTCAGCGCTCGAGCATCTGTTGGAAACCGCGTCTCCGTCTGCGGAAACCGATTTACCGAACGGCTGTTTCGCAAGACGTGAATATGACGTTCTGCGCATCATTCCCAAGGCGGAAACCGCAGTCGAGCGGCCGGAAATCCCGTTTACCGTACCATTTGCAGGGATGATCTGGAAGGACACGGTAAGGCTGACTGCAAAGAAATTAGAAAAATCCGAAGTTTTTTACAAAACATTCAATACTTTTTGTCTGGATTGTGGTACAATAGATTTTGAATCGCTGTGTGTTCGCACACGACGCACCGGAGACACTCTGCGGCTGACCGAAAACGGCGGCAGCAGATCGCTCAAAAAGCTGATGATCGACCGAAAGATTCCGCGCTATATGCGGAATGCGATGGCCGTTATCGCGGATAAAAACGGCGTGATCGCGGTGCAGGATATCGGTGCGGACTGCAGCAGAACAGCCAAAAATAACGCAAATACACTGCAGATTACAGTAAAGGGGTTATCAAAAAATGGCTTATAATATGCGAGATGACATCAAGGAAGTTTACTTTACCGAGGAGCAGCTTCACGAAAAGGTAGCAGAGCTGGGTGCGCGTATCACGGAGGATTACCGCGATAAGAACCCGCTGATCGTCAGTGTGCTCAAGGGCTCCTATGTGTTCATGGCAGACCTGACCCGTGCCATTGATACGCCGTGCAACGTGGATTTCATGGTCGTATCCAGCTACGGCAAGGGCACCAAGACCTCCGGCGAGGTGCAGATCATCAAGGATATCGCACAGCCGATCGACGGCCGCGACCTGCTGATCGTGGAGGATATTCTGGATTCCGGCGTAACGCTGCACTATCTCATGCAGATTCTGGCAGCACGCGGCGCGAACTCCATCCGCCTGTGCACGCTGCTCTCCAAGCCGGAGCGTCGCAAGATCAACGTCGATGTGGATTACCTCGGCTTTGAGATTCCGGACGAATTCGTAGTCGGCTACGGTCTTGACTACGCGGAAAAGTATCGCAATCTGCCGTATATCGGCATACTTAAGCCGTATGTTTACGGCGGCGAGTAATTTAGGGAAGAGGTGTTAAACCGATTTGAAAGGCAAAATGAAAGGCTTCGGCCTTTACTTGATCATACTGGTGTGCCTGCTGGCGGGCGTCAGCTATGTGGTCAGCCAGACACAGCAGACAGAAACGCTGTCCTATAATCAGATCTACAACTACTTTATGGATGGCGATGTTGACCAGTACGACGTGGACGACACCACGCTGACCATGCATCTGAAAAAGGAAAACCAGACGTACACTTACGATTTGGGCGACTACAGAAGCGTGTTCTATAATGATCTGGGTGAGACTATTCAGCAGCAGATGCGGGATGGCACGCTGACCAAGGTCGATTACCGCACGGCGACCATTCCGTGGTGGGCACAGTTCCTGCCGTATGTGATCCTGATCGTGCTGCTGATCGCGTTCTGGTATTTTATGATGAACAAGCAGTCCGGCGGTGGAGCAGGTCCGATGCAGTTTGGCAAGGCCCGTGCAAAGCTGGCGCAGGACGATAAGCGCAAGGTCACCTTCAATGATGTGGCAGGCGCGGACGAGGAAAAGGCCGAGCTGCAGGAAATTGTCGAGTTCCTCAAGAATCCGCAGAAGTTCGTGCAGATCGGCGCGCGTATTCCGAAGGGCGTGCTGCTGGTCGGCCCTCCGGGCACCGGTAAGACCCTGATCGCGCGTGCGGTTGCAGGCGAGGCGGGCGTACCGTTCCTGTCTATTTCGGGTTCGGACTTCGTTGAGCTGTACGTCGGTGTCGGCGCATCGCGTGTGCGCGACCTGTTCGAGCAGGCCAAGAAGAACGCACCGGCTATCGTGTTCATCGATGAGATCGATGCGGTAGGCCGTCAGCGCGGCGCAGGTCTCGGCGGCGGCCATGACGAGCGCGAGCAGACGCTCAACCAGCTGCTCGTTGAGATGGACGGCTTTGGTGCAAACGAGGGCGTTATCGTCATCGCAGCTACCAACCGCAAGGATATTCTGGATAACGCGCTGCTGCGTCCGGGCCGCTTTGATCGTCAGGTCTATGTCGGCGCACCGGATGTCAAGGGCCGTGAGGCTGTGCTCAAGGTACATGCCCGCAACAAGCAGTTCGACCCGGATGTCAAGTTCTCTGAAATTGCCAAGACGACCGCAGGTTTCACCGGTGCAGACCTCGAAAACCTGCTCAATGAGGCAGCGCTGCTTGCGGCACGCCGCAACAAGAAGCTGATCTCGCAGGAGGAAATCGAGGAGTCGCTGCTCAAGGTCGTAATGGGCGTGGAGAAGAAGAGCCACATCATCAATGAGCATGACAAGCGCCTGACCGCGTACCACGAGGCCGGTCACGCGATCTGTTTCCACGTTCTGCCGACGCAGGATCCGGTACACCATGTTACCATTATCCCGCGTTCGTCCGGTGCAGGCGGCTTTACCATGCCGCTGCCCGAGGAGGATCAGGCCTACCGCACCAAGAAGTATATGGAGGAGTACATCATTGTTTGTCTGGGCGGCCGCGTGGCCGAGCAGCTGACGATGGAGGATATCTCCACCGGTGCTTATGGCGACATCAAGCAGGCAACCCAGATGGCACGCGCCATGGTCACCAGCTACGGCATGAGCGAGCGTATCGGCCCGATCGACTACGGTTCGGATAACGGTGAGGTGTTCCTCGGCCGCGATTTGGCAGCCGGCAAGGGCTATTCCGAGGTCAAGGCGGCGGAGATCGACGATGAGATTCACCGCATTATCGAGCACGCATATCACGCCTGTGAAAAGCTGCTGAGCGAGCACATGGACGAGATGAAGCGCGTTGCCGAGTATCTCATCCGCAACGAAACGATGGACGGCGAGACCTTTGTTAAGGTCTATAACGGCGAAATCGTTCCGGATAAGATTGTCGGTGAGGATCTGATGACCGAGCTGCAGCAGGAGCTGCACGCCAAGGTAAGCAAGCCTGCGGAATCCGCAGAGGAGCTTGCCAAGGTTGAAGAAGCCGAAAAGGATCTCGACCCGGATAAGCAGGATCAGTAAACATTCACAAAACCCCACAGAAAATTCTGTGGGGTTTTTCCTTGCCTGAAATGTCAAATACTCTTGACATTTTGCTGTCCGCCTGTTATCTTGAAGATGTAAAGAGAATTTTACATTTTAGCGAACGGCATCAAGGGTAGGAGGTGCTTTTATGCGGTGGGATTTATACACATCAGCCGAGAAAATGCAGGTATTGTGGGTCTGCATCGGCTTGCCGGTGCTTCTGCTGGCGGCATGGTTGGTAAAAGACTGGATGGATGCCGGAAGATCGAAAAGGCCCGCAGGATCGCCAAAGCACTCGGCAGCAGGACCGATGAGATGGAGCACGCCATCATCACACAGGCACAGGCGGTCGCATACCGCGTGACGCAGACGGGTATCTTAGGGTGCCTGTATTATCGGCTGCTGATAAAAGGGCAGGCGGCAATGGAGTTGTGTGCGCTGCTGGTCGTGTCCGGCATGGTGGAGGCGGCTATTATGCTTGTGCAGACGTTCCGCAAAGCAAAGGACGACGAGGAGCATCCGCCGAGACTGACTTTCCTTATCGCAAAGCTGATGTTCTGTGCGGTGCTGATCGGATTGGCCATCGGAATGACGGTTCTAACGCAAAACTGGTAGGAGGTGCGCTTATGAGCTGGGATATGTACGATATGACACAGAAGGTGCAGGTTGTTGTGGTTGCGATTGTTCTGCCGCTGGTCATTCTTGCAGCGAGCCTGTGGCACGATTGGGTAGAAGAAGGACAATCGCCGAGAGCGAGAAAAATCATGAAAGACTGGGAATGGAATATCGATGAGATGGCGCACGCCGTCAATGTGAAGGGTCGCTTGATTGGCTACCGTGTGCTGCAGGCCGGTGTTATCATTTATCTTGGTTACAGCCGCTTTTTCCGTGATTATCGCTCGATTGAACTCAGTGTTTTGGCAATCGTGTCCATTGTTGCTGAGGTGCTGTTTATTATCATCAAAACCATTCGCAATATGGCGGGCGATGAGGATAAAACGCAAATGTGGAAACAGATGGGACATAGTGTGTTCAATAATCTGATGTATCTGTGGATTGTGGTGAAGGTTTTCTGGATGTAGGGAGGTGCACCTATGTTTACAACCGAAACCGGTATAGGCGTGGTCGTAATGGTCGTTTTTGCGGTATTCTGGCTGGCTTTTATGCTCTGGGAGGACTGGGGACAGGCCGGAAAAACCGCTCGTGCACGCGCTTCCGCGAAGGCCAACGGCTGGGAGCAGGACGAAATGCAGAACACAATCACACGCAATGGTGCGATTATCGCCTATCGCTTGATGACGGTCGGACTGTTCGTGGTGATGTTGGTGGATATCATTGCATTCGGCAAAAATGTGAGCGAGTTTGCAATTCTGTGGTTCGTGTGCATGGTGTTCGAGGGTGTTTACAGAGCAATCGCGACCTACCGTGCCACAAAAGATGACGAGGAAAATCCGCCGTCCCAAAGTGCGCTTGCCGGGGATATTGTAAAGCGTATTTTCATTCCGGTCGTGATATTCGCAGATTTGATATGGAAGTTCTGGCACTGAAGATGAAGAACAATATTAAAGAACTCCGCAAGGCACGCGGCCTGCGGCAGGAGGACATGGCAAAGCTGCTCGGGGTATCGCGGCAGACCATCGTGGCGATGGAGAACGATAAATACGACCCAACCCTCGAGCTGGCGATTAAAACCGCGCGGCTGCTGGAACAGCCGGTGGAGAGTATATTCTTCCTCGATGAAGAATCGTGAAAATTGAGAATTGAAAATTGAAAATGGAGAATGAACGTATAGATGGGGCATTTCCCATTCTCCATTCCTGCATGAAAAAAGGACTTCCCGCAGGAAGTCCTTTGAGGCTGTCGAAAAACTAACGTTTTCCGAGCAGCCTCTCGCTCGAAACCACGCTTTCGAGCGAATACCGAAGAAAAACCGCGCCCTACGGGCACATTTTTTCTTCCCTTGTATAAATTCCGAGATACACAAGGTGAATTGCCGCATAGCGGCAAGAGAGGGTGGTCTGGACCATGCTCCCGGAATTTATGAATTTGCTTCGCAAATTCTATTTTATACGTGCTGCCGCACGAAGCGTAAAAATTAAAATAATATTTTTTGACAGACTGAAAGGACTTCCCGCAGGAAGTCCTTTTTTATAGCACAGATTTACCCAATACCGCCCGGGATAATAAAGCTGAAGAATACGACGAGTGCGGCAAGGAAGATATACACATACTTCGCAAGCGGCGCAAAGGCGCGGCTGAGCGGCTTGCTGCGGCCGTTCATCAGTTCCTGCTCCATCTTGTCGATGCCGAGCACCCAGTACGCCATAACCGCACCGAGGATTGCGCCGATCGGCACGACGTAAATGGTGATAACGTCCATCAGCGTGCCCATGAGTGTATCGCGCTCGATAAACAGGCCAACCGCCAATGCGGCGCCGCACGACAGCAGGACAGCGGCCTTTCGGCTCAGCTTGAGGCGCGTCTGCGCGGCTTCAGAGACTGCTTCCAGCATGTTCGCCAGTGAGGTAATGCCCGCGAACAGCACGGAAATAAAGAAGAAGAACGCGAACAGACGGCCGAACGGCATCTGCTGGAATACACGCGGCAGGGTGATGAACAGCAGCTTGGGGCCGGAGGCCGGGTCCAAGCCGAACGCGAACACGCTCGGCAGGATGGCGAAGCCGGCCAGCATAGCCGCGCAGGTGTCGAGCACAGCGGTCATGCACGACGAATGTACAACATCCTCATTTCTCGGCAGGTAAGAGCCGTAAATGATCATGCCCGAGCCGGTGATCGACAGCGAGAAGAACGCCTGACCCATCGCCATGATCCATGTGCGCGGGTTGAACAGGTATTCCCACTGCGGTACGAGCAGGTATTTGTAGCCTTCGATCGCATTCGGCAGGAAGGCTACGCGGATAGCAATGATGATGAACAGGATGAAGAATGCGGGCATCATCACCTTGTTGATCTTTTCAATGCCGCCGGACACACCGAAGATCAGCACAGCCGCCGTCAGCAGGATAACCAGGGTGTGCCACGGCACACTGGAAAAATTCGTGCTGCTCATTTCCGTGAAGAACTGCTCCGGTTCGGTGCTCATCAGCGAGCCGGTCAGTGCACCGAACGCGCTCCGCAGCACCCAGCCGACGATGATGGCGTAGCCGATGGCGATACCGAGCGAGCCGAGCAGAGGAATCGTACCGAGGATGGCGCCGCCCTTTTTACCGCGGGACTTCATCGCAAATTCATACGAGCCGATCGGACCTGTGCCGGTCATGCGGCCGAAGGCGAACTCGCCGGACAGGCCGACATAGCCGAACAGTGCGATAAACAGCAGGTAGGGGATTAAAAAAGCCGCGCCGCCGTATTGACCGGTGCGGTAAGGGAACATCCAGATGTTGCCCATGCCGACCGCAGAGCCGACCGCCGCCAGCACAAAGCCGATTTTTGAGGTAAAGGTTCCGTTTTCGTTTTTCTGATGCATAATAAAACTCTCCGATTGTTTACAGATGTAAACATAGTATAACACAAAATAAAGCAAAAAGCCACTTACACTTTTCACAGGAAAAGCGGGAGCTTTTGACAGAAGTAACAAAACACTCGTCGGAATTTAGGGAAATTTATCAGTTATTCTCTTGCGCTCGGTGGATGGATATGGTATGATAAATGAGCGTGAAAAAGACAAGTGTCTTTTTAGGGAGGACAGACATCGCATGATAAAACCAAAGTATTATCTCGTGGAGCGCACCCTGCTGCCGGAGGTATTTCAGCGCGTGATCGAAGCGAATGAAGCCATCGCTTCGGGCAAGGCGGCTACGGCAAGCGAAGCGGCAAAGATCGCCGGTCTGTCGCGCAGTGCGTACTACAAATATAAGGACGGCGTTCGCCCTTTCTTTGAGGCAACCACCGACCGTATCGTCACCTACCACTTCATGCTGCACGATCAGCCGGGTGTCTTGTCGAGCATCCTCGGACTGATGGCACGCTCGGGTGCAAACCTGCTGACGGTGAACCAGTCCATTCCGATGAGAGGAATGGCATCGGTCACTATTTCGGCCCGCACCGGTGAGATGAAATACTCATCCGAAGAGCTTGTGCACCGTGCAGAAGCAATGGAAGGCGTCAGCAAAGTGGAAATTCTGGCATCTGAATGACCGTCCGGCGGTATACAGAACGCTAATTTAACTGATGAAAGGAAATCAGCATATGATTAAAGTAGCAATCATGGGACACGGCACTGTCGGTTCGGGCGTATACGAGGTTTTTGATATGAACGCCGACAAGATCGCCAAGACCGTTGGCGAGCCGGTTGAGGTAAAGTATGTCCTCGACCTGCGCGACTTCTCCTCTCTGCCGTATGGCAATAAATTTGTAACCGATTTTTCTATCATCGAGAACGACCCCGAGGTAACAGTCGTTGCCGAGGTAATGGGCGGCGTGGGCGCTGCGTACCAGTTCACCAAGCGCTGCCTCGAGGCTGGCAAGAGCGTATGCACCTCCAACAAGGAACTGGTTGCTACCAAGGGTGAGGAGCTGCTCAAGATTGCCGAGGAGCACGGCGTAAACTACATGTTCGAGGCATCCGTCGGCGGCGGCATTCCGGTCATCCGTCCGATGCTGCAGTGCCTGGCTGCCAACGAGTTTAACGAAATCTGCGGCATTCTGAACGGCACGACCAACTACATTCTCACCCAGATGATCCACAACGGCGTTACCTTTGCGGATGCGCTCAAGCAGGCACAGCTCAACGGCTATGCCGAGAAGGACCCGACCGCTGACATCGAGGGTCACGACGCCTGCCGCAAGATCTGCATTCTGTCCGACCTTGCTTACGGCGATAAGTTCGATCCGGATCAGGTTTCCTGCGAGGGTATCACTAAGATCACCCTCGAGGACGTAGCAAACGCCGACAAGCTGGGCTGCGTTATCAAGCTGCTGGGCCGCTCGGTCCGCTGCGAGGACGGCACCGCTTACGCTTATGTTGCACCGCATCTCATCCACAAGGAAAGCCCGCTGGCCGCTGTTGAGGATGTATTCAACGCCATCATGATCGATGGCAATGCGACCGGTGAGGTTATGTTCTACGGCAAGGGCGCCGGCAAGCTGGCTACCGCTTCCGCTGTTGTTGCCGATATGCTGGACAGCATCGAGCACAAGGACAAACGCCGCCGTATCTTCTGGGGCGATGGCTCCAAGCACCTGCTCCGTCCGCTGGATACCCTGCAGAGTGCATGGTACGTTCGCTTCAAGGGCGCACAGAAGGATGTTGAGGAGCTGCTGCCGGTTGAGAGTCTGACTGAGCCTGCTGAGGGCGTATTCGTGGTGCAGACCCGCAAGCTGTCCACCGCAGAGATGAACGCCGCAGCCGAAAAGCTGAACGCACGCGGTGAAGTTCGTGCGGCAATGCGTATTCTGTAAAGGAGAGAAAATACAATGGTTCGTGTAACCGTTCCTGCTACGAGCGCCAATATGGGCTCGGGCTATGACAGCATCGGCATTGCGCTCGAGCTGTACAACGTGATCGACCTCGCAGAGAACGATCATATTGATATTTCGGATAAAAACGGTCAGTATGTTCCGCAGGACGAGAGCAATCTGATCTATCAGTGTGCGAAGCGCGTCTACGATGAGTGCGGCAAGCCGCTTTCCGGTTTGACCATCGTTGAGGACTGTGCTATCCCGCAGACTCGCGGTCTAGGTTCGTCCTCGGCGTGCACGGTTGCGGGTATCATGGGTGCAAACATGCTGCTCGGTGAGCCGCTCGACCGCAACGCGGTCATTGATCTGGCGGCTACCATCGAGGGTCACCCGGATAACTCCACACCGGCGATCCTCGGCGGCTTCTGCGTGGCGCTGCTCGAAAACGGCCATGTGCATCACGTTCGTGTGCCGGTTCACGGCGCGATCGACTTCGTGGTATTCATTCCGGATTTCCAGCTGTCCACCGAAAAGGCGCGTGCGGCGCTGCCAAAGACCATCGACCATCATGATGCGGTTTACAATCTGGCGCGCGCAGCGCTGCTCGCGGGCAGCCTGACTACCGGCAAGCTGGAAAACCTTGACGCGGCAACCGGTGACTGTCTGCACCAGCCGTACCGTTTCGGTCTGATCGAAAACGGCGAGGACATCGTGCGTGAGGCCAAGAAGCTGGGCGCGCTCGGCGCGTTCATTTCCGGCGCAGGTCCGTCCATCGTGGCTATCGTCTACAAGGGCGACCGCGACTACATCACCCGTGCACAGGAGCTGTGCGAAAAGCACTATCCGCACTGGAAAGCCGTGCAGCTGCGCTGTGATGAGGTTGGTGCGACCGTAAAACGACTGTAATAGGGGACGGATGAGTGCTCTCGTCCGTGTATATAAGGAGGAAACATAGTTAGTATGAGTCTTATTGTGCAAAAGTTCGGCGGCACTTCGGTTGCCAACACCGAGCGACTGAAGAATGTTGCGGACATTGTTACCAAGACCGCACAGGCAGGCAATCAGGTTGTTGTAGTTGTATCCGCTCAGGGCGATACCACGGATGATCTGATCGTAAAGGCTGCCGAGCTGAACGACCGTCCTTCCAAGCGCGAGATGGACGTTCTGCTTAACACCGGCGAGATGATCTCCATGTCTCTGCTGGCCATGGCCATCCAGAAGCTGGGCTTTCCGGTTGTATCCCTGACCGGCTGGCAGATCGGTCTGGAGACCAACAGCAACTACTCGGATGCCCGCATCAAGCGTATCGCAGGCGAGCGCCTCAAGGCAGAACTGGATAACGGCCGAATCGTTATTGTTGCAGGCTTCCAGGGCATCAACAAGATGGGCGACGTGACCACGCTCGGCCGCGGCGGCTCGGACACCACCGCAGTTGCCATTGCAGCAACGCTCGGCGCGGATCTCTGCCAGATTTACACCGACGTAGACGGCGTTTACACTGCCGATCCGCGCATCGTAAAGGATGCCAAGAAGCTGGACGCCATCACCTATGATGAGATGCTGGAGCTGGCATCTCTGGGTGCACAGGTGCTGCACAACCGTTCGGTTGAGATGGCAAAGAAGTACAATGTCGATCTTGAGGTCGTTTCGAGCTTTACCCGCAATCCGGGTACCAAAGTCAAGGAGGGTTCTAATATGGAAAAACTGCTGGTTTCGGGTGTTGCCCGTGATAATAACTGCGCGCGTGTAGCAATCATCAATCTGGACGATACGCCGGGCACTGCATTCAAGGTATTCTCGCTGATGGCGAAGCACAATGTCAACATCGACATCATCCTCCAGTCCGTCGGCCGCGATAACAAGAAGTCCATCTCGTTCACCATCCGTCAGGACGATGCAGAGCGCGTCGAGAAGATCCTGCGCGACGCGAAGGAGATGCTCGGCTACGAGGATATTTCCATCAACACCAAGGTCGCAAAGGTTTCCATTGTTGGTGCAGGCATGGCTTCCGCTACCGGCGTTGCTTCCAATATGTTCGAGGCTCTGGCAAGCGCCGGCATCAACATCCGTATGATCTCCACCTCTGAGATCAAGATCTCTGTCCTCATCAATGAGGAGGACAGCGAGAAGGCTGTTAAGGCTATCCACGAGGAGTTTTTCAACGCCTAATTGGGGGCAATACCACACGATTGCATCGGCGGCGTTTGGCGGAAATTTTGTGCGCTGATTTTGTTGCGTTCCCTTGCAATACACAAAGTATTGCTGCGGAACCGCGCCGCATCAGCACGCAAAAGTTACTCGCCAACCGCTCACCGCTGAATCGTGTGGTAATGCCCATAAGTGTTTTCCCAGATAGCCTCAAAGTCCCGAAATGCATATTTCGGGACTTTTTTGCAACCGGAAAGACGTACGCAACCGTCGGTTGACAAAAAGAAACGATGGGTTGGTGGCGCTTTTGCGGCATTTCAGGCACACTGGAGACAGAAAAGAAAGGCAGGTGGCAGAGATGACAACAGGTGAGAAAATCGCGGTACTGCGAAAAGAGCAGGGCATGAGTCAGGAGGCGCTCGGCGAAAAGCTGGGTCTCAGCCGTCAGGCGGTCAGCAAGTGGGAGGCGGATCAGGCAGTGCCCACAATGGATAACTTGATGGAACTGAGCAGGCTGTTCGGCGTTCCGGTGGATACGCTGCTGCGTCCGGATGCGGAGCTAATGCCAAAAGCAGAGGACTCGGATGAATCGTGGCCGGGTGCAGAGAACCCGCCGGTCAGGAACGAAAACCGCAAGTGGAAAATTGCGGCAATCGCAGCGGCGGGACTGCTGTGCGTCAGCGTGGTGTGCAGCGCGGTCAGCTTGTGGCGCGTGCTCGCCATGCAGCAGCAGATCGACACGCTGCGGATGCAGAGCGGGCCGAGTACGATTTACTATCCGGATAATACGAGCGCTGAGAACAGCGATTTAGCCGACTGGTCGGAGAATGTGACCGTAGATCCGCAGAACGCGGATAACCTTCTTGTGACAGTGAGCGCCGTGCCGAAAGAAATGCGGGACGGCGAAACCGCAAAGTTTGTTGTCCGCAGCGGCGATCAGTCGTGGGAGTGCGACGCAGAAAACAAGAACGGTTACAGCGGCGAAATCAGCGTGCCGCTGGTGGATACGTTTTCTGTTTATTTGACGCTGACAAGTACGGACGGAGAAATCCGTAATATTATGGTTGCCTCTGAGTATGACCTGAAGCAGCGTTTTTCTCTCGAAGTGCGTGCGTGGTGGGAGAACGGTAGCTTTAGCTTTAATGGTAAGACCACATCAGCCAGCGGCAATGTGGCAACGTATATTTACTGCGGCGATGACAGTGTACCACTGGCCAGCGGTCGCATACTCCTGTATCAGAACGGCAAGCAAATCAAAGAGAAGAAGATCGAGAACATAGAAACTAGATTTGGTGGAGACGTTTATTATTATACACAGGTTGACTGGCGTGATCTGGAAGGTGGATTTGATCAGTACCAGCTGAAAGCCGAGATTACCGACAATTACGGCAGAGTGTACAGCAGTGAGTTTTTCCGCTAACAAAAAAGACCGCGAAAGCGGTCTTTTTTGTTATTTCCTCGGTGTAAATGTCGCGGCAAGGACGTAAACACGGCTTGCGCCCATCTCCCGCAGGGCTTTGACGGCGGCAGCCGCCGTTGCGCCGGTGGTGATAATATCATCGACCAGCACAACGGATTTTCCGGTCAAATCCACGCTGCCCTTCGGCAGAACGGCATCTTTTGCGTTGCTCTGCCGCGCGGCGTAATCCTTCTGCGCGGACTGCTTGCCGACAAACCATCGCTTGCGCAAGGTGGCTTCGCATGGAAGAGAAAGCGGCTTTGCCGTCAGCTTTGCAAGCAGCTCCGCTTGATTGTACCCGCGCTTGCGGTAGTGCAGGAATCCAATCGGCATGTAGGTAATCAAATCAGGCTGCCATTCCTCCAGCTGAGACGTGAGAGCCACGGACATTTGCGCCGCAAACCAGTCCGCACAGTAGGCGGCGCTGCTGAATTTGAACCGTTTCATGGCATTGCGTACTGTGCCGCGGTAATACAGCGGAGCGATCGTACCGTCCGCTCCAGCAATGGAGATGACCTCATTGCAGCGGTATTCCCGCCGGACTGTAGCGGCACAGTCCGGACAAAGCTGCAGCGTGCGGCTGGTCGTCACCGGAAAATCCGCGCCGCATAAAACGCACCTGTGACCATAAAGAATGCCCATCGAATCACCTCAACTATGCAAAAAGAGCTGTCCGCGCGGGACAGCTCTTTGATTATGCGATATTGCGGAAACTCACTTCTTGAGGAGTTTCTTGAGTCTCTCAGCAGCTTCCTTGGTGCGTGCCTGATCGCCGAATGCGGTCAGACGGAAGAAGCTGTCGCCGTTCTTGCCGAAGCCTGCACCCGGCGTACCAACGACGTTGGCATTCTCAAGCAGGTAGTCGAAGAAGGTCCAGGAATCCATGCCGTTCGGGCACTTGAGCCACAGGTACGGGCTGCTCTTGCCACCGGTGTACCAGATACCCAGCTCATCAAGGGTCTCAGCCAGAACCTTAGCGTTCTGCTTGTAGTAGCCGAGGGTCTCCTTGATCTGCTTCATGCCTTCCTCGGTGAAGCAGGCAGCAGCGCCCTTCTGTACGATATACGGAACGCCGTTGAACTTGGTGGTCTGACGGCGCAGCCACATCTTGTTCAGCTTGCCGTCCAGCAGAGCGGTCGGAACAACGGTCCAGCCGCAGCGGGTGCCGGTGAAGCCTGCCATCTTGGAGAAGGAGCAGAACTCGATTGCACAGGACTTAGCGCCTTCGATCTCGTAAATGGAGCGCGGCAGAGTCTCATCCTCGATGAAGCACTCGTAAGCTGCGTCATACAGGATAACGGCGTTCTGCTTGTTGGCGTAATCTACCCAAGCCTTCAGACCTGCACGGTCGTAAGCAGCGCCGGTCGGGTTGTTCGGAGAGCAGATATAGATGATGTCGCACTGAACGGACTCGTCCGGCAGCGGCAGGAAGCCGTTTGCCTCATTTGCGTCAGCGAATACGATCTTGCGGCCCGCCATAACGTTGGTATCAACGTAAACCGGGTAAACCGGGTCCGGAACCAGAACAGTGTTGTCGGTACCGAAAATGTCGAGGATGTTGCCGAGGTCGCTCTTTGCGCCGTCCGAGATGAAGATCTCATTGGTGGCGAGCTCTACGCCGTGGGTCTTGTAGTAGCCGACCAGTGCTTCGTGCAGGAAGCCGTAGCCCTGCTCATCGCCGTAGCCGTGGAAGGTCTCCTGCTTGGCCTGATCCTCAACGGCTGCGTGCAGTGCGTCGATAACAGCCGGTACCAGCGGACGGGTTACGTCGCCGATGCCCAGACGGATGATATCAGCCTCCGGATGTGCTTCGGAGTACTCACGCACCTTGCGTGCGATGGTGGAGAACAGATAGCTCTGCTCGAGATTGTCGTAGTTCTTGTTAGTCTGCATTGTTGTTCTGGCTCCTTTTCAGAGATGCCGCGACGAACGCCTTGAACAGGGGATGAGCGCGGTTGGGACGGGACTTGAACTCGGGGTGGAACTGTACGCCGATATAGAACGGATGGTTCGGGATCTCAACGGTCTCCACAAGCTCGCCGGTCGGCGAGGTGCCCGTGATCTGCATGCCCTTATTTTCAATCTCCTCGCGGAAATTGTTGTTGAACTCGTAACGGTGGCGGTGACGCTCGGAAATCATTTCCTCGCCGTACGCCGATGCCATGATAGTATTCGGACGGATCTTGCACGGATAAGCGCCCAGACGCATCGTGCCGCCCTTCTTGGAGATGCCCTGCTGGCTCTCCATCAGGTCGATGACCGGATGGGTGGAATCCGGGTCAAACTCGCTGGAGTTTGCATCCGCGTAGCCGAGCACGTTGCGTGCGTAGCTCATAACCGCGATCTGCATGCCGAGGCAGATGCCGAAGTAGGGGATACCCTGCGTGCGCGCATAGTTTGCCGCACAAATCATGCCTTCCACGCCGCGTGCGCCGAAGCCGCCCGGCAGGATGATGCCGTCAACCTCACCGAGCAGCTTGTCCACGGTGGAGTCGTTGATCTCCTCGGAGTCTACCCAGTCGATATCGACGAAGCAGCCGGTCTCGTAGCCGCCGTGCTGCAGTGCCTCTGCAACCGAAAGGTATGCGTCGTGCAGCTTGACGTACTTGCCGACCAGTGCGATTTTCACATGGTCCTTGCGGGCTGCGATGCGCTCGAGCATTTCCTGCCACTCGGTCATATCGCCCTTGCCTGCGCCGATGGACAGCTCACGGCAGACGATGTCGGACAGATGGCTCTCCTCGAGCATCATCGGTGCCTGATACAGAACCGGCAGGGTGCGGTTTTCGATTACGCAGTCCTCCGGTACGGTGCAGAACATGGAAATCTTGCGCTTGATATCGTCATCCATCGGCTGGTCAACGCGGGCTACGATGATGTCCGGAGAGATGCCCAGACCGCGCAGCTCCTTAACCGAGTGCTGGGTCGGCTTGGACTTCGGCTCATTGGAGCCGGAGATGAACGGAACCAGCGTTACATGGATGAACAGGCAGTTGCGGCGGCCAACCTCAGCAGCAACCTGACGGATCGCCTCGAGGAACGGCTGGGACTCAATATCGCCGGTGGTGCCGCCAATCTCGGTGATAACAACGTCAGCCGAGGTCTTTTTGCCTACCGAGTAGATGAAGGACTTGATCTCGTTGGTGATGTGCGGGATAACCTGCACGGTTTCGCCGAGGTACTCGCCGGCGCGCTCCTTGTTCAGAACATTCCAGTATACCTTGCCGGTGGTCAGGTTGGAGAACTTGTTCAGGTCCTCGTCGATGAAGCGCTCGTAGTGGCCGAGGTCGAGGTCGGTCTCTGCGCCGTCGTCGGTAACGTAAACCTCGCCGTGCTGGAACGGGCTCATCGTGCCCGGGTCTACGTTGATGTAGGGATCGAGCTTCTGCGCTGCAATTTTCAGGCCGCGGCTTTTCAGCAGACGGCCGAGAGATGCGGCAGTAATGCCCTTGCCCAGACCGGAAACTACGCCGCCGGTCACGAAGATGTACTTTGTCATATCTCAATTTCCCCCTTGAATACGGTCGTTGCCGCGCCCGTCATGAACACGGTTTCATCTGTATAGCGAATGGTGAGGTCGCCGCCGCGCAGGTGCACGACGATATCCTCGTTTTTGTTTGCAAAGCCGTTCAGACATGCTGCCACGCCGGTCGCACAGGAGCCGGTGCCGCACGCCCATGTTTCGCCGGAGCCGCGCTCCCAGACGCGCATTTTCAGGCTGCCGTCCGGCAGGACGTTGACAAACTCGGTGTTGACACGCTCCGGAAACAGCGGATGATGCTCAAACTTGGGTCCGATGCGCGTAAGGTCGAGGTCGTCCACATCCTCCTTCTGGAAGATAACGCAGTGCGGGTTGCCCATGGAAACGCAGGTCATGTGGTAGACCTTTTCGTCCACAACGATGGGTGCGCTGATGACGTTCTCGCCGTCCATATTAACGGGAATCTCCCGCGGAGCAAGAATGGCTGCACCCATGTCCACGCGGGCGGACTGCATTTTGCCGTCCTTGACGGTCAGCTCAAGCGTTTTTACGCCGGAAAGCGTGTCGATGGTGATGGTGGTGCGGCCATCGGTCATGCCGTTGTCGTACAGGTACTTGCCCACGCAGCGGATGCCGTTGCCGCACATTTTTCCCTCCGAGCCGTCGGCGTTGAAGATACGCATCTGCGCATCCGCCTTGTCGGAAGGAGAAATAAGGATAATGCCGTCGCCGCCGATACCGAAGTGCGGTTCACTGAGCTTGATCGAAAGCGACTCGGGATCGGGCACAGTCTGGTCGAAGCAATTAAAATAGATATAATTGTTGCCACAGCCGTGCATCTTGGTGAAAGCCAGCTTCACACGGATTCCCTCCTTAGAAAATAACAAAATGGCATATAGGCAGGGAAAGACAGAGCTTCTCTGCTCATACACCATTTAGTATATCATAATCTGTCGGGAATTTCTCTATAAAATCGAAAAAACCGAAAAAATTTTCGCGTGAGATATGAGATGTTTTTAAGCGGTATCGCACAAATCACGGCGTTTTTCCACCGATGATGTCCTCGGCGATGTCTCGCTTGGAGCGGCGCTGGTTCATAGCCTGCTGCTCGATGTAGGAATGCGCCTCCGGCTCGGTCATGCCGCAGCACTCGATGAGCAGACACTTGGCGCGGTCCACCTGACGGATATCCTCAATGCGCTTTTGCAGACGGCGGTTTTCGCTCTGCAGGCCGGTCAGACGGCTGCGTGCGGCGCGCGTCATGCGGAGCGCCTGCATGAACAGCACGCGCGAGAGTGGCTTGGGTACGACGAACACGCCGTCGTCCTCGACCTTTTCGGCAACACTGTCCGCAATCTCGGCCTTAGCGAGCAGGATCACGCCGGAAAGCGTATCATTTGCAGCCTGCTGCGCCATATCATGCCCGAATTCATCGGGCAGCGGCGTGTTAACGAGGATTAGATCAAACGAGCCGTCTACCAGCATGCGCCGAGCCTCCGCACCGGAGGAAGCAGGTGCAAGCTGAGCCTGTACGCCGCAGGACGTTAAAAACTGAGAAAGCATGGTGCGGGATTTTTCGGTTGCAGAAACGAGAAGAATGCGTTCCATGCGGTGTGCTCCTCCTTTCAAACGATATTATGTGGGATTAGTAGCGTTCAAAATAGAGGGAGCGTTCGGCAGCCGTGCGGTCGTCGGCAAGTACGATGCGGTCGTGCTCGGCCTGCTTGGCGGCGAAAAAGGCCGTGCGTGCCTTTTCGGGCAGGTACTTGGTGATAAAGTCGCTGTCCTTGGCGATGCGGATCGCGTCGCACAGGGCGCCGGGCAGTGCTTCGTACCTGGCACGCACTTCATTGGAAGCGGTGAACAGGTTTTCGTCGCAAGCGGGCGGCAGGGGCAGTCCCTGCTCGATACCGTCAAGACCGGCGTGGATGAGCAGGGCAAATACGATGTACGGGTTAATGCAGCCGTCGAATGCACGCAGCTTCATGCGGTTGGCAGAGTGATCACCGGTCAGCGGCACGGTGATGAGCGGACAGCGGTTCTGGTGCGACCATGTGATGTACTTCGGCGCTTCAAACTCACCCAGACGCTGGAACGAGTTGGTGAGCGGATTACAGAAGATGGTCATCTCGGCGGCACGCTGCAGAATGCCCGCCACAAAGCTCTGGCCTTCGGCAGATTCTTCAAACGAGGGCTGGAACAGGTTCTTGCCGTTTTTGTTTATCGAAACAGACAGATGCAGTCCGCTGCCCGGCGCATGCGGGAGCGGCTTGGGCAGGAAGGACGCAAACAGGCCGCTTGAGGACGCCATGGACTTGACGACCCACTTGAAGGTGACGAAATTGTCGGCCGCTTCAAGGGCTTCGGCGTAGCGGAAGTCAACCTCGTTCTGGCCGGGGCCCTGCTCGTGGTGGGAGGACTCCGGCTGGATGTTCATCTCCTCGAGCGTCAGGCAGATCTGGCGGCGCACGTTTTCCGCCTTGTCGAGCGGCGCTACATCAAAATACTCGCCGTGATCGTGCGGAATGGTGGTTGGATGGCCGTTTTCATCCAGCTCGAACAGGTAAAACTCGCTTGCCGTGCCGATGGTGAGCGAATAGCCTGCGCGGCGTGCACGGCGGTTAGCCTCGCGCAGCAAATGACGGCCGTCGCCCTCGAACGGCGTGCCGTCCGGATAGCGGATGTCGCAGTAAAAGCGCACCACGCGGCCCTGAGCCGGACGCCACGGCAGAACGGAAAGCGTTGCCGGATCGGGGAACAGCAGCAGGTCGGAGGCATCCACGTTGAGGAAGCCGCGCAGTGCGGCGGCGTTGAAGTGAATGCCCTGCTCGAAGGCGCGTTCCAGCTCGGTCGGCATGATGGCGATATTCTTCTGGTTGCCGAAAATATCGCAAAACGCAAGACGAATGAACTTTACGTCGTTCTCCTGAATAAATTGTACGACTTCGCTCATGGTGGTGTCCATAGGGCAAGCCTCCTTTTCATAATGTATCTTGAGGAATAAATTTTTTGCTAAAGAATGCGGAATGGGTGCCAAACCTTGGCTGGGGCACCAAAAGGATAGACACCAAGGTTTCTATCCTCTTGGGACTCCAGTTTCCTTTATTTCATAGTCTGGCGAAAATCAGAGAGCGGCGACCGCTCCGAAAAGGGGAACGGCAGAGGATTTTTTCTACCGCAGGGGAGCACAGTGTACTCCCCTGTCGAAACCCATACACAGTGTCAGATACCGTTCTGCTACACATACGGTTAAATCAACGCAGGTGCGACAGAACAGTGTCGCACAATTCGTTTGCGTGTTGTTACGGACGGCACCTGCGAGTTACACCTATCAGGTAACTCCCATCTCCTCATTTCCAACTCCTGCCTTGCAGGAGTTTTTCACTCTGAGAGCAAAATCAAGCCTCAAAGGTATAAAGCTGCTTATATCCTGCCTCCGGGTTCGGCGTGAGGACGAAATACTTCTGCGAAAGCAGATTCTCCGCGTCTGCACCGAACAGCAGCGCGTATTCCTTAATATACGGTGCAAATTCGGTCATATCGTCCTCGGAGACCTCGCTCACGAGGACCTGACGCGGCAGATCGGTCGGTGCTTTATCACATCTTAACACAATTTTGCCGCCGTGCATACCGGTCCCGCAGAAATTGTTGACCGGATACGCGCCGTTCTGGCCGATGCCGAGCACAAGAATGAGACCGCCGGCGAGATACTCGCCGAGGAACGAACCCGCCTTGCCGCCGACTACCATAACAGGGAAGTGCTGCTGGTAGGCCTTCATGTGGATGCCGGCGCGGTAGCCGCAGTCGCCCTTGATATAGATCTTGCCGCCGCGCATCGCGTAGCCGCAGGCGTCGCCGACGTTGCCGTGCACAACGATCTCACCGGCGTTCATGGTGTCGCCGACGGCCTCCTGCGCGTTGCCGAAGACCTCGATGGTGGAGCCGTTCAGATACTGGCCGAGACCGTTGCCTGCCGTGCCGTGCACGGTAATCTTGCGGTCGGTGGAGCCGCAGCCGATGTAGCGCTGGCCAATCACGTTTTCAACCGTAATCTCGCTGTCCTGCGCTGCGCGGATCTGCTCGTTTACTTGTTTATAATAGGTAAGTCCTGCCTGTACAGTTGTCATTTTTGCGCACCTCCTGTGCTTATTCGCCTGCGTGCTTGATGCCGAGGATGTTCAGCTCACGGTCGGTCAGGCCGATGCCGCGCAGCATAAGACGGTTGCCGCGCAGTGCCTCGATGGAGTTGATGCCCATGCCGCCCATCATTTCCTTGAGCTCGTGATCCCATGCAGTGAGCAGGTTGATGAGACGCTGGGAGCCGATATCCGGATTCAGGCGCTTGACCAGCTCCGGACGCTGGGTTGCAATGCCCCAGTTGCACTTGCCGGTCTGGCAGGTGCGGCACAGGTGGCAGCCCATTGCCAGCAGAGCCGCGGTGCCGATGTAGCATGCGTCCGCGCCGAGCGCGATGGCCTTGAGCAGATCGGCGGAGTTGCGGATGGAGCCGCCGACAACGACCGAAACCTCATCACGGATGCCCTCATCGCGCAGACGCTGATCGACAGCGGCGAGCGCCAGCTCGATCGGGATGCCGACGTTGTCGCGGATGCGGGTCGGAGCCGCGCCGGTGCCGCCGCGGTAGCCGTCAATGCAGATGATGTCTGCACCCGAGCGGGCCACGCCGGAAGCGACTGCTGCTACATTATTTACGGCTGCAATCTTGACCATAACCGGCTTCTTATATTCGGTAGCCTCCTTCAGCGAGTAAACCAGCTGACGCAGGTCCTCGATGGAGTAGATATCATGATGCGGCGCCGGAGAGATCGCGTCCGTGCCCTCCGGGATCATACGGGTCTTGGAGATATCCGGGCCGACCTTGAGTCCGGGCAGATGGCCGCCGATACCCGGCTTTGCGCCCTGCCCCATCTTGATCTCGATGGCAGCACCGGCTTCGAGATAATCCTTATGTACGCCGAAACGGCCGGATGCAACCTGCACGATGGTGTGCGGGCCGTACTGGTAGAAGTCCTGATGCAGACCGCCCTCACCGGTATTATAGTAGGTGCCGAGTGCGCTTGCAGCGCGTGCGAGTGCGGCATGTGCGTTGTAGGAGATCGAGCCGTAGCTCATTGCGGAGAACATGATCGGCAGGTTGAGCTCCAGCTGCGGCGCCAGATTGGGAACCAGATTGCCGTTCTCGTCACGCTCGATCTTACCCGGCTTTTTGCCGAGGAAGGTCTTGGTCTCCATCGGCTCGCGCAGCGGGTCGATGGACGGATTGGTAACCTGCGAAGCGTTGATGAGGATTTTATCCCAGTAGATGGGGTGCGGGTCCGGGTTGCCCATCGAGGACAGCAGCACGCCGCCCGAGCCTGCCTGACGGTAAACCTCGGAGATGGCCTTGCCGGTCCAGTTGGCGTTCTCGCGGAACGTGTGGTCGGTCTTTACGATTTTAAGGGCACGGGTCGGGCACAGCGCCACGCAGCGGTGGCAGGCTACGCACTTGGACTCGTCCGCCTGCATGCGGTTGTTGTCGGCGTCCCAAAAGTGTACTTCGTTCGCGCACTGACGCTCGCAGGCGCGGCAGTTGATGCAGCGGTCGTTGTTGCGGACGACCTCATACTGCGGATATAAGAAATCGATAGCCATTACTGGTTCCCTCCGTTCTTCAGATTAACGATGACCGGCTCGCCGCCCTTGGGCGCCCACAGCTTATCCAGCTCAGGCTGGATGACGCGGATCGCGCATTCCTCGGAGGCGATGTATACGGTGTCGTCCTTTTCGCCGACAACCATGCTGCGCAGCTTGAGTCGGTCGTTGAGCGCCATCAGGCCGCCGGTGTAGCCGACCAGAATGGAGAACGGACCGGTAACCATCAGGGAAGCGAAGGCATTGCGCAGATAGGTGAGACGCTCGCGCTCCTTCGGCTCCTGCTTTTCAATGGTGGACCAGAACGGAGCCGCAATGACATTTGCAATCTCGCTGTACGTCAGGCCCAGCTTGCGGCCGAGGTAATCAATAATGTAGGTGATGACCTCGGTGTCGGTCAGCAGGTCGCAGGAGTAGCCGAACATCTCAATGAAGCGGCGGTTTGCATCATAAGAGGAAATCTCGCCGTTGTGAACGACCGTGGTGTCGAGCAGTGCAAACGGGTGCGCGCCGCCCCACCAGCCCGGTGTGTTGGTTGGATAACGGCCGTGGCAGGTCCAGGAGTAGGCCTCGTAGTTTTCCAGCATGTAGTACTCGCCGACGTCCTCGGGAAAGCCGTTTGCCTTGAAAACGCCCATGTTCTTGCCGGAGGAGAAGATGTAAGCGCCGTTCAGCGTGTGATTGATGCGGATGACAAAGCGGGAGGTGAACTCGCGCTCCTCGAGCTGGCTGGCTGCCAGCTTGGTCGGCAGGGGCGTAACGAAGTAGCGCCAGATCATCGGGGCATCCGTAATGCGCGGATGACGTCGGGTCGGGATCTTGGACAGGTTTACAATGTCAAAGTGACGCTCGATCTCGCGCTCGCACTCTTCCTTAGCTGCCTGTGTATCATAGAATACATGGAACGCATAGTAATCGGCGTATTCAGGGTAGATGCCGTAGCCGGCGAAGCCGCCGCCCAGGCCGTTGGAACGATCATGCATGGTGCGGATAGAGTCGATAATGCGGGTGCCGTTCTCACGGGTGCCGTCCTTGTGGAAGATACCGGAGATCGCGCAGCCTGCGGGGATGCGGACTTGCCCTTCTTTTTGTAACATGGTGCTTCCTCCTTATATGTTGCGCTGAAATTACGGATTCAGAGAAGCAGGCTTCGGCGGGTGCTTTCAGATAGAAGGCGATATGTACCGGCTGCTTAACAAAATAAAAAGGTGCTCGCCGCAGCAGAGGATCAAAAGCCTTAAATCCTCAGCTATGGCGAACACCTTTGTTCGCTTCATATTTTATAGCAGGGAACCGGGAATCGTCAAGCGCAAAGAACATAAAAAAGTGAATTTTCACATTTTGCACAGGAAGTGACAGTGCGGACAAGCGAAAATTAAGTATGTTGTAGCAAATCTTCCGGAAATGAAAAAAACACCATAATCTCCCTTGACAAAGCAAGGCAGGACAGCTATAATGCAAAGTGTAAACAGCAAAGGCGCTGTGGGCACACGACCCGCAGCGCCTGTTTTGTTTTATTCAGTTTGTTTGCTATTAAAATTAACATATGTAAGGAGCGAACCATTCATGAGCATTACGAATGTTCCCGAGCTGTTCGGCAGCATGGTGTTTAACGACACTGTGATGAAAGAACGTCTTCCCAAGGACGTTTACAAGAAGCTGAAGAAGACCATGCGCGAGGGCACCGCGATCGACGCTGATGTTGCTGCTGTTGTTGCAACGGCAATGAAGGACTGGGCGATCAGCAAGGGTGCAACCCATTACACGCACTGGTTCCAGCCGATGACCGGCATCACCGCCGAGAAGCACGACTCGTTCATCACGCCGACCGACGACGGTCATGTGATGATGGAGTTCTCCGGCAAGGAGCTGATCAAGGGCGAACCGGACGCATCGTCCTTCCCGTCCGGCGGTCTGCGCGCAACCTTCGAGGCACGCGGCTACACCGCATGGGACCCGACCAGCTACGCATTTGTAAAGGATGGTTCCCTTTACATTCCGACCGCATTCTGCTCCTACACCGGTCAGATCCTCGATAAGAAGACGCCGCTGCTGCGCTCGATGGACGCCATCAGCACACAGGCGTGCCGCATCCTCAAGCTGTTCGGCAAGGATGTTAAGCGTGTAACCACCACCGTAGGCCCTGAGCAGGAGTACTTCCTGATCGACCGCAAGGATTACACGAAGCGCAAGGACCTGATCTTCACCGGCCGCACTCTGTTCGGCGCAATGCCGCCGAAGGGTCAGGAAATGGACGATCACTACTTTGGTGCACTCCGTCCGCGTGTAGCTGCCTTCATGAAGGATCTTGACGAGGAACTGTGGAAGCTGGGTATCCTCTCCAAGACCAAGCATAACGAGGTTGCACCGTGCCAGCACGAGATGGCGCCGATCTTCTCCACCACCAACATCGCTACTGACCACAATCAGCTGACCATGGAGGTTATGCGTACGGTGGCACAGAAGCACGGCTTCACCTGCCTGCTGCATGAGAAGCCGTTTGAAGGCGTAAACGGCTCCGGCAAGCATAACAACTGGTCGATTTCCACCGATGCAGGCGAGAACCTGCTCGAGCCGGGCAAGAACCCGAGCGAAAACAGCCAGTTCATCCTGTTTCTGACCGCCGTTATCAAGGCGGTTGACGAATATCAGGATCTGCTCCGCATTTCCGTCGCTTCTGCAGGCAATGACCACCGTCTGGGCGCGAACGAAGCGCCTCCGGCGATCATCTCCATGTTCATCGGCGACGAGCTGCAGGCTATTCTGGATTCCATCGAGTCCGGCGAGGACTACACCGACGTTTACAAGACCAAGATGGATCTGGGCGCTGCGGTTCTGCCGGCGATTCCGAAGGACACCACCGACCGCAACCGTACCTCTCCGTTCGCCTTCACCGGCAACAAGTTCGAGTTCCGTTCGCTGGGCTCTGCGGTCAACATCGCGTGCGCAAACGTTATGCTGAACACCGCAGTCGCTGAGGAGCTCCGCCAGTTCGCTGACGAGCTGGAGGGCGCCGAGGACTTCGAGAAGGCGCTGATGGCACTCGTAAAGCGCGAGATCAAGGCGCACAAGCGCATCATCTTCAACGGCAACGGCTACGATGATTCCTGGGTAGCAGAAGCGGAGAAGCGCGGTCTGCTCAACTTCAAGAGCGCAGCGGACGCATTCCCGCATTACGTTGACCAGAAGAACCTCGACCTGTTCGCAAAGCACAACGTTTACACCGCCGAGGAGATCCATTCCCGTATGGAGACCCAGCTTGAGGAGTACAACAAGATCCTGCACATCGAGGCTATGACCATGAGCGATATGGTACGCGAGGAGATCACTCCGGCGTGCATCGCATTTGAAAACGAGCTGGCAGGCACCGTCAATGCCAAGAAGGCAGCAGGCGTTACCGGCGGCATGGAGGCCGGTCTGCTGGGCAAGGTTTCCGAGCTGACCGAGGAGTTGTACACCAAGAGCGCAGCACTCGACGAGGCTGTTGCAGCCGTTCCGACCGATGATAGCCAGAAGGCAGCACATTACTACCACGATGTTGTCATCTCCGCAATGGATGCGGTTCGCGTACCGGCTGATAAGCTGGAGGGTCTGGTAGGCAAGAAGTTCTGGCCGTTCCCGACCTACTCCGACATTCTGTTCTACGTTTAATAGAGCAGACATCAATTACATTCGTTAGAAAATATATTTCTATACACAATGGCGTGTATTTCCGCTGTTCCTTCGGGGATGGTGGAGATATACGCCATTTCTATTTCCAAGGGGGTCATTAAAAATGGATATCATGGAACTTGCTGCGTCGATGGACGTAGGCTGGACGCTTGTTGCGGCGGCGCTGGTATTCTTCATGCAGGCCGGCTTCGCAATGGTTGAGACCGGCTTCACCAGAGCAAAGAATGCCGGCAACATCATTATGAAGAACCTGATGGACTTCTCGCTCGGCACGCCGATCTTCTGGATCCTCGGCTTCGGCATCATGTTCGGCGCGGCAAGCCCGTTCTTCGGCGGCTTTGATTTCTTCGCTGACGGCGTTGTCGGTGAGGGCTACGACTGGACGACCCTGATCTTCCAGACCGTATTCTGTGCAACTGCTGCGACCATCGTTTCCGGTTCGATGGCAGAGCGCACCAAATTCTCTGCATACTGCATTTACTCGATGATTATTTCTGCGGTTATCTATCCGGTTTCCGGTCACTGGATCTGGGGCGGCGGCTGGCTCGCAGAACTTGGCTTCCACGACTTTGCAGGCTCCACGGCGGTACACATGGTCGGCGGCGTTGCCGCTCTGGTCGGCGCTGCAATCCTCGGTCCCCGTATCGGCAAGTACACTAAGGATGGCAAGGCTCGTGCAATTCCGGGTCACTCCCTGACGCTCGGCGCACTCGGCTGCTTTATCCTGTGGTTCTGCTGGTTCGGCTTTAACGGCGGCTCTACCGTTGCACTGTCGGGCGGCGGTGCTGAGGTTGCATCCCGTGTATTTGTAACCACCAACATGGCGGCTGCTGTTGCAACCGTTACCGTTATGTGCATCACCTGGATCCGCTACAAGAAGCCTGATGTTTCTATGACGCTGAACGGCTCTCTGGCAGGTCTGGTAGCTATCACCGCAGGCTGCGATGTGGTTACTCCGTTTGGTTCGGTTATCATCGGTATCTGCGCAGGCTTTGCCGTGGTATTCGGTATCGAATTTGTCGATCAGAAGCTCAAGGTCGATGATCCGGTCGGCGCTGTCGGCGTGCACTGCATCAACGGTGCACTGGGCACGATTCTTACCGGTCTGTTCGCTTACTATAATGGCACCGAGGTTGAGCCCCTCGGCGTATTCTACGGCGGCGGCTTCCACTTCTTCGGCATTCAGGTTCTCGGTGTTGTTGCAGTCATCGCATGGGTTGCAATCACCATGACCATCGTATTCAATGTTATCAAGCACACCATCGGCCTGCGCGTAAGCGAGGCTGAGGAGATCATGGGTCTGGATAAGCCGGAGCACGGCCTGTCCTCCGCATACGCAGACTTTATGCCGGTCGTTCCTGCTGTTCTGGGCACCAAGGCTGGCGAAACCGCTGCGAAGATCAAGGACACCATTCCGGTTGCAGTCGAGAAGGCTGTTCCGGTCACCAAGGTGACGACCGAGGGCGCTTCGCACGAGCATAAGCTCAGCAAGATCGTTATCATTGCAAAGCAGTCCAAGTTTGAGGTTCTGAAGGAAGCACTGGCATCCATCGGCGTATCCGGTATGACCGTGACCAACGTAGTCGGCTGCGGCGTGCAGAAGGGCGCTCCCGAGTATTACCGCGGCGCTGAGGTTGACGTAACCCTGCTGCCCAAGATGAAAATGGAGGTTGTTGTATCCAAGGTTCCGGTTGAAACCGTTGTTGAAACGGTCAAGAAGGTTCTGTATACCGGTCATATCGGTGACGGCAAGATCTTCGTTTACGATGTGGAGAACGTCGTAAAGGTTCGTACCGGCGCAGAAGGCTTTGATGCTCTGCAGGACGATAACTAAATCGCATAAAGGAAAACGCTGAGCGGTGGCTCAGCGTTTTCTTTTTGCGGAATGAAACCGTTGTGTTCATTCTACGTTTTCCATTACTCACGGCTTGAAATTCGGAAAATACTTTTTGACGAACGGAATATCCTTTACCATGAAGGTTTTGCCATTCAGATATTGCAGCGCACCGGCATCCTGTGCGAAGCGGAACGTGAGGGAATAGGCATACAGAGCCTGTCCGGTTTCGCCGTAGGGACGGTTGAGTTCGTTTGTGCCGTACTTGCCGTCGCCGAGCAGCGGACAGCCGATGGAGGCCATATGGGCGCGGATCTGGTGCGTGCGGCCGGTCAGCAGCTCGCACTCAACGAGCGACAGTTTCCCATGGGAGGCCAGTGTGCGGTAGCGCGTGCGTGCAGTCTTTGCACCGGGAACGCGGGTTTTGTGCAGCGTGACCTGCTTGCGCTTTTCATCACGACGGAGATAGTTCTCGATCAGCCCCTCGGGCGGCTTGGGTCTGCCGTGCACGATGCACAGATACCGCTTTTCCATCTCGCGGTCCTTGATCTTATCATTTAATATGCGCAGCGCTTCAGCGGTCTTTGCCGCGATGACAATGCCGCCGGTGTTGCGGTCGATGCGGTTGCAGAGGGCTGGTGCAAATGACGCGGCATCATCCGGATTCCACGCACCGGACTGAAACAGGTACGCCTGAATGTGCGCGATGAGCGTATCTGTGTCGCCGTGCTCGTCTGCGTGAACGACCATGCCCGGCGCCTTATCCGCCAACAGGATGTGCTCGTCCTCATACACAACGCGCACGCGCGGCTTGGCAATACGGCGGAAGGCTTCTTCCTCCTTGGGCGCGTCAAAGTATTCGTCGTTGAGGTAAAGCTGTACGGAATCGCCCTCAGCGAGCTTGTAGGCAGCTTCAGTGCGCTTGTTATTGACCTTAATGCGCTTTAACCGCAGGTATTTGTGCATCATGCCGCCGGATAAAAGCGGCACGGCTTTTTCTAAAAATTTATTCAGACGTTGTCCACTGTCGTTTTTTGTGATATAATATTCTCTCAAGGCAGGGTATCCTTTTCCGTTAATTTGCCCGTTTGGGTGAAACCAGTATACCGCATTTTCCGAAAAAAGAAAAGTGCGGGCGGACAGTTCGGAAAAATACCGTGTTTTGTAGATTTTTTGGTTGACAAAGACCGATTGTTTGTAGTATACTATCTTAGTACCATGTGAGGTTGACATGAAGATTGACTTAAAAAAGCTGAACGCGTCTGCACATGCGTCGATTCCGTTCGATGAAACGATCGACCTGACGGACGAAAAGCTCTATGGCGCGAAGCCGTTTCAAAGCCCTGTCCACATCAAAGGCGTGGTTTCCAATGAAAGCGGTGTTGTGAGACTGGCGGGTTCGATCGAAACGATCTACTCCACCGAATGCGCACGCTGCCTGAAACCGCTCGAGATTCCGCTTTCAGCCGAGGCTGACATGATGCTCTCGGATGACCCCGAGGCGGAGGAAGAGGACGATCTTTTTGTGCTGACCAGCGACAGCGTGGATCCTGCGGACGTATTGGTGCCGGCATTGATCCTGCAGGTACAGATGACCTATCTGTGCAAAGAGGACTGCAAAGGCCTCTGTCCGCACTGCGGCGCCGACCGCAATGTGACCGACTGCGATTGCGATAAAAAGCAGATCGATCCGCGATTTGCCGCGCTGCGCGCCCTGCTCGATTCCGACAAGGGCGAATGAGTTCGTATTGAAAAATAAGACGATAGAGTAGGAGGTGTATCCAACATGGCAGTACCTAAGGGTAAAATTTCTAAGGCACGCCGCGACAAGCGTCGTAACTCCCACTGGAAGCTCTCTCTGCCCGGCATGGCTAAGTGCCCGAAGTGCGGCGAGATGAAGCTGGCGCACAGAATGTGCAAGGCCTGCGGCTATTACAACGGTCGTGAGGTTAAGTCCGTTAAGGAAGCGTAAGCCTTAAAACAGAACAGGAAAAATGGAGAAGGCCGGATAGCTTTCTCCATTTTTTTTCAGGTTTCGATGAAAAGGCTCGCCTTTGCATCGAGAGGGACGTACCGAGCACGGCTTGGATATGTTCCGGGCGCAAATCAGCGCGTCCTTGCGGGCATACTGATTTGCTTTCTTGTATCAAAAGCCACATACATGCTGCGGCTTTTTGTGAATTTTCTGCGGAAATTCTATTGAATGCGCGCTGACGCGCGGTTTTAACGAATTTCTTGCTTGCAATTTGTTTGCAAATGTCTTAAACTGACCTTAAAGGAGGGGAATTTATGGCAAAGCCTATTGTTGCGATCGTCGGTCGTCCGAATGTCGGCAAGTCGCAGCTGTTCAACCGCTTGGCGGGCAAGCGGCTTTCCATCGTTGAGGATACGCCGGGCGTTACCCGCGACCGTCTGTACGCTGACAGCGACTGGCGCGGTCGCGATTTCACTGTCATCGACACCGGCGGCATTGAGCCGTCGAACGATAACGAGATTCTGCAGTTCATGCGCTTTCAGGCAGAGACCGCGATCTCGCATGCGGATGTCATTATCCTGATCACCGATCTGCGCACCGGCATTACTGCCGCCGATCAGGACGTTGCGTCCATGCTGCTGCGCTCGGGCAAGCCGCTCGTGCTGGCTGTCAACAAGTGCGACAAGCCGGGTGATCCTCCAGCGGAGTTTTATGAGTTCTACAACCTCGGTTTGGGCGAGCCGTACGGTATTTCTGCGCTGCACGGCTACGGTGTCGGTGAGCTGCTGGATGCGGCTTACGAATACTTCCCGCCGGCAGACGAGGAAGAGGAGGACGCGGACCGCATTCGTGTGGCCCTCATCGGCAAGCCGAACGTCGGCAAGTCCAGCCTGCTCAACCGCGTGCTCGGCGAGGAACGTGTTATCGTTTCCAATATTGCCGGTACGACCCGCGACAGCGTAGACGCCGATGTGGACAACGCCCACGGCAAGTTTACGTTCATCGACACCGCCGGTATCCGTAAGAAGAGCAAGGTGGACGAGAAGATCGAGAAATTCTCGGTTATGCGTTCGTTGCTGGCGGTAGAGCGCGCCGATGTATGCGTTATCATGATTGACGCGACCGAAGGTGTTACCGAGCAGGACACCAAGGTGGCCGGAGAGGCGCACAACGCCGGTAAGGCGTGCATCATCGTGGTAAACAAGTGGGATCTGGTTGAAAAGGACGGCTCCACCATGAAGGAGTACACGCTGCGTGTCCGTGAGGGTCTGGCATACATGCCGTATGCACCGGTGCTGTTCATTTCCGCGCAGACCGGTCAGCGCGTGGACAAGCTGTTCTCGCTCATCCATGAGGTATATGAGCAGAACCATATGCGCATTCCGACCGGCCGACTCAACGCCATTCTCGCGGAGGCAACCGCACGCGTGCAGCCGCCTACGGACAAGGGCCGCCGTCTGCGTATCTTCTACATGACGCAGGCCTCTACCTGCCCGCCGACATTCGTCTGCTTCTGCAATGACGCGCGTCTGTTCCATTTCTCCTATCAGCGTTATCTGGAAAACCAGATCCGTGAGGTGTTCGGTCTGACCGGTACGCCGGTACGCATGGTCATCCGCGAGCGCAGCGACAAGTCGCAGTAAGGAGAGGGCAACATGACACTTACGCATTTTGCGATCATTGCCGTGTGCGCGTATCTGTTCGGCTCGCTCAGCTTTGCGATCATTGTCAGCAAGGTGACGCTCGGCAAGGATATCCGCAACTACGGCAGCGGCAACGCCGGTCTGACGAACGCGTACCGCACGATGGGTGCGAAAAAGACGCTGTTCGTTCTGCTCGGCGACATTGCCAAAGGTGCGGCAGCGGTTTCGGTCGGTTGGGCGCTCGGCGGTCCGGTCGGCAAGCTGACAGCGGGTATTTTTGTTATCCTCGGCCACATGTTTCCGCTGTATTTCGGCTTTAAGGGCGGTAAAGGCGTACTGGTCGGCGCGGTTATGCTCGCGTTTTTTGACTGGCGCGTGTTCGCCATTGCATTCGCACTGTTCATTCTGTCGGTCGTGCTGACAAAGTGGATCTCGCTCGGTTCGATCCTCGGCGCGGTCAGCTTTCCGATCACGACATGGCTGTTCTATCGCGATCCGGTGCTGACGGCGATGGCGTTCGGCATGGCGGCGGCAGTCGTTTTCATGCATCGCTCGAATATCGGACGCATCCTGCACGGCACGGAAAATAAATTCTCTTTTAAGAGTAAAAAGACGATCGAAGCATCGCCTGACGGAGAGGAGAAGTAACATGAAGGTTTTTGTACTGGGTACCGGTGGCTGGGGCATCGCACTGGCGATGCTGCTGCACCAGAACGGACATGAAGTAACCTCGTGGACCTATCTGCAGGAGGAGTGTGACCTGCTGCACCGCGAGCGCTGCAACGAGAAGCTGCTGCCGGGTGTTGTCATTCCGGAGGGCATTGAGATTACGACTGACATGTCCGGCGCTGCCAAGGTGGATCTGGTCGTGCTGGCGGTGCCGTCCTTCGCGGTAGCGAGCACGGCGGAGCAGCTGGCGAAGATCGTGCCGCCGCATACGGTTATCGTCAACGTCGGCAAGGGTCTGGACTCCAAGCACGGCTACTGCCGGTTCTCCGAGACCATCTCGAACGCGATGAACGGCAGCAATCCGGTCGTTGCACTGACCGGTCCGACGCACGCCGAGGAGGTTGCACGCGGCATTCCGACGGCTATCGTAGCCGCTTCGGAGAGCCGTGCGGCGGCTGAGCTGACGCAGGCGGCGTTCATGAACGATACCAATTTCCGCGTGTACACCTCGTCCGACATCATCGGCTGTGAGCTGGGCGGTGCGTTTAAGAATATTATCGCACTCGGCGCCGGTATTTCGGATGGTCTGGGTCTGGGCGACAACTCCAAGGCGGCATTTATGACCCGCGGTCTGACCGAGATCGCGCGTCTGGGCGTCAAGCTGGGCGCCAAGCAGGAGACATTTGCAGGTCTGTCCGGTGTGGGCGATCTGATCGTAACCTGCTGCTCTATGCACTCGCGCAACCGCCGTGCCGGTATCCTGATCGGCAAGGGCGCGACCGCGCAGGAGGCGATGAAGGAGGTCGGCGCAACGGTCGAGGGCTATTACGCGACCGAGGCGGGCTATCACCTTGCACAGCAGCAGGGCGTGTCCATGCCGATCACCGAAGCGATGTATGCCGTGCTGTACGGCGGCATGCCTGCACAGGAGGCAATCAAGCATCTGCTCAATCGTCCGCGCCGCGGCGAGCACGAAGAGGTCTGGGTGCACTGATCCGCAGTGCGCCGAAAGGAAAAAGAGAAGGGAAAGCCGGCAGGAGACTGCCGGTTTTCTGCTGCTCGGAAAAAATTGCGGAAAAAGAGAAAAAAGTGTTGACAGGGGACACATCACCTGATATAATAAATCTTGCTTTGAGGCGGTAAGCCGAAAGCGAGATGAAAGGAATATGCGGCTGTAGCTCATCTGGTAGAGCGCCACCTTGCCAAGGTGGAGGTAGCGAGTTCGAGCCTCGTCAGCCGCTCCACCTTTTCTTCTCAAAATCACATATGCGGCTGTAGCTCATCTGGTAGAGCGCCACCTTGCCAAGGTGGAGGTAGCGAGTTCGAGCCTCGTCAGCCGCTCCAGTTAGTCCACTTGCGAAAGCAAGTGGATTTTTTGCTTTTTCTGTTCGCTGAAGATTGAGGAATGGGCGCCAATCTTTGGCGGGAAGTCGCCGCACCCTGCGGCGGGGCAAGAGGGTAGACACCAAGGTTTCTACCCTCTTAACTCCCACTTCCTTTTGTTTGTTAGTCTGGCGCAGATCAGAGACCGGCGACCGCTTCGAAAAAGGGGAACAGCAGAGGATTTTTATTACCGCAGGGGAGCACAGTGTGCTCCCATTTCTTTACCTCTGCGCAGTGCCGGATTCCGTACTGCTACACATATCGGCAGCTCTACGCAGGCGCGACACAAGGTGAATTGCCCGAAGGGCAAGAGAGGGTCCCCTGGGGGATACCCGTGTCGCGCAACTCGTTTGCTCGGTGGTCATGGACGGCATCTGCGGGTTTTGTTTGATAACGGATGATACCGTAGGGTGCGACCTCGGCGCACCGCTTGTAACCCATCTGCACCTTGCGTAACCGCAGGGGCGGCCGTTGGCCGCCCGCACAACGCTTTACCGCTGCGTAATTCTCCATTCTCCATTTTCAATTCTCAATTTGCAGAATCTCCTCCGCAAACTGTCCCCGAACACCTTCTTTATCTGAGAGAAAATCATTCCACCGGAACAACCCTGCATGCGGATTCTCCGACAGCTTCCCATAAACCGAATAGGGCAGCAGCTGCACCTGATACCTTGCACTCCAGCGCGGATACCGCTGCATAAAGCGTTCTGCAAGCCGATACGCCTGACAATCCTTATCCGCATCACTCGCGGGATTGAGCGCGCTGAGCTGTACGCCGCCGCCTCTGCAATCGGTTTTGCTGGGCGAGGGCGTAGAGTGCGCGATGACGATGCTGCCGTCTCGACAGGGACCGATGCACAGCCACACATGACCGTCCATGCTGAAGATATCGCCGGGACGGAACGAGGACGGCTCCTGCAGGCCGTTGCCGCAGTCCTGACGGGGAAGGGTACCCCAGGCTCTTTGGGAAAGCGTATGGGCAAACTCGGCGGCGGGCGTGACATAGCCGTCACAGTCGGAGACAGACGCACTCTCGGTATGCAGGGTATTGTACAGCGTCCAGCCGAGGTAGCCTGAGCAATCCAGACCGGCATAGCCGTACTGGTTCCAGCCGCCGGTCGGGTAGTAGCTGTGCGCGGGATTGCTGTCACTGCGGTAGGTATAGCAGGCGTTCTGACAGTCGAAGAAGTCGATCCAGCTTTGTGGCAGGCCAATGTGCATGGCAGTATTACCGGAGCCGGTATCCTGCCAGTTCCAGCCGCCGCCGTAGACGTACAGCGCGGTGCCGACGGGCATCAAGGCAGTTCGGAGCAGGTTCTGCAGCGTGCGCCGACCGGGAATGCCGTGAACCGGCGGATGGTACATCTGGGGAGCAGGCCGGATATACGCAGCACCGCCGAATACCTGTGCATAACTTCCGACGATCCGGTCGGTGAGAAAGCACGGCAGAACGACAGCGCCGCCGGCTCGTGTGCGGATTTCAAACACAGCGCGGCAGGGAAGGTGCATGCCGTCTACTGTGATGGAATTGCCGCTGACGGCATGGATTACGCCTTGTGCGTCCGGACGGCTGAGAATGGCCTGTATTACCGTTCTCTGCCGGATGGTCAAATGATACGCCTGACCTTCCTGCAGGCGGTTCTGGATGACGTATCGGCCTTTATCGCATACGGCATAGCAGCATACGCTGTCGTCCTGCCGAAACCGATGCGCAAACCGATCTTTATCCTCGGCACGGGCGCAGCCGTAGCCTTGTACCCCTAAGTAAATGGACGGACCCATTTCATCACGCTCCTTACCATCACAGTATAGGGCAGAGGAACGCGGAATATGAAAACAGCGTCCCGAGCGGAACGCTGAATGCAAAAAACGAGCCTGTTTTCACAGACTCGTTTTGTTATGCAATTAAAGTGCAGCCTTAGCCTTCTCAGCCAGTGCAGCGAATGCAGCCTGATCGTTTACAGCCAGGTCAGCCAGCATCTTGCGGTTCAGGTCGATACCAGCCTTCTTCAGACCGTTCATGAAACGGCTGTAGTTGATATCGCAGGTCTTGCAAGCTGCAGAGATGCGGGTGATCCACAGACGACGGAAGTCACGCTTCTTGTGCTTACGGCCGATGTAAGCGTACTTCAGGCTCTTCATTACAGCCTGGTTGGCTACACGGTAGTGGGTAGACTTGGAACCCCAGTAACCCTTAGCACGCTTCAGGATCTTCTTTCTTCTTTTACGGGTCATCATTGCGCCCTTAACTCTTGCCATTGTGTTTGCCTCCTATATGAAAGATGTTGTTTTCTAACTTACTTGTACGGCAGCAGACGCTTCAGCTGTGCTACGTTGGTAGAATCTGCGAAGCCTTCCTTGCGGAGGTGGCGCTTCAGCTTAGTGGTCTTGCCATGGCCGTTGAGCAGGTGGCGCTTGCCAACGTGACCGCGCTTGAACTTACCGTTCTTGGTAACGGAAAATCTCTTTTTTGCACCGCTGTGCGTTTTGATCTTAGGCATAAGGTTTTGCTCCTCTCTGAATTTGCGCTATATCTGCGCGTTGGTTTTACTTGTCCTTTGCGGGCGCCAGAAACATCAGCATCTGGCGGCCTTCGAGCTTGGGCTGCTTTTCTACCGTGCTGCACTCCGAGCACAGCTCCGCGAAGCGATGGAGCAGATCCTGACCAAGCGACGCGTGCGTGACCTCGCGGCCACGGAAGCGAACCGAAACCTTGACCTTGTTGCCGTCCTGCAGGAAGCGGCAAGCGTTCTTTACCTTGGTGTTCAGGTCGCCGATGTCGATATTAGGCGTCAGGCGAATCTCTTTGATCTCCACGACACGCTGATTCTTTCGCGCTTCCTTCTCGCGCTTTGCCTGCTCGAAGCGGAATTTACCGTAATCCATGATCTTGCAGACAGGCGGCTTAGCCTGCGGCGCGATTTTGACCAGATCCATGCCCTTTTCTACGGCGATATCCTGTGCCTGCTGAATAGGCAGAATGCCGAGCTGTTCGCCGTCGTCACCGATCAGACGAACTTCCTTGTCGCGGATCTCTTCATTGATTTGATGTTCCATGCTGCTGATTGGTAAGCACCTCCAAACGAAATCGGTTTAAGACAAAAAGAAAAAGGACTGATCGAATGACCGTCCTCCAGAATAAAATCGCAGAGCGCGCAAAGCGGCTTCTGTGCTTTATTGACCCGTTTGCTTCGCTGCGGGTGAGGACATGCCTTCTTCCTTGTTACCTCAACTACTATACCAGAATTAATTTGCAAAGTCAAGGCTTTATTTCATGTTTTTTAACTGGTATGATTATTACAGCAACAGACATACTATGATCGTGTAAAGTGTAGTGCTGAATGCACAACATAAGGCTTTACAAATACGTCATAATTTGTTATGCTTAATACAAGGGACAGGAAACACCTGATTGCTCCCCTTTACTATGAATTTAAGGAGGTGCCGGACCCATGAGCGAGGAATACGGCAATGATTTTGTAACCCTGATCGACGAGGACGGCAACGAGGTCGAGTTTGAGCATATCGACACCGTGGAATATAATGGCGTGACCTATCTGGCGTTTATCCCTGCAGAGATCTCCATCGAGGAGGATGCAGAGGTCGTTATCATGCAGATCGTTGAGGAGAACGGCGAAGAGCTGCTCGAGGCGGTCGAGGATGACGAGATCGCAGATGCAGTGTTCAACATCGTTATGGAACGCGCCGAGGCAGAGGAGGAGTAATTCTCCGGCCGAGAGCATAAAATAAGAGTAAACAGCGCAGCTTCGTTATCGGAAGCAAAGCATTTTATTTCGGTAAGATCCTGCCCTGTTCGACAGCAGTCCTTTTTTAACCCACATTTTTAGTATGGGACTTCGGAAAGTTTTGATACTGAGCAGCAGGCCTCCCGGGTATACACGGAAGTTGGAAGCGCAGAGGTATCAAACAGAGGACCCACCTGCATGAGTCGTGCAGGTTACTAATTGGATTGCATCGGCAGGGTGGGGTTTTATTTTTATCGCTTAATGTAATTAAAATTGAATTTTTAGAGCAGAGAGTGAAGAGATCCTGCAAGGTAGGATATAGGAGTGGGTTAAGCGGAGATGGTCGTAAATTACATCATAAAAACCACCACGGAAACGTGGTGGTTTTTATTTCTTGGTATATTAGGCAAGTGTATTACCGACACTTTTTATAGACAACGTCCAACATGCGTAGACCGTAATTCCAATTACGTTCTTGGCATGTGCGCGCCATATCCCGGATGCGGTCGGGCTCGTCTATATTATCGAGAACCCATTCCTCGATTTTCTCTGTATAGGCCTTCATCTGACCGGGATTATACAGCGTAGTATTCGGAGGAGGACAATTACGTAATACATCCTCAATAGACATATATGCTACTCTGGATGCTGCACGTGCGTATTCCGCTTCTATGTTTTTACTTGCTTTTTCTGTTTTTTCAAATAATTTATCCAAGAATCCCATTATGAATCACCTCATTACAATTTTGCTCGTAAGGCAGCCGCTTTTTCTCGGTTCTCTTTTTCTTTTTCGTAGTAGTGACGCGCTTCTTCATAATAATGGTCGCCTTTATCGTTCTTGGCATACGCCCAACAGCGATCGGCTTTTTGCTTGCAAAAATCTGCCGTGTGTTCATATTTTGCAATCTGCGATTCGATAGACAATTTTGCCATGTTTTCCACCACCTTACATACACTATATCTCGAAATGAGATAAAAGTCAATATCCTGTTTCGAGATAAGTTAAGGTAAATGCGAGGTGGTCATATGGAGCACAACCGCATAAAAGAATTGCGCGAAGACAGGGATATCAAACAGCGTGAAATTGCCGCATATCTAAAGGTAGCGCAGAACACATACAGCAATTATGAAAACGGTGTACGTGAATTTCCGTTGGAGATTCTGATTCTACTTTCTCGTTTCTATCAGGTCAATCTGGAATATTTGCTTGGATTGACCGATATACCGACACCGTTACCACCATCGAAACGACCAAAATAAAACACCCGAGGCATTAAAAATGCTTCGGGTGTTACGTTTTTGTCCGTGACGCGGGACTGGATGATTCCATTTTTATATGTTTCCTTTCAAAAACAGGTATAAAAAAACCACGCGGCTGCTGTTTCTCTGCAAGCCCTGCGTGGAACCGATCAAAAAGTGCGGTTACTTTTCGCTCTGCGTCTTATGGTCATCACCAAAGATCAGATCGTCGATGTCCGGACGGTCGGGCTTCTGCGGAATAGAAAGTCTTCTCATGATGTCATGCCTCCTTACTAATGTACTCTATATATTATTATAGCATGTTATTCTAAAAATGCAAATAAAATTCCTGTAAAGTTACACAAATTTCACAAAAGATAAGGGGCGGCTAACGATAAGCCGTCCCTTCTTTTGCCATTTCGTATGTAGTGCTTAGCGGCCGAAGTAGCTGAAGTGCATGTAGTCGCGCTTGGTGCGCCAGCCGTTGCCGCCCCAGGTAAAGCCGTACTTGGTGAAGGCATTGTAAACATCGCCGCCCTCAGGGATGGAGTACGGATCAATATACGGCGTCCAGTGGGTGCCGCAGGTCGGAGACAGGGAACCGTCCGAGTTGATGGTAGCTTCCATGTTCTCGTCCGGGTTGATATCAACTGCGGTGCCCTGCGAGTGCTCGCCGGTGCGCCACGAGTAGCAGCCTACATCATAGATCGGGAACTTCTCGGAGCCGTTGAAGATCTCCTCAAAGATTGCCTGATAGATGGAAGCCAGCGAAGCGTTTACCTGCAGGTAAGCCTTGGAGGCCACCTTGGTGCCGTCGGACTGCAGATGCCATACCGGAACCACGATCTCTACCATGTGAGCCTCAGCCTCAGCTGCGGACTGGTACTTGCCGTTGCCTGCGCCGTAAACGTAGGTCATCTTCTCGGCCTCGGTCTTCGGCAGACCGGTGATGGCGGTTGCGGCAGAGGTGGAAGAACCGGCGGTGGTCGGCAGGTTAGTGGAGCCGTCAACCGCTGCAATCGGCGTCTTATCCGGCTTGAAGGCGGTGCAGAAGCGGTTTGCCATGATCAGCGCCTGCTCACGGGTGGTGGTGCCGGACGGAGCCAGAATGGTGGTGTCCGTGCTGGTATCGGTGATGCCGTTGATGACCGAATGATCGACCATGATAACGACCGGCTGCATTGCGTAATCGCTGATCATGCTTACATCGGGGTAATCCTCGATGCAGGCATCACCTGCGATCTCGGTTGCTTCGATATCGGCAGCGGCGAGGATGTTGTCGAGTATGGTGCACATTTCCTCACGGCTGATCTTGGCATCTGGATCAAAGTTGCCGTTGGTGCGGCCGTTTACAATGCCGAGCAGGTAAGCTGCGGTGACATTGGGGTCCGAGCAGTCCTCGAACGGCTTTTTGCCCGAAACATAGACAGCCTTGCCGCTGACAGCCTTGTAGGCGTTCAGCGCAACGGCACAGAACTCTGCGCGGGTGATAGAGCCGGAAGCGGCACTGTTGGCCAGGGACGAAGGTGCCAGACCGGCATTCTGCGCAGCGGCAACGCCTTCCTGTGCCCAGCTGGACACATCGGATAATGCTCCCGCGCTTGGCATGAGCATTGCGGCAGTCAGCGCAAGCATACCGGCACGGCGAGCGATAGGATGAGACATTGAATTTTTCCTCCTGACTGGTTGTTGGTTTGCTGATAAAATTAAATAAAACGAAATGGTCGAATTTAGACGAAATTACAGTAATTGTAAATTTATACACATCATCCACAGACTTTTCCACAAGCTGTCAAGAACCTGCGGCTCTGTCGAGTGAACGGTACTGCAGAGCCTCGGCGAGATGCTCTGCTTCGATGACATTGCTGTCGGCCAGATCGGCGATCGTGCGGGCAACACGCAGTACGCGGTCATGCGCACGAGCGGTCAGCCCCAGTCGCTGAAATGCGGCCGCAAACATACGAGACGCATCCGCGCTCAGCGGGCAGTGCTCGGCAAGCTGCGGCGGCGGAATCGCGGCGTTGCATACGTCAGAGCCCTGTCGGGCATACTGCCGCTCGCGCGCGGCGAGCACACGGGCACGAATGTCGGCAGAGTGTTCCTCGCTGGCCTGACCTCGTGCGGCAAGCGCGGCGTATTCAACCGGCTGCACAGCAACCTGCAGGTCGATTCGGTCGAGCAGCGGACCGGACAGACGGTGCAGATACTGCTGAACGGCGGACTTGGTGCAGGTGCAGCGTTCCGTGCCGTACCAGCCGCATTTGCAGGGATTCATCGCGGCAATGAGCTGAAACCGTGCCGGATACGTCACTTGGCCGGCGACACGCGAGATGGTAACTCTGCCGTCCTCAAGCGGCTGGCGCAGGGTTTCGAGCACATCGCGGCGGAATTCCGGAAATTCATCCAGAAACAGCACACCGCGGTGCGCGAGCGTGATCTCGCCGGGGACGGGCAGCCGGCCTGCGGCACCCGAACCGCCTGCCATCGCGTTGGCCGAGGAATTATGGTGCGGTGCACGGAACGGCCGTTCGGCACGCTCGACCGCCTCCTGCCCTCTGCCAATGGCGGACCAGACACGGATAACCTCCAGCCGTTCGCTGTCGGACAGCGGCGGCAGGATGGTGGAAAAGCGTTTTGCAGCCATGCTCTTGCCCGAACCGGGCGGTCCGGAAAGAAGCACGTTGTGTCCGCCTGCAGCCGCGATCTCAAGCGCGCGTTTGACCGCGTGCTGACCGAGCACATGCGCAAAATCCAGCGCATCGTCCTGCGGTTCGGGCCTGGGCGGAGGAGCACACGGCGTGAGCGGCTTTCTGCCGTTCAAATGTCCGAGAAGCTCATTTAATGTACGGATCGGAAACACTGTCACACCGGAAGCATAGGATGCTTCGGCGGCGTTCATCGCGGGAACGAACACGGTTTTGAAACCGGCATCACGCGCAGCAAGTGCCATGGAAAGCGCACCGCAGACAGGCCGCAGCTCTCCGGTGAGGGAAAGCTCTCCGAAGAAGAGAGCGTTGTCGGGCGGTGCGTCGATCTCGCCCGCTGCCGCCAGAATGGAAAGCAGAAGGGGCAGATCGTATGCTGTTCCTGCCTTTTTGGTGTCGGCAGGTGCGAGGTTGACGGTCAGTCGGGATACGGGCCAGTCAAAGGCACAGGCCTTTGCGGCGGCACGGACGCGCTCTCCGGCTTCGGATACCGCGCCGGTCGGCAGACCGACGACATCCAGCCGGGGAAGTCCGCCGGAGAGGAAGCACTCGACGGTGACAATGTAGCCGTCAATGCCGCTCAGTCCTGCGGAGAATACGCGAGATACCATGCCGATCCCTCCGATACGTATGACATAACCAGATAACTATACATCTAATACTATACTATGTGTCATCAGATTACGCAATAAAAAACACGGAAAAAACACAGAAATTCCATGATAAAAAGTTTGCATACGTTTCACAATACGAAACGGCTTATCAAAATTTGAAAAATAGTGCGGAAAATAGTATATTTACTGTTTACAACTTTGTGCGTGAGTGCTACAATGAAGGGGCAGGTAAGGCTTAGTTTAGGTTAAAATACACCAAAACGAGGGCTTTTAATTCCGATTGAGAATTATAATTTTTTATAGGAGGACATCAACATGGCAAGAAAGATGAAGTCCATGGACGGCAACACTGCGGCCGCGCACGTATCGTACGCGTTTACCGAAGTTGCGGGTATCTATCCGATCACCCCGTCCAGCCCCATGGCAGACAGCGTTGACCAGTGGGCTGCCGCAGGTCAGAAGAACATTTTCGGTACTACCGTTAAGGTAATCGAAATGCAGTCCGAGGCAGGTGCGGCGGGTACCGTACACGGCTCTCTGGCAGCAGGTGCGCTGACCACCACCTACACCGCTTCTCAGGGTCTTCTGCTGATGATCCCGAATATGTACAAGATCGCAGGCGAGCTGCTTCCGTGTGTATTCCACGTTTCCGCTCGTACCGTTGCATCTCATGCACTGAACATCTTCGGTGATCATTCCGACGTTATGGCTTGCCGCCAGACCGGTTTCGCTATGCTGGCTGAGACCAACCCGCAGGAGGTCATGGACCTGTCTGCAGTAGCACATCTGGCTACCATCAAGTCCCGCGTTCCGTTCATCAACTTCTTCGACGGCTTCCGTACCTCCCACGAGATCCAGAAGATCCAGGTTTGGGATTACGAGGATCTGAAGGAAATGTGCGACATGGATGCTGTTGAAGCATTCCGCAAGCGCGCACTGAACCCGGAGCACGCTATGATGCGCGGCTCTCACGAGAACGGCGACGTATTCTTCCAGCACCGCGAGGCTTCCAACAAGTTCTATGAAGCTGTTCCGGGCATCGTTGAGGAGTACATGGGCAAGGTAAATGCCAAGCTCGGCACCAACTACCAGCTGTTCAACTACTACGGCGCTGCTGACGCTGACCGCGTTATCATCGCTATGGGCTCCATCTGCGACGTTGCAGAGGAAGTTATCGATTACCTGAACGCACACGGCGAGAAGGTCGGCCTGGTTAAGGTTCGTCTGTACCGTCCGTTCCGTGCTGACAAGCTGATCGCAGCTATCCCGGAGACCGCTAAGAAGATCGCAGTCCTCGACCGCACCAAGGAGCCGGGCTCCCAGGGCGAGCCGCTTTACATGGACGTTGTTACCGCTCTGGCTGATGCAGGCATCACCGATAAGGTAGTAACCGGCGGCCGTTACGGTCTGGGTTCCAAGGATACGCCCCCGTCCTCCGTATTCGCTGTATACGAGGAGCTGGCTAAGGCAGAGCCGAAGAAGATGTTCACTCTGGGCATCAACGACGACGTTACCTACCTGTCCCTCGAGGAGAAGCCGGCACCGAACACCGCAGCAGAAGGCACGACCGAGTGCAAGTTCTGGGGTCTCGGCGGCGACGGTACCGTTGGTGCGAACAAGAACTCCATCAAGATCATCGGTGACCACACTGACAAGTTCGTACAGGCTTACTTCCAGTACGACTCCAAGAAGACCGGCGGCGTAACCGTTTCGCATCTGCGTTTTGGCGACAAGCCGATCCGTTCTCCTTACTACATCAACAAGGCTGACTTCGTAGCATGCCACAACCCGTCCTACATCACCAAGCACTTCCCGATCGTGCGTGACGTTAAGCCGGGCGGCGTATTCCTCATCAACTGCCAGTGGTCTCCGGAAGAGCTGAGCAAGCATCTGGCAGCTTCCGAGAAGCGCTACATTGCTAAGAACGACGTTCAGCTTTACACCATCAACGCAATCGACCTCGCTATCGAGATCGGCATGGGCAAGCGCACCAACACCATTCTGCAGTCTGCATTCTTCGCACTGGCTAAGGTAATGCCGAGCGAGCAGGCTATCCAGTTCATGAAGGATGCTGCTACCAAGTCCTACCTGAAGAAGGGCCAGGACATCGTTGATATGAACCACAAGGCTATCGACATCGGCGCTACCGCATTCAAGAAGATCGACGTACCGGCTGACTGGGCTGACGCACAGGACGAGGCTGATACCCGCGATCTGCAGGGCCGTCCGGAAGTCGTTAAGATGGTCAAGGACGTTATGGAGCCGATCGGCCGCATGGACGGCGACTCCCTGCCGGTATCCGCATTCGCAGGCGAGCATGTTGACGGCTCCTTCGAGCACGGCGCAGCTGCTTACGAGAAGCGCGGCGTAGCAGTTACCGTTCCGCAGTGGAACGAGGCTACCTGTGTTCAGTGTAACCAGTGTGCTTACGTTTGCCCGCACGCTACCATCCGTCCGTTCGCTCTGACTGAGGAAGAGGCTGCTGCAGCACCGGCTTCCACCAAGCTGGTTGACATCAAGGCCGGCAAGGGCAAGGGCGTTTACAAGTACACCATGGCTGTATCTCCGCTGGACTGCATGGGCTGCGGCGTATGTATCGGCGTTTGCCCGACCAAGTCCCTGACTATGGTTCCGCAGGCTGACGAGGCTGCTCAGCAGGATGCATTTGATTACTGCGTAGCAAAGGTTTCCGAGAAGGCCGACATGATCTCCACGAACTCCGTAAAGGATTCGCAGTTCAAGAAGCCGCTGCTTGAGTTCTCCGGTTCCTGCGCAGGCTGTGCAGAGACCTCTTACGCCCGCCTGATCACTCAGGTTTGCGGCGACCGCATGTACATCTCCAACGCTACCGGCTGTTCGTCCATTTGGGGCGGCCCGGCTGCTACCTCCCCGTACACCGTTGATGCAAACGGCCACGGTCCGGCATGGGCTAACTCCCTGTTCGAGGATAACGCAGAGCACGGCCTTGGCATGTACTATGGTCAGGAAGCTCTCCGTGAGCGCCTGATCTCCAAGCTCGAGGTTATGGCTGGCTCCGAGAACGCTACCGACGACTTCAAGAACGCTGTCAACACCTTCATGGATACCAAGGACAACGGCGCTGCTAACGCTGAGCCGGCAAAGGCACTGGTTGCAGAGCTCGAAAAGGGTGCAGCAGCAGGCTGCCCGGACTGCAAGGATGTTCTGGCTCATAAGGAATACCTCGCTAAGAAGTCCGTTTGGATCTTCGGCGGCGACGGCTGGGCATACGATATCGGCTTCGGCGGTCTGGATCACGTTCTGGCTTCCGGCAAGGACGTAAACGTTATGGTATTCGATACCGAGGTTTACTCCAACACCGGCGGACAGGCTTCCAAGGCTACCAACATCGGCGCTGTTGCACAGTTCGCAGCTTCCGGTAAGACCACCAAGAAGAAGAGCCTTGCTGAGATCGCTATGAGCTACGGCTACGTTTACGTTGCACAGGTAGCTATGGGCGCTAACCCGGCTCAGACCCTGAAGGCCATCGCTGAGGCTGAGGCTTATCCGGGCCCGTCGCTGGTAATCGGCTATGCTCCGTGTGAGATGCACTCCATCAAGGGCGGCATGACCAACTGCCAGGCTGAGATGAAGAAGGCTGTTGACTGCGGTTACTGGAACCTGTTCCGCTTCAACCCGCAGCTGGCTGACGAGGGCAAGAACCCGTTCATTCTGGAGTCCAAGGAGCCCAAGACCGAGGATTACCGCAAGTTCATGATGGGCGAGGCTCGTTACTCCGCACTGACCCGTTCGTTCCCGGATCGTGCAGAGGGCCTGTTCGAGCGTTCCGAGGTAGAGTCTACCAAGCGTTACGCTCACCTGAAGCGCCTGCAGGATCTGTACGCTCCCGAGGCGTAAGATCGCGCAAAGCGCTTGCTGAAATAGCATAATAAATCCCGCAGAGGCTTTCTCTGCGGGATTTTTTTGCGTTTTAATCAAGCGGAGAGTTGCGCTCTGCGGAGCGCAGGAGTTCGCCGTACCCACGGCGGTGGGCAAGAGGGCAGACACCTACGGTTTCTACCCTCTTAACTCCCGTTTCCCTTTATTTGTTGGTCTGGCGCAGACCAGAGACCGGCGACCGCTTCGAAAAGGAGAACAGCAGAGGGATTTTTACTTCCGTGTCTTTCTCAACCTATTCGCAATGACAGATACATTACTGCTATACATGCGGTTTACTCTATGCAGGCGCAACATACCCGTGTTGCGCAACTCGTTGGTCTGGTGGCTGCGGACGGCACCTGCGAATTATGTTTGATGTTAGACTTTGCTGTAGGGTGCGCCGACCTCGGCGTACCGCCTGTAAATTCATCTGCACACGCGCAATCGTAGGGGAGTACAGTGCGCTCTCGCATCACCGACAACCAGACGCGGACAAACGATTTTGCGGCTGCATGATACATTTCTGTTTCAAAATATAAAGAGATATATCCTTCCGGAAAAATTTATGCTATACTGAAATCAATAAGACAGGCAGGACAATTGGATAGAGAAGGGCGGGATCATAATGAAAAAAGATCTGTTGAAACGTGTGGGAATGTTGACAGCGGCAACTGCTGCCTGTACAGCCGGTGTTTTCGGGGCGCTGGCGCTCAATGGCTTACGCTACATGAGGCCAACGGCGGATAACTGGTGGCTGCTGCCGTGGGTCGAACCGGCGGAACGCATCGAGCAGTGCGTTATGGACTTCGGTGAGGGCGACCCGACCTACACTGTCACCGGATACGATGCACAGAATCGTGAGATTTGGTCGCGCACGACATTCGGCAAACTGGCATCGGTCGGCAGCAGCCGTGATGTGTACATCGGCAATACATCGGCGCGGTATTTCTTCGGTCAGGGCGGAAAAGCGGACTCGGTTTGCCAGTATGATGAACAGGGACGGCTTATCCGTATGGAAACCGACTATGGCGGCATATCGACGTATTACTACCGCGGCGATGCGACTGAAACGTATCTGGAGGAAACGCACAACGCGCAGGGCGCGTTGACCGGCCGCAAGATCACCGAAACCGACCCGCAAACAGGCAGTACCGTCACCAATATGGACATATACGAGGACGATGGTACCTATCTTGCCTCGCAGTACTGCATACTGGATTCGCATGGCAACATCGTAAAGCAAGTGCATGTCAGCGCGGGCGGACAGATGAGAACCTGTGACTATCAGTGGACGTATGACGATGCCGCGCGCACGGCCACCTGTGTGGACGAGGCGGAGGGCACGACCGAGAAATACTGGTATGACGAACAGGGACGCTGGATAAAAAATGCATATAGCTTTTCGGAGGATGGTTTTTCGCGTGAGATTACAACAACATACACCGATGTCACTCGCTGAAGAGGTACGTTTATGAAGAAGAACATCTTCAAACGAGCCGGAATGCTGGCGGCGAGCACTGCGGTCTGCTGCGGTGCTGTTTTCGGCGGCTTATCGCTGAACGGACTGCGGTATGTCCGTCCGACAGCGGAAAACTGGACACTTCTGGCGTATATGCAGCCTGCTGCTCGGATTGAACAGCAAAAGATAACGCGCGTGATACCGGATGAGAAGGAATGGTACTATCTCAAGATCACCGGCTACGATGCGCAGAACCGCGAGATCTGGTCGCTGAATTGCAAGCGTCCGTTCGGTGTGAGTTCCAGTGAACGCAAGGTTTACAACGGCAGCAAAATGACATGTTATTCCACAACCTGCGGTGTAAAGACGGTTTCTTACACAGAGTATGACGAGCAGGGTCGTATCGTTCGCACGGAGGATGAGGACGGAATAGAGACTTACACCTATCGCGGAGACGAGAAAGAACCGTATCTGGAGCGGAGTTACGACACGGCAGGCAACATGCAGTCACAGACAGTGTCGGAATACAATCCCAAAACCGGAGAAACGACCAGAACCAGTACGGTTTTTGAGGGTGTGCTGACCGGTACATGGATCACGGTGAAGGATGCACGCGGTTCCATACTGCGCATGGAAAACAATGTGCATGATCCGAATTACGAAATGATGCAGAACAACGAGTGGACGTATGACGACGCCGAGCACACCGCAGTCTGCGTCAGCGAGGATGGCGTAACCGAGAAAATATGGTTTGACGAGCAGCAGCGCGTCCTGCGGGATGAATACTACACGCCGGACGGTATTTTGCAGACCTGCACCGTCAATGATTTTTTTGACATTACCCGATAAATCTGGGAACCTTTTGCAGATACCAACGTCAAATACAATGCAGCGATCAGAAAACAGCGCGCGCAATATCCAAAACAAAGAAAAAATCACTGACCGCTGAATTAAAAGGAGGATTTTCTATGAAACGAACGATTGCAGCGATTTTATCTGCGGCTATGCTGGTAACGGCAGCTGCGGCAGCGGAAGCGCCGAGCAGTTGGGCGAAGTCGGCGGTGGATACCGCGCGGAACGCGGGCATTGTGCCGGAGCAGGTTGATCAGGCGTACACGCAGAGCATCACCCGAGCGGATTTCTGTGCGCTGGCGGCAGCGGTTTATCGCACCTGGGAAAAGAGCGGCAACGTAAAATCCGTTGATAAGGCTGTGGTCTCCTTCTCGGATACCAAGGATGAGGATGTGCTGCTCTGCGCGGCTCTGGGCGTGGTAAACGGTGTCGGCGGCGGAAAGTTTGCACCGCAGCAGCAGCTGACCCGCCAGCAGGCGGCAAGCATGCTGCACCGTCTGGGCAATCTGCGCAAGAATGCCAAGGACAACGTAAAGGACCGTATGCCGCACGTTTTTGCGGACGGCGCGGACATTCAGGCGTGGGCACGCAGCGATGTGTACTGGGTCTACAATCAGGGCGTAATGAACGGCGTCAGCGGAAATCGTTTTGCACCGAATAACAGCTATACGCACGAGCAGTCCATCGCGACCATGCTGCGCCTGTATGATACCAAGTATGCCGAGGTGCCGAGCAAGACCGCGGCTAAGTATACTGTTGTTGTTGACAGTGATGACGGTTTTAATGTACAGATGCACCTTGAGGATGCCAAGGGTAACAAGCTATTGACCAATTACAAGAAATACAATGGTGAATTCACAGCTATTACGGTATTTGGCGAGTGGGTCTATCTATATCGAGAGGACAGTCGGGAATACACTGTATATAATATGAAAACCGGTGAAACTCTGGAGAATTATGCACTTGCTACGGTGGACGGTGAGCAGGTAGGCTGGGCGATTCCGATGAATATTGACAGTATAACGTACGGCAAGGATTATATGATTTTCACGGACGGTACCAAGGCTAACCAAACGTATGACCACCTGACCGTCTTCAAGGACGGCAAAGCAGTTGTTCGCGTGGACAGCAAGACCATTCGTGCTATTGATACTGCGGGCAAAACTGTGTGGAGTATGAATTTTGCGCTCGATCACAAGAAAATGTATATTTCGGATAACACAGGTGATCGCTTCGTTGCAACAATGGATGATAATACCTCGTACACGATTATCGTAGGCGGCAAGCGCATTGCATCCAGCTCTCATGCGCTGGATGTAAGTCAGTACAGCGATACCTACATCGCCGCAGAATCGACCGGTTATTACGCACTCTACAACTTCAAGGGCAAAAAGCTGACAAAGACCTATCAGAATGCGTTCAATGAGGTCGGTCAGAATATTTACAGCCGCTGGATCAGCAATACCGAATACGAGTACATCCGCTGTGATGCGGACGGCACGAACAAGGTTCTGTTCCGCGTAAAGTGCCCGAACGGCCGTCCGGGCACACTGCCGACCGACGGTGCAGGCGTGTATGCGCTTCGCACGGATGCGCACACCGTTACCTGCTTTGACCGCTTCGGCACGACGCTTGGCACCATCAAGAACGATGGTGCAATGACGCAGGAAATCACCTTTGAAAACGGCTGTGTCCGCGTAATGGATAAGCTGTACCTCCCGACCGGTGAGGAAATCTGATAAACACGAAAAAGGCACCGACTCGGTGCCTTTTTCATTTGCTGTACCTTGTAACCGAGCAATGAAACGGTTATAATAGAACCTGTACGATAAAAGACGAAAAAAGGAGGAATTTCCTTGCAGTTAGAACAAACGCTGCGGACGCTGTGTGCACTGCCGGCGGTCAGCGGCTTTGAAATGCAGGCGGCAAAGGCCGTCGCGGAGCTGTTCCGGCCGTACTGCGACACCGTGGACGCGGATAAGAACGGCAACGTGATCGGCAGCCTGTCCTGCGGTAAAGAGGGCGCGAAAACCGTCCTGCTGGACGCACATCTCGACCAGATCGGCTTTCTTGTTACCGAGGTGCTGGACGGCGGCTTTCTGCGGTTCGCGCCGGTCGGCGGTGTGGACCCGCGCATGCTGCTCGGCGGTGAGGTGACCATTCTCGCGGACGAACCGCTGTACGGCGTGGTATCCTGCATGCCGCCGCACCTGCTCAAAACAGGCGAGCAGAACAAGGCCGTGCCGATCGACCAGATGGCGATTGACACCGGTCTGCTCGATGCCAAAAGCCGCATTCGCGTGGGCACGCCGATCGTGTTCGCGCAGCAGCCGATCAAGCTGGCGGGCGGTCAGCTTTGCAGCAAGTGCCTTGACGACCGAGCGGGCGTTGCCGCCATCCTGCTGGCGATGGAGAAGCTGCACGCGGCAAAGGACAAGCTGAAGTGCAATGTCGCGGTGCTCATCAGCACGCAGGAGGAGGTCACCGAACTGGGTGCGCAGACCGGCGCGTTTACGGTTCAGCCGGAGTACGCCATCGCAGTGGATGTGACCCACGGCAGAACGCCGGATGGTCCGTCGGACGGTGTGTTCGACCTCGGCAGCGGCGTGGCGGTCGGCATGGGTCCGAACCTGCACCGCGGCTTCACCAAGGCGCTCATCAAGACCGCCAAGGCGAACGACATCGACTATACGCTTGAAATTATGGAGGGCAACACCGGCACGAATGCGTGGACGATGCAGATCGTCGGCCACGGTATCGCAATGGGCCTGCTGTCCATTCCGGAAAAATACATGCATACGCCGGTCGAGGTTGTGAAGCTGTCTGATGTGCAGGCGGTTGCTGACCTGATGGCGGAATTTCTGCGCGGATTTGACGGGGAGGTGGGCGCATGATCGAACTGATGAAGCAGCTGTGCGCACTGCCGGGGCCGTCCGGCTGTGAGGATGCGGTGCGCGAGTTTGTGCTCGAGAAGGTAAAGCCGTTCGCGGACGAGATAAAGACCGATGCCATCGGCAATATTATGGTGTTCCGAAAGGGCAAAAAGGCGCTCGAGCGTCCGGTCGTTGTGTGCGCGCACATGGACGAGGTCGGCGTTATCATCAAGCAGATTACGGACGACGGCATGCTGAAGTTCGGCTTTGTCGGCGGCGTGGACCCGCGTGTTGTCATCGGCCGACCGGTTCGCTTCGGTGATGTGCAGGGCGTGATCGGCATCAAGGCAGTTCATTTGACGACCGCAGCAGAGCGCCGCACCATGCCCAAGACCAAGGATTTGTATATCGACATCGGTGCAGCGAGCAAAGCTGCCGCCGAGGACAAGGTTTCGCTTGGCGATTACGGCGTGTTCGACTCGGCGGTTGTCGAGTTCGGCGACGGTCTTATCAAGGCCAAGGCGATTGATGACCGCGTCGGCTGTGCTGCGCTCCTCAAGCTCATCGAGGACGAGCCGCCGATCGACACCTGGTTCTGCTTTACTGTGCAGGAGGAAGTCGGTCTACGCGGTGCGGCAAGCATGGCGTATGCGCTCGACCCGGGATTTGCAATGGTGCTCGAGGGTACGACAGCTGCTGATCTCGCAGAAGTGGAAGGCGGCAAAGCCGTTTGCCGCGTACGCGGCGGTGTTGTTCTGCCGTTCATGGATGGCGCGACTATCTACGATGCGGAGCTGTTTGAACTTATGCGCAATGCCTGCGACAAGCGCGGAATCCGCTGGCAGACGAAAACGCGCGTAGCTGGCGGCACGGACGCAGGCCGCATCCACAAGAGCCGTGCGGGCGTGCGCGTGTGCGCGGCCGCGGCTCCGGTACGCTATATTCACTCGCCGTCCTCGGTGGCGGCAGTAGCCGACTGCGAAGCGGTGCTCGCTGCCGCACGCGCATTTCTGGAAGAACTCGGAGGGAACGACGAATGAGCAAGATTTTTGATTTATGGAACACGGTCGCGGGTGCATTCGGCCCTTCCGGCCGTGAGGATGCGGTGCGCGAAACCATCGCGGAGATTGCAGGCGCGTATATCGACGATGTAACGACAGATGCGCTCGGCAATCTTATCTGCCGTAAAAAAGGCGTAAAGGGCGGCAAAAAGCTGCTGTTTGCCGCGCATATGGACTCCATCGGCGTAGTTGCCACCTATATTGAGGACAAGGGTTTCATCCGTTTTTCGCAGATCGGCGGCCTGTATGTCGGTGACCTGCTGAATATTCAGGTGAAGTTTGCCAACGGCACGCGCGGCGTGATCTCGTACGAGGAAAAGACGCCGCTCAAGGATTTGACGCTGGATAATCTGTTCATCGACATCGGCGCAAAGAACGCCGAGGAAGCGCGCAAGCTGGTGCAGATCGGTGATTTCGCTGTGTACGAGGCACCGCGGTTCGAGCAGAACGGCGTGCTGTGCGGTCCGTATCTGGACAACCGCATCGGCTGTGTGACGCTCCTGCTGATGATGGAGCAGCTGGCGGATAAGGAAATCGAGAACGACCTGTACTTCGTGTTTACGGCACAGGAGGAGGTTGGCCTGCGCGGCGCAGGCGCGGCAGCGTTCGCAGTTGAGCCGGATGCGGCTATCGCAGTGGACGTGACCGATACCGGCGACCTGCCGGAGATGAAGTCCGCGATGGCGGTCGAGCTGGGCAAGGGACCGGCAGTCAAGGTGATGGACCGCTCGGTTATCTGCACACCGGCGGTTGTAGATGCGCTCGAGCAGGCGGCGAAGGACTGCGGTGTATCCGCGCAGCGCGAAATCCTGCTGTGCGGCGGCACGGATACGTCGGCGCTGCAGAAGGCACGCGCGGGCGTGCAGGCAGGCGCGGTCTCCATCCCGACTCGCTATATCCATTCTCCGAGCGAGCTGTGCGCGGTTTCCGATGTAGAGGACGCGGCAAAACTGCTGACACAGTATGCACTCCAAAAATAACCGATAGAGTTACTGGGAATGTTGTAAAAACGACAGGTGACAAGCTGCCGATTTTGCAGTATGATAAAGACACAGCAAGGGGCTGATACCGATAAAAGGTGCAGGACTCTTGCTGTTTTTTTATACCCTTTCTCATTTCGACCACATCTTACTTACATACTACTCTTTGCCTGAAGCCGTTCTACCTTATGGTAGAGCGGCTTTGGGCATTTTACGCTCTTTATTCGGCAAAACGTGCACGTTGTCCGTGCTATACTGAATCTTGTTCGGGAGGTGCGGTATGGTCGTCTATCTGGATGTGCTGTTTGCCGTCAACGCGCTGATGGATGGCGCAACACTGCTTGCGGCGGCTCGCTTAGGCGGCGTGCAGGTGCGGAAAATGCGGCTGATTTTCTCAGCAGCACTCGGCGGCGGCTATGCCGTGCTGGGTGCGGTCTGGCCGGTGCTGACACTCGCGCCGCTGCGCCTGCTTGCAGGACTGGGCCTGTGCATGGTCGCTTTCGGCAGAGAGCGGCACCTTGCGCGGCTGTGTGCACTGTACGGCGTAGTCGCGGCCTCGTTCGCCGGACTGGCGGCGGCGCTGAGTGCCGCAAGCGGCAGGAGGCTGCTGCTCTCATGCGGGTACTACTTTGCGGTGCCGATACAGGTGCTCGTGCTGGCGGCAGCTGTCGGCTACGCGGCAAGCGGGATACTCCTGCGCGGAGACGCGAAGCACGGTGCGCTGCACCGCGAAACGGAAACGCTGACCATCCGGTTCGGCACTCGGCAGACCGCCGTGCGCGTGCTGCACGACACAGGCAACGACCTGACCGAACCGGTTTCCGGAAAGCCGGTCGTGGTGCTCGAGCACAAGGCCGCCGAGTGCCTGCTGGACACGAAACTGCCGTTCGGCAGTGCGTCCGCGCAGCTGACGGCTCTGCCGGAAAATCTGGCTGCACGCTGCGGTCTGCTGCCGTTTCACGCGGTCGGCACGGATGGCGGTCTGCTGCTGTATTTCCGGCCGGACAGCGTGCTGAGAGCGGACGGCACGGCACTCGACTGTGTGTGTGCGGTCAGTGCGGTCTCCATCGGACAGGGCGCGTACGAGGGACTTATCGGGGTGTGAAAGGGAGAGCAAAATGAAATTTCTGCAGTGGTTAAAGATGGTTTTGCGGCGGTTTCGAGCGCAAGGCGTACATTATATCGGCGGCAGCGATGTTCTGCCGCCGCCGTTGTCTCCGGAGGAAGAGGCCGCTGCCGTGGAGGCGAACAGCGGGGGCGATGTTGCGGCGCGCAACTGTCTTATCGAGCACAATCTGCGGCTGGTGGTGTTCCTGGCGCGCAAGTTTGAGTCGAGCGGTGTGGGAACAGAAGATTTAATTTCTATTGGAACGATCGGACTCATCAAGGCGGTGAGCACCTACCGGAGCGACAAAAACGTCAAGCTGGCGACATATGCATCGCGGTGTATCGAAAACGAGATTCTCATGCATCTACGCAAGATTGCCGGACGGCGGAGCGAGGTTTCCATCGACGAGCCGCTGTCCTCGGACTGGGATGGCAACGAGCTGCTGCTGAGTGATATTCTCGGCACCGAGCCGGACAGCGTCATGCGGCCGCTCGAGGACGATGTGGACAAAATGCTGCTGCATCGTGCACTGGGTCATCTGCCGCCGAGAGAGCGGCAGATCATCTCGCTGCGGTTCGGCATCGGCACGCCGAAGGCGCTGACGCAGAAGGAGGTCGCGGATTTGCTGGGTATCTCGCAAAGCTACATTTCAAGGCTGGAAAAGCGGATTATCGCGCGAATGCGAAAAGATATTTTGAAGTATTCGGCGTTTTAAGGCAATACCGCATAATTGAACAAGAGTGATTTGCGAGTAAATTTTGCGTACTGACGAGGCACAGTTTTGCGGTAATACTTGATGTATTACCGTGAAACTTCGGCAGCGCGGACGGAACTCGCGCAAGGAACCGAAGCCAAAGTCAGGACACAAAATTTCCGCAAAGCACCGCGGCAGCGCGACCGGAGCCTGCGCAAGGAGCCGCCGCTTTAATTGTGCGGTGTTGCCTTAAGAAAGAGTGAGGAGTGAAAAGTTGAGAGGGGAGAGAACGCAATGGGGTATCGTTCGGCAAGTCGCAGATAATTCACAAATGTTGTGCAGAATATTCTCCAGGCCAACGAGTTGCGCGACACTGTCATGTATGCCGCGCTTGCGGAGAGTAACCCGCATGTGTAGCGGTAAGGTATCTGACGTTGCGTAGAGGTAGAGAAATGGGCGCACACTGTGCGCCCGCGCGGCGTCAGCGCGTTTCCTCGGTTTGCAGCCGATGCGACAGTTTTCTTTTCTCCTGCACTATGCTATAATAAAAGAAAACCCAAGGGATGAGATACCATGCAGATCGAAATTCGGCAGTACGAGCAGCGTGACGCTGCACAGGCAGCAGAAATTTGGAACGAGGTCGTTGAGGACGGTAAAGCCTTTCCGCAGATGGAAAAGCTGGACGAGGTGACCGGTCATGCCTTTTTCACTGAGCAGACCTATACCGGCGTAGCGTACGACGCGGCAACTGGCGAGCTGGTCGGTCTGTATATTCTGCACCCGAACAATGTGGGCCGCTGCGGTCATATCTGTAACGCCAGCTACGCCGTCAAAAAGACCGTGCGCGGACAGCATATCGGTGAAAAACTGGTAAAGCACTGCATTGCACAGGGAAAAACGTGCGGATTCCGCGTGCTGCAGTTCAACGCCGTCGTCAAGAGCAACACGGGTGCGCTTGCGCTGTACAAAAAGCTGGGATTCACACAGCTTGGCGGGATTCCGGGCGGATTTTTGAACAAGGACGGCGAATACGAGGATATTATCCCGCATTACCACGTTCTATAAAGAGAAAAGGAGAAAACAATGCTTTTTTGCAATATTGATCTGTTGGATGAGAATTTTGCGTTCAAGCGCGGGCAGTACGTTGGCGTGAAGGACGGAAAGATTGCCTATATCGGCGATGCCGAGCCGCAGGAGGATTACGGCGAGCGTTACGACGGCAAACACCGTCTGCTGATGAGCGGCTTTTACAACGTGCACAGCCATGCGCCGATGACGCTGCTGCGCGGCTACGCGGAAAATCTGCCGCTGCAGCGCTGGCTGGGTGAGAAGGTATTTCCGTTTGAGGACAAGATTGACGACGAGGCGGCGTACTACGGCACGCAGCTTTCCATCGCGGAAATGCTGGCGAGCGGTACGGTTTCGTTCTCGGATATGTATTTCTTCTTCGACGGCATGATGCCCGCGATACGCGAGAGCGGCATCAAGTGCAACCTCAGCCGCGGCCTGACCGTATTTGACGACAGCGACTACGAGAGCCTTGCCGCCTACAAGGACAATCTGCGCCTGCTGAACGAGTGGAACGGTGAGCTGGGCGGCCGTCTGATCGGTGATCTGTGTATCCACGGCGAGTATACCTCGACACCCAAAGTGGTCGAGGCGGTAGCCGCCCACGCGAAGGACGCGGGTGCGCGTATCCACATCCACCTGTCCGAGACGCAGACCGAGCACGAGGAGTGCAAGCAGCGTCATGGCCTGACGCCGGCGGCGTACATGGAGGCGCACGGTATTTTCGATTCCCCGACCACGGCGGCGCACTGCGTCTGGCTGGAGGACGAGGATTTCGATATCCTCAAAAAGCACGGCGTTTCCGTGGCGTGCTGCCCGGCGAGCAACCTCAAGCTGGCATCCGGCTACGCGAATATCCCGAAAATGCTGGAGAAGGGCATCAATATCGCGCTCGGCACAGACGGCGCAGCCTCCAACAACAACCTGAATATTCTGCAGGATATTTACCTGTTCGGTGTGGTTTACAAGGGGTTCTATCACGATTCTACGCTGCTGACGCCTGCACAGGTGCTGCACACGGCAACGCGCGCCGGTGCGCTCTCGCAGGGGCGCACGGACTGCGGCAAGCTGGCGGTTGGATATAAGGCTGACCTGTGCGTCATCGACACCGATACACCGCAGTTTACACCGATGACCGACGCCGCCTGCAACGTGGTCTATGCGGCTCAGGGCGCGGACGTTCGCCTGACCATGGTGGACGGCGAGGTGCTGTACCGCGATGGTGAATTCAAGACCATCGACATTGAAAAGGTAAAGGCGGAAACGCAGAAGCGCACGGACGCTATCCTGCGCCAGCTGTAAGGAGGGAGACCTATGCTGACAAAAGCAAATGTAGCGGAATCTGCAGCATATCTTAAAGAAAAGCTGCCGTTTGTGCCCGAAATTGCACTGGTGCTCGGCTCGGGCATCGGTCCGCTGGCGGATGAGGTGGAGAACCCGACGTATGTACCTTACGGCGAGATTCCGCATTTTAAGGTATCCACCGCGCCTGACCACGCAGGACGCATGGTATGCGGCACGCTGGCCGGACGCCGTGTTATCTGCATGCAGGGCCGTCTGCACGGCTACGAGGGCTACGCGCCGGACGAGGTGGCGTATCCGGTTTATGTGATGAAGGCGCTGGGCGTGAAGGCGCTTGTCGTGACGAATGCCTCCGGCGGCATCAACACCGGCTATCATGCGGGCGATTTTATGCTGATCACCGACCACATCAACATGACCGGCAAAAGTCCGCTGACCGGTAAAAACGATCCTGAACTCGGTACTCGTTTTCCGGATATGACGTTCGCCTACAGCCGCGAACTGGGAGAAAAAGCCCTGCAGGCCGCTGCGGACTGCGGTCTTAAGCTGCATCAGGGCATATACTGCGGCGTAAACGGCCCGCAGTTTGAGACACCGGCGGAGATTCGCATGTTCCGTACGCTCGGTGCGGATGCGGTCGGCATGTCCACCGTGTTCGAGGTCATTGCGGCCGCGCACTGCGGTCTGCCGCTCGTCGGTATTGCCATGATCACCAATATGGCGGCGGGCGTGCTTATGCAGCCGCTCTCGGGCGCTGAGGTCAACGAGACTGCCGAGCGCCGCGGCGCAGAGCTGCGCCGTCTGGTGGCAAAGCTGCTCGAGAAAATTTAAGGAAAATTTCAAAAAAGTGTTGACAGAAAGCGATTTCTGCGATATACTAATAAAGCTGTCACGGAAAAGCGTTGGCAGCTTGATTTCGAGGTGTGGCTCAGCTTGGTAGAGCGCTTCGTTCGGGACGAAGAGGCCGCAGGTTCAAATCCTGTCACCTCGACCACTTTTTTCAAATCAAATAACAATATTTCGAGGTGTGGCTCAGCTTGGTAGAGCGCTTCGTTCGGGACGAAGAGGCCGCAGGTTCAAATCCTGTCACCTCGACCACAAAAACTCTGGAAACCACATGGTTTTCGGAGTTTTTTGCTATCTGATGAAAATTTTACTTACCACTTACTATATCGAAAGAGAGGACGGCATTGATGCAGAACGCAGAACAGAAGACCGCACTCATTGCGATGAGCGGCGGCGTAGACAGCTCGATCGCGGCTTACCTGATGCGGCAGGCGGACTTCCGCTGCATGGGCACGACCATGCGGCTGTACCGCAACGAGGATCTCGGTGCATGTAATTTCCGCACCTGCTGTTCGGAAAAGGATATCGAGGACGCAAGTGAGGTTGCATTTCAGCTGGATATTCCGTATGAGGTACTGGATTTTACACTGGATTTTCAGGAGAAGATCATCGGCAAGTTTGTCCGCACTTATGAGGCAGGCGGCACGCCCAATCCATGCATTGACTGCAACCGCTTTATGAAGTTCGACAAGCTGCTGGATTTTGCCGAGCAGCACGGCCTGTATTACGTTGTCACCGGTCACTACGCCCGCATTGAGCAGGACGAACAGACCGGTCGCTGGCTGCTCAAAAAGGGTGTGGACGCGGGCAAGGACCAGAGCTATGTGCTGTACACAATGACGCAGCGGCAGCTTGCGCACACCAAATTTCCTCTGGGCGACCGCAACAAGCCGGAGATCCGCGAGCTGGCGGAGCAGCTCAGCTTCTGCAATGCACGCAAGCACGACAGCCAGGATATTTGCTTTGTGCCGGACGGCGATTACGTCAAGTTCATGGAGCAGTACACGGGCAAGCACTATCCGGCAGGCGATTTCCTCGATTTGGACGGCAAGCCGGTGGGAAAGCACAAGGGTGCTGTCCGCTATACCGTCGGCCAGAGACGCGGCCTCGGTCTTGCGATGGGTGAGCCGGTGTACGTCTGCGGCAAGGATATGGAGAAGAACACGGTTTCGGTCGGACCGGAGGCAGCGCTGTTCTCGGACACTGTGATCGTAGATGACATGAACTGGATTGCGATTCCGGAGCTGACCGAGCCGATTCATATCAAGGCGAAGATTCGCTACCGCCATCCGGAGCAGCCGGTGACGGTTTCGCCAATGGAGGACGGCCGCGTCAAGCTGGTGTTTGACGAGCCGCAGAGAGCCGCAGCAATTGGTCAGGCGGCGGTGCTGTATGACGGCGATGTAGTTGTAGGCGGCGGCACCATCGTGGATGTGCCAAAGCAGGCGGGCAGGTGAGGCGCGGCATGAAATTTCTCATTGCATCCGATATTCACGGCTCAGCATACTACTGCGAACAGCTGCTGCAGGCGTTCGAGCGCGAGCAGGCTGCGCGTCTGCTGCTGCTCGGCGATATTCTTTACCACGGTCCGAGAAACGATCTGCCGCGCGATTACGCGCCGAAGAAGGTGATTGCCATGCTGAACGGCATGGCGGATATAATCCTATGTGTGCGCGGCAACTGCGACACCGAGGTGGATCAGATGGTACTCGAGTTTCCAATCCTCGCGGACTATGCCGTCCTGCCGGCAGGGGAGCGGCTGGTGTATGTCACGCACGGACATCAATTCAACACGAAAACACCGCCTCCGTTGCGTCAGGGCGATGTGCTGCTGCACGGACATACGCATATTCCGGCATGGGAGCCGTTTGGCAGGGAAAACCTGTATCTGAACCCGGGTTCAGTGTCCATCCCGAAAAATGATACCGCACATGGCTATATGACACTCGAAAACGGCGTTTTTACATGGAAAACGCTGAGCGGCGAACCATATCACACGCTTGCATTGTAAAAAGAGGCTGACAGTTCACAGCTGTCAGCCTCTTTTTTATTGAATGTCGGTTTGCTTGCAAACCGCGTCCGCTAAAAGGCTTCGCCTTTTAATCGAAATTAGTCTACCTTCACGGTCCAGCCCAGCTCATCCGGCAGCTTGCCCCACTGGATGCCGGTCAGGGTGTTGTACAGCTTGTGGGTAACTTCACCGATCTCACCGTTGTTGATGTGAGCAACATCGCCCTCATAGCGCAGCTCGCCAACCGGAGAGATAACAGCAGCAGTACCGGTGCCGAATACCTCTTCCAGCTTGCCGTCGTGGGAAGCCTTCATAACGTCAGCGATCGGCAGGCGCTCCTCGGATACCGGAATGCCCCAGTGCTTGAGCAGCTCGATGCAGCTCATACGGGTAACGCCCGGCAGAACGGTGCCAACAGTCGGAGCAGTGTAAACGGTGCCGTCGATCTTGAAGAAGCAGTTCATGGAGCCGACTTCCTCAACGTACTTGTGCTCAACGCCGTCCAGCCACAGGGTCTGCTCGTAGCCCAGCTCGTGTGCCTTTACCTGAGAGATCAGGGATGCAGCGTAGTTGCCGCCGCACTTGGTGAAGCCGGTGCCGCCCGGGCAGGCACGGGTGTACTCATCCTCGACGAAGATCTTAACCGGATTGATGCCGGTGGAGTAGTATGCGCCGACCGGAGAGCATACGATGATGAACTTGTGAGTGCGGGAGGTACGAACGCCCAGATGCGGCTCGGTAGCGATTACAAACGGACGGATGTACAGGCTGGTGCCCTCAGCGTGCGGAACCCAGTCCTGATCGAAGGAAACAATGGCCTTGACAGCCTGAACAAAATCCTCTACCGGCAGGCTCGGCAGGCACATACGATGGTTGGTGTTGATCATGCGCTGTGCATTCTTGTCCGGGCGGAACAGCTGAATGGAGCCGTCCGGGGTGCGGTAAGCCTTCAGACCCTCAAAGGACTCCATTGCATAATGGAAAACCATCGCTGCCGGATCAAGCTCAAGCGGCTGATACGGTACGATGCGGGCATCGTGCCAGCCCTGTTCCTCATCGTGATCAATGATCAGCATATGATCGGTATAATGAACACCAAAGCCGAGGCTGCTTTCGTCCGGCTTTGCTTTAGGAGTAGTAGTGCGCTGTGTTGTGATCTGCAGCATGGTTGATTCACTCTTTCTTTATAAGAATTTGTACTCTTTTATTATAGCACTCGATTCTCACAACGCAAGGTGTTTTTCGGCAGAAAGGGTGACAAACCCGCTGTGCTTTGGTATAATATGTTCGTACGAATTGCTGAAAGGAGTGAGTGCGTATCAAAAAAATCATCAGCTGTGTGCTGTGTGCCGCGCTGCTGCTGACGTTTCTGCCTGCACCGGCGCATGCGGTGACGCTGACAGCGGTAAACGACTCCATCCTGCCGCTCGACGAGAGCACCATGCCTGCACGTCTCGGCGGCGAAACCTATGTGCCGTACAGTGTGTTTACCACGCTCGGTGTGTCTGCCTCGGAGAATGACGGCGTGCTCGATCTTTCCGCAAACGACGAAACGCTCAGCTTTTCGACTGCGGAAGGCTATGTGTACGATCAGAATCTGAACAGCTATTCCACACCCGCGTATGAGATGAACGGAACGGTTTATGTGCCGGTCAAGCTGTGTTGTGCGAAGTTTGGCTTTACCTATTCTTCACTGACCCTGCAGGGGGAAAATGTGCTGCGTGTCGCGGACGGCTCGGCACAGAGCGATTCGGCGTTTATTGCGGCGCATACCAAGGTGATTGAGAACACGATCGACAACTACAAGGGCAGCACTTCCGGGTCGGACCGCAGCAATAACACGAATACCAATCCGGCACCGGCAAAGCCGGTGGACAACGATACCATCGAAATACCGAAGGTAGAGGAAAAGCCGGCGAAGAAGCCGGTCCGCGTGTATCTTGCCTATTACGGCGCGCCGAACGAAAACACGGCGGCTGTTCTGGACAATCTGCATGACGCAGGCAGGCAGGCGGCGTTTTTCCTGCCGACGGATACCTCCGAATGGGACGATGATCTGGTTCGCCGAATCGCAGCGGAAGGACATACGGCAGCCTTTCTGCTACAGGCGGACAGCAAAACCACAGGAGCAGACATGCTGACCGACCTTGCCGCTGCGAACGAGCGCCTGACACTGCTGACCGGTGTTGCAGCCCGCATAGCCGCCAACCAGAGCGGCAGCGACGCACTCACCGAAGCACAGCGCAGCGTGCTCATCGGCGCAGGCTACCGCCTGTGGGATGCCGGTCTGGACAGCGGCGATGCCGAGAAAAATGCGGCGGAAGCGTATACGCAGACCGTACAGTATTTCGCCTCCACGTCCGGCGTGGTAGTCGTGCGGCTGCACCACAGCAAGGCAACCCCGAGACTGACCGAAGCGCTGTGCTCGTATATCGGACGGCAGGGTATTTCGGCAGGACGCATCACATACAGCGTTGCGCCGGTCAACAGTGCATCCGATACCCGATGAAGGGAGGACTCTATGAAGCTGATCTTATGTGTGGATGATAAAGGCGGCCTGGCCTTTAACCATCGCCGCCAGAGCCGCGATCGTGTGCTGAATGAGCACATTCTTATGCACTGCGGTATGCACAGGCTGTGGATAAGTCCGTACACCGCAAAGCTGTTCGGAGCGGATACGGCAGTACGGCTTTGCATCGCCGAGGATTGCCTCGAGCGGGCGGCAGAGGACGATTACTGCTTCGCTGAGGTGCACGATCCTGCACCATACTTAAACAGGGTGCAGCAGGTGATATTATATCACTGGAATCGTGTCTATCCCGCCGACCGGTATTTCACCCTGCCGGAAACCGGATGGACGAAGCAAAGCGAGACCGAATTTGCCGGTTCCTCGCATGAGAAAATAACAGAGGAAGTATTTGTTAAATGCGAAAATTGACCCGCGCGTTTGCGCCGATTGTATTCGTGCTCAGCCTGCTGCTTTCCGGTTGTGCACTGCCCATGCCGTCGAGCAGTATGGTTTCGATGGACGATCTGCCCGCCTACTCGGATTCTGCTTATGTCGAGATCGACGGCAATCAGCCATTCTTCACCGACGCAGACAAACAGGAGACCGGATCGTTTGAGGAATATTCGGATTTGGATTATCTCGGACGGTGCGGCACGGCATACGCCAATGTCGGACAGGATCTGATGCCCGCAGATGGAGAAAAACGCGGTTCGATCGGTCAGGTCAAGCCAACCGGATGGCATACCGTCAAGTATGACTGTGTGGACGGCAAATACCTGTATAACCGCTGTCACCTGATCGGCTGGCAGCTTACAGCCGAGAATGCCAACAAGCAGAATCTGATCACCGGCACGCGATACCTCAATATTGAGGGTATGCTGCCGTTTGAGAATATGGTCGCTGACTATGTGAAGGAAACCGGCAACCATGTGCTCTATCGGGTCACGCCGGTGTTTGAGGGCAGCAATCTTGTTGCCTCGGGCGTGCAGATGGAGGCGTGGTCGATCGAGGATGACGGCGAAGGCATTTGCTTTAATGTGTACTGCTATAACGTCCAGCCAGGCGTGGAAATTGATTATGCCTCCGGCGAAAGTCAGGCAGCGTAAAGAAAAACAGCAAGTTCAGTCGGACTTGCTGTTTTTTTTCATTGAGAATGGAGAATTGAAAATTGAGAATTTCGGTAACGCGCAAAGCGCGTTTATTCAATAACCGCCCTTCGGGCGGCTTCTTTTATTCTCCATCCTCCATGATCCATTCTCAATTTGTTAAATTTGCTTGCGGATATGCTCCAGTGCGCCCTTCTCCAATCGGGATACCTGCGCCTGTGAGATGTGTATCTCATCAAACGAAAGGATGTGATTTGCAGGATGATTTCTGCGCTTATCGTACGGTAAAAGTGCGGATTTGTCAAGATGGACAGGGAAAATCAAGTGATTGACCAATAGAGAAGCAAAGCCGCAAGAAACCCATCACATCCGTCTTTTTCACCGGAAAAATTTATGCTATAATGGTATCAACTACTAAGGGGAAAGGCGGGATACCGTTGCGCACAAGACCAATCCTTGCGGCAGCGGCGTTGCTGCTGGTGGCCGGACTTGCCGCCGTGACGCATCAGGCTGTATCGCAGGCGGACGAGCCGCTCCGCATCGGCACAACGTACATGACGATGAACAACCCGTTTTACAGCGTCATTGACGAGGAACTGCGGTTGGTGATCGAAAGCCGCGGCGATATTCTGCTGACGCGTGATCCGGCGCTCGATCAGGAGCGGCAGAACGAGGAGATACGCGATCTGCTGCACGAAAATATCGACCTGCTGGTGCTCAATCCGGTGGACTATCGTGAGATCGAGCCGGCACTGCGGGAGGCACAGAAGGCGGGCGTACCGGTCGTGGTTATCGACTCGCAGGTCAGCAACCCGGATTTGGTAGCGTGCACGATCGCGTCCGACAACTACGGTGCGGGTGTGCTCTGCGCGGAGCACCTGATGAACACGCGTGATTCCGCGAAGGTCGTGCTGCTTGAGCACGCATCTACCAAGTCCGGCCGAGACCGTATCCAGGGCTTTTGCGATACGCTGGCATCCGACGTCAACTATCAAATCATCGGTCGCGCGGACAGCGCCGGTCAGCTTGAAGTCGCCATGCCGGAGATGGACAAGCTGCTTGAACAGGGCATTGTGCCGGACGCCGTGATGTCACTTAACGACCCGAGCGCACTCGGCGCGATGGCGGCTCTGCAGGAGCATGGCATGCTGCAGGATACGGCGGTTTACGGCGTGGATGGTGCTCCCGAAGCGAAAAGCATGATCAGCGAGGGCGCTATGACGGCGACAGCGGCCCAGTCACCCATTCGGCTGGGGCAGATTACCGCACAGACGGTCTACGCCATCTTAAACGGTGAGGACTACGAAAAGGAAATCACGGTTCCGGTAGCACTGGTGACCAGGGACAACGTAAACAGCTACGACATGGACGGCTGGCAGTAGGGGGGACGGTATGGCACAGAGTTTGCAGTTTTTCCGCCGGATTATGCTGCTGCTGAATATCACCGTGTGCGTATTCCTCGCATGGGTGTTCGGCATGACGCCGGTGCTGGCGGCGCGGCAGTCGGACGGTGTGACGTTCACGCAGAATTTAAGCGCGCTGCCGGCCAAGCCGTGGACGCTGACCGTAGCGATTCTCAGCATGGCGGCGCTCATTGTGGTTGGTGTACTGCGCAGACGCAGCTATCATTTCGTCGGCTGGACCGAGCCGTTATTCGCGCTGTGCGTGATTTTTGCGCTGCATCTGGACTACAACGGCCTGCTGCTGTATGTGGTTGTGGATTTGATCGACGGCCTGCACGGCAGAACGCGCCGCCGGTTTCTCGGCGTCATGACGGCGCTGTTCCTGCTGACCGGTTTGGGTGCCCTGCAAGGAGCGCTGCACACGGTTCCGTTTTCGGAATATCTGCTGTATTTTGACATGCACACGCGGCAGCTTTTGCAGAGCACGGTGGATTTGCTGGGCGCACTGCACCTTATCCTGTTCGTGGTGTACATGGTGGTGCTCATCGGGCAGAGGACCGAGGAAAATTCGGCAATACGCCGTCTCAACGGCGAACTGGAACAGGCGAACGATCAGCTTTCGGTTATGAACGAGCAGCTCAAGGCTTACGCCGCCGAGAGTGAACGCATGGCCGAAACGCGCGAGCGCAACCGCCTTGCCCGCGAGATTCACGACACGCTCGGCCACGCGCTGACCGGCATTACCGCCGGTGCGGACGCATGTCTGCAAATGCTGGAAATCTCGCCTGAGATGGCGAAAAAGCAGATGGAACGCATTGCGGCTACCGCTCGTGAGGGCATGAATGAGGTGCGCCGTTCGGTGCGGGCACTGCGGCCGGATGCACTTGAGCGCATGCAATTAACAGATGCGATAGCGAAGCTGTGCACCGAAATGCAGGCGACTTCGCAGGCGGAGATTATGCTCGACCTGCAGGCTGAGGATCTGCGGCTGTCGCCGGACGAGGAGGACGCGGTGTACCGCATCGTGCAGGAGAGCATCACGAATGCTATCCGGCACGGACACGCAACCGCGGTGCGTGTGCGCATTGCAGCGGAGGAGCGTCGGCTTGACATAACGGTAACGGACAACGGCTGCGGTTGCACGAAAATTGAGCCGGGATTTGGTCTGCGGCACATGCGCGAGCGGCTTAAGCTGTTAAATGGCACGTTAAAGGTGAAGAGTGAAAACGGATTTGAGCTGCACGCGGAAATTCCGTTAAGATGGGGTGATGTATATGATTAAAGTGCTGCTGGCAGACGATCAGGAGCTGATTCGGGAAAGTTTAGGCTTTGTTTTGAACGCACAGAGCGATATTACCATTGTCGGCATGGCGAAAAACGGCCGCGAGGCCATCGAACTGGTGCGCAGCGAAAAGCCGGATGTTGTGCTGATGGACATCCGCATGCCCGAGGTGGACGGCGTAGAGTGTACGCGGCTGATCAAGTCGGCGCATCCGAATATCAAGGTGATTGTGCTGACCACGTTCGACGATGACGAGTATGTGTTCAACGCTCTGCGGTTCGGCGCGTCCGGATATCTGCTCAAGGGTGTGTCTGTTGCAGATTTGACCAATGCGGTGCGCGAGGTCGTGCGCGGCGGCTCCATTATCGCGCCGGACGTGGCAAGCAAAGCCTTGCAGATGTTCGCGCGGATGGCCAAGGGCAACCTCACCATCGGTGTAGACGAAAAGCAGACTGAGGATTTGCAGGATAACGAATGGCGCATCATCCGTGAGGTCGGTGCCGGACTGTCTAACAAGGAAATCGCGGCTGCGCTCTGCCTGTCCGAAGGCACGGTGCGCAACTATCTGAGCAGCATTCTCAGCAAGCTGGATCTGCGCGACCGCACGCAGCTTGCCATCTGGGCGGTGCAGACCGGCGTAGCAGGCCGTCCGTTTGGAGGTCCGCAATGAAGGGGCTGGCGAAGCGTCTGACAGCGATCATCGTGCTGACAGCGGTGTGCCTGACGATGGTCGTTTACAGCCGCACACGTCCAGTCGAACTGCGACTCGGCTTTATGGCGGGCAGCTACTGGGATGCGCCAAACGGCAACTGCTACGCCGTCATCGACGCGGCGATCGAGCGATTCGAGCGGGAACACCCGAATGTGCACGTCACCTACACAAGCGGCATCCTCAAACGGGATTACTCGGAGTGGCTTATCGACCAGTACCTGCTCGGCAGTGAGCCGGATGTGTTCCTCGTGCTGCCGGAGGATTTCGGTGAGCTGTGCGAACTCGGTGCACTCGCGCCGCTGGACGGCTATCTTGCGCAGGATGAGGCGGTGTCCGACACGGATTTCTATCCGGCGGCGCTGCAGAGCGGCGCGGAGAACGGCGTGCAGTACGCGCTGCCGTATGAGTGCGTACCGACGCTGATGTGCGTCAACAAGACGCTGCTCGAAAGCGAAGGCATTGCTGTGCCGTCCGGTGACTGGACGTGGGAGGATTTTTACAACATCTGCGCCAAGGTCACGCACGACACGGATAGTGACGGCGAAATCGATCAGTTTGGCTGCTATGGATATACCTGGCAGGATGCGCTGATCGCGAACGGCACATCGCTGTTCACTGAGGGCGGCAGCAGCTGTCTGATCTCTCTGCCGAGAGCCGTGCAGGCGGTGGCGTTTGCACAGCGGCTGGACAAGCTCACCGCAGAGACCGCGCCTTCTGCGCGGGACTTTGATGAGGGCAGGGTGGCGTTCCGGCCGTTCCTGTTCTCGGATTACCGGACGTATCAGCCGTATCCGTGGCGCATCAAGCGCTACTCGGATTTCTCGTGGGACTGCATTCCGATGCCGCACGGTCCGGCGGGCAGCAACAGCTCGGAGCTGAGCACCGTGCTGGCCGGCATCAGCAGCCGCTCGGCACATACGACGCTCGCGTGGCAGTTTCTGCGCGAGCTGACCGCCAATGCGGACAATCAGTCCATGCTGTTTACGGATTCGCACAGCGTGTCCGCGTTGCGGAGCGTGACTGACTCGGAAAAAACCCGCCAAATTCTCCGGCAGGACACACCAGGCGAAAGCCGGTCCGGCGTGGAAATGCTGTCGGATGTCATGGAGCAGGCGGTGGCGGCACCGCGGTTCCGCAATTACGATCAGGCGCTGCTGTTGACCGAAGGACTGGTACAGACCGCGATGGAGGATGAGCATAATTTGTCACTCCAGCTGCAAAGAGTACAGCACGAAGTGCAGGAATATTTACAGAAAAACTGACGATATCGAACGCGATACGCGCTCTGTTTGTGCAACACGCACAGACAGAGCGCATTTTATTTGCATATTTTGATAATCAGCATGACATTTGTCATGAAAAAACAGGACGATTATCACACGAGGGTCATGACAAAATACAGATTTCACGCTCCCCCAAATCCGGTATACTATGCTCAACAAACAGGAAAGAGGGAACGGAAAATGAGATATCTGATTTTGGTCAGTCACGGCACCTTTGCACCGGGTCTGCACAACGCGCTCGGCATGATGGCAGGTAGCGACCGCGAGGACATCCGCTCGACCAGCCTGCTCGACGGCATGGATGTGGACACCTTCCGCGCCAACTTCGCAGAGCTGGTTAAGGACATTACCGCAGAGGACGAAATCATCCTCACGGCGGACATCATCGGCGGCTCGCCGCTGACAACTGCACTTGATGTGCTCACCGAAAAGGGTCTGCTGGGCAAAACGCTTGCCATCGGCGGCATGAACCTGCCGCTCGTACTGACGGCGGCCTTCGCGGATGCAGAGACACCGCTCGATGAGCTGGAACAGGAACTGACCGGCGAGGCCAAGGACCAGATCAAGCGGTTTGACCTCGGCGGCGATGAAGACGACGATATTTAAGGCAACACCGCACAATTAAAGCGGCGGCTCCTTGTGCAGGCTCCGGTCGCACTGCCGCGGTGCTTTGCGGAAATTTTGTGTCCTGACTTTGGCTTCGGTTCCTTGCGCGAGTTCCATCCGCGCTGCCGAAGTTTCACGGTAATACATCAAGTATTACCGCAAAACTGTGCCTCGTCAGTACGCAAAATTTACTCGCAAATCACTCTTGTTCAATTATGCGGTATTGCCTTAATAAAAATAGTAAAGAGCAGTATTAAGGAGGAAAAAGTTATGTCAATCTCTTTTATTCGTGTTGACGACCGTATGATCCACGGTCAGACCTGCACGCGCTGGGCGCTCGAGTATCCGTGCGACGGCCTCATTGCCGTAAACGACAAGGCGGCTACCACGCCGGTGCTCAAGGCGGCGTACAAGAACGCAAGCGACAAGAAAACTTTCGTGTGGACGCTCGACGAGTGGCGCGCAAAGTGCGGCAAGGTGCTTGCCAGCAAGGATCGCTACTTCCTCATCACCAAGGACCCGATCACGATGAAGAGCATCCTCGTGGACGACGGCTTTGATCCCGGTGAGGTAAAGACGGTTATCATCGGACCGTGCAACGACCGCCCGGGCGCGACCAAGCTGGGCAACAATCAGGCGATCACCCAGCCGGAGGCGGACGCACTCGAGGCCATTATGCAGAAGGGCTACGAAGTAGAGTTCGCGCTCATCAAGGAGGCCGCCATCGGCAACTGGAAGAAGTTCCGCGGTCAGTTCGGCTACTAAATTCTATTTCACAAAATAAAAAAGAAAAGAGGGAGAACTTATGCAAGTTCAAGTTTGGCAGGCTGCATTGTTCGGATTGCTCGCATGTCTGGCATCCATGCCCGGTCTGGGCGGTACGGTGCTCGGCAACTACACACTGGGCCGTCCGCTGGTAGCGGGTCTGATCGTCGGCCTCATCATGGGCGATGTACAGACGGGCATTTATCTCGGCGCGGCCATTCAGGTCGTATACATCGCACTGGTAACGCCGGGCGGCACGGTTTCCGCTGACGTTCGCGCGATCTCTTACATCGGCATTCCGCTTTCCATGGTTGCCGTGCATTCCATGGGTCTGAACCCGGCATCCGCTGAGGGACAGGCAATGGCGGTAACGCTCGGTTCGGCTGTCGGCACCATCGGCACCGTGCTGTTTTACGGAACAGCTACCGTAAACCTCGTTTGGCAGCATATGGGCTGGCGCGCTCTGGAAAAGGGTGATCTGCGCAAGCTGTATGTGGTCGATATGGGTCTCCCGTGGATTTCCCACATCCTGTGCTCGTTTATTCCGACGTTTATCATCACCAAGGTCGGCACCAGCATGGTAGATCTGATGAAGGCCTACCTGCCAATGGACGGCGTTGCAATGAAAACACTGTTCACCGTCGGCTCGCTGCTTCCGGCAGTCGGTATCGCCATCCTGCTCAAGCAGGTCGCGACCAAGCCGGTTGATATTCTGGTATTCGTATTCGGCTTCACGCTGGCCGCTTGCATGGGCCTCAACCTGATTGCGGCATCTATCGTCGGCGGTTTCTTTGCGGTCATCAACTACCGCATCAAGATCCTTGTTTTGCAGAAGGCCGCTCCCGCAGCTGCAGCCTCTGCAGCGGAATTTGACGACGATGAGGAGGAGATTTGATCATGGCAGAAAAGAAACTTTCCAAGAAAGCGCTGAACAAATCGTTCCGCAACTGGTTTTACGGCCATCTGACCTGCTTTTCGCAGGAGCATATGCAGACCTTCGGCTACCTGTGCGCCATGCTGCCGCTGGTAGAGGAGCTGTACGACACCAAGGAGGAGCAGACCGAAGCCCTCAAGACTTATTCCGCATTCTTCAACACCGAGCCGCAGCTGGGCACCGTCATCGTCGGCATGACCGCCGGTCTGGAAGAAGCCAAGGCCAACGGCGAGGACATCGACGGCGAGATGATCAACGGCATTCGCGCCGGTCTGATGGGACCGGTTGCCGGTATCGGTGACAGCCTGCTGGTCGGCACGCTGATTCCGATTCTGCTGGGCGTTGCGCTCGGCTTATCCTCGGGCGGCTCGCCGCTCGGCGCGATCTTCTACATCATCGCGTACAACGTCATTCTGACCCTCGGCATGCGCCTGCTGTATTTCAAGGGCTATGAGCTCGGCGGCAAGGCCGTTGAGATGATCGTCGGCGAAAAGGCGAACGCCATCCGCGAGAGCATTATTATGCTCGGTACGGTCGTTATCGGCGCGGTTGCCGCAAGCTGGATTTCGATCACAACGCCGCTCGTCCTGCCCGGTGACATTTCTCTCCAAAAGGATGTGCTGGATACCATATTCCCCAAGATGCTGCCGCTGGCTACCGTTATGCTCTGTTACTGGCTGATGAGTAAGAAGAAAATGGCGCCCACGACCGTTATGCTCGTGCTGGTCGGCATTGCGCTGGTCGGCGTACTGGTTGGATTCTTTGATCCGCAGCTTGCATACTAAAATCGTTTCACTCAGACTATATCACACTTTCACCCCTCTGGCCGCTGAACGAAATCGTTCAGCGGCCGCCGTACAGGAAAGGAGTTTTCTCAATGAACAAGACCGCATTACTGCACGAGGCCAAACAGCAGCAGCAGGCCCTTCGGCAGCTTTCCCTCTGGAAGCGAATCGCTATGCTGCTCTCCTCCTGCGCGGCGGTGCTGGCCTGGTGGGGCATCGCGGGCAGCGGATTGCGCTTTGCGGGCGGCGTATGCGGCGTGATTATCGCGCTGGTGTGCGCGGTCTGCGCGGCTGTGATCGGACTGGGCATCCGCAACGGAAACCGCAATGTCGCCAATATTTTGTCGGCGGCAGAGCAGTCATAAAGGAAGAAATGCGATGAATCAACAACAATATCGGTTGCTGTGCATGGATATTGACGGCACGCTTCTGAATTCGGCGCACAAGCTGCCGCTCGCCAACCGCGAGGCTGTGCAGTCTGCGGCGAAGAACGGCGTGACCATCTGCCTGATGAGCGCACGACCGCCGCGGGCAGTGTTCTCGATTCGGGATGCGCTCGGCGTGGATGGACCGCTGGTGTGCTGCGGTGGAGGACTTATTCTCTCGGGCAAAAACCGGCTGGCGGACAGCCACCTGACCCGCGCATGTGCGCAGGCTGTCCTGCAGGAAACGCAGGCGAGAGGTATCCACTTGAGCGTTTACCGCGACCTCGACTGGCTCATTGCCGCCGAGGATGAATGGAGCCGCGCCGAGACGCAGATAACCGGCGTACAGCCGACCGTCGCGCCGTTGGAGACTCTGTTTGCAGACTGGGGCGACGCAGGCGCGCACAAACTGCTCTGCATGGGCGAGAAATCGCAGATTGACGAAATGATTCCGGTACTGGAGGCGAAGCACCTGCCGATGACGCTCGTGCGCTCCAAGGACGAATATCTGGAGGTCATACCGGCAGGCGCGGGCAAGGACACGGCCATGCATGTGCTGTGTGATTCGCTGCACATCTCGCCCGACGAGGTGATGGCGCTCGGCGACCACGACATTGACGCGCCGCTGCTCCGCGCTGCCGGACTGGGCATTGCAGTGGGCAACGCTTCTCCGATCGCACGGGCAGCCGCCGACGAAGTGACCGCTTCGTGCGACGAGGACGGCGTGGCACATGCTATTTATCGCCATATCGGAGGAGGTGCAGGCATGAAATACCGTTTGCTCGCGCTCGATCTGGACGGCACGCTGCTGAACTCCTGCAAGGAGGTCACGCCCGCCGTCAAGCGGGCGCTCGGCTGGGTCAAGGAGCGCGGCGTACATGTTGTGCTCTCGACCGGACGCATTGTCGGCGAAGCGGCGGAGTTCGCCCGTGAGCTGCCCTGCGAGGATTTGATGGTCACGGCGGGCGGCACGGCGATTGCCACTGCATCGGATGAGCGCATTCTGCAAAGTTGGGACATGCCGTGCGAAATCGGCGCAAAGGTGGTCGAGACGGTGCAGAGCCGGCCGGTGCGCGTGATGATCTATGTTGGCAGCAAAATCTATATCAATGAATATTCCAACCGCGATTTTGTCGCAAATTACCGCGTAGAGGGCTTTCATGCGAACAAAATCGTCGTGGAGGATATCGCCGGTGAGATTCGGAAAAACCATCTGAACGTCACCAAGGTGTACGCCCTCGGCGAACGCGAGGTGCTCGAGCAGGCGCTTGCGGAGATTCGGCCGCTGCCGGGTCTAACGATCACAAGCTCCGGCTCGGACAACTTTGAGATTCTGCCGGCCGGTGCGGACAAGGGACGCGCGCTCACCCGCTTAGGCGAGATGCTCGGCATCACGCCGGATGAAATGGTTGCCATCGGTGACAGCGACAATGACGCGGAAATGCTTCGCGCAGTCGGGATGCCGGTGGCGATGGGCAACGCGGATGCGGCGCTCAAGGATCTGGCAAAATACATCACAGCAGACTGCGACCATGACGGCGTGGCACAGGCGGTCTATCACCTATTCAAATAACACAGAAGGGGGAAGAGACATGCCGTTTATGACCATTCCGGAAGCTGCGGTTTTATGGCACATTTCCGCCGCCGAACTGCGGCAGTTTTGCGAAAACCATGCGATTCTTGGCGCGATACGCGTGCATCAGCGCTGGTTTATCCCGGAGGACGCGGCCTGTCCTTCCGAAATCCTTCCCGTATCCTGAACCTTGTCGGAGGTCTTTCCATGGCACAAACCGATCTGCAAATCCACAGCAGCCTGACTGCAGGCGGTGAGCTTTCGCCGCGTGCACTGGCCGAACGCTGCTGTGAGGAACGGCTGACGCTGGCGGCTTTGACCGACCGGCGGGCAGTCAGCGGTGTGCCGGAATGCATCTGGCGCGGCGCACAGCTCGGTGTGCGCATTGTGCCCGGCATTGAACTCGACTGCCGCTGGCGGGAACGGGATTTTCTCACGCTCGGCATCGGCATTGACATCACCTGTCCGGCGCTGCTCGAGATTGAGCGGACGCGGAACGATTCGGTGCAGTCGTTTGCAGCCGAGCAGGCGATTCACACGATTCACGAAGCAGGCGGACTGGCCGTGCTCGTGCCGCCGAATGAGATGGACGACACCTTTCCGGTGGCGGCATTCGACGGCATTGCAGCATACGGCAGTCACAGCCAAGCAGATACCGCGCGGTATCACACACTGGCACGCAGACACGGTTTGATCGTCACCGGCGGCAGCGGATTTCTCAGCGAGGACAAGCCGCCGTATCGACCGGGTACAGTGGACTTTTATGGACACGAACCGCAGGTTGCAGCGGCATTTCTCGCCGCAATCCACCATTTGAATGAAGAAAAAAGGAGTTTTCATCATGACAGCATTTGAGTACACCATTACGGATTCCATTGGCATTCATGCACGTCCGGCAGGCATGCTGGCGAAGGAGGCCGCGAAATTTAAAAGCAAGGTTTTCCTGCATTTCGGTGATAAAAAAGCGGATGCACGCCGCCTGATCGCCATCATGGGCATGGGCATCAAGCACGGCAACACCGTTCGCGTGGAAGTGGAAGGCGAGGACGAAGCGGAAGCGGCAGCGCAGATCGAGGCATTTTTCAAGGCGAACCTGTAAGGAGTGAGCGAGATGGAGCAGATTTTCGGCAAAGGCGTATCCAAAGGCGTAGCGGCAGGCCCGATCAGCTTTTACCGCAGAGCAAGCGGCGTCATTCCGCGCCATGAGGCGAGCGACACTGCGGCAGAGCTGGAGCGATTCCGCGCAGCGCGGGAAACGGCGAAGGAGCAGCTCGCAAAGCTGTATGACAAGGCACTTGCTGAGGCCGGTGAGGACGCGGCAATGCTGTTCGAGGCGCACCAGATGATGCTGGACGATCTGGATTTCGTGGAGAGCATCGAGGGTATGATTGAGAACGACCGTGTAAACGCCGAGGCCGCCGTCAGCGACACCGGTGTACAGTTCGCGGAAATGTTTGCTGCGATGGACGACAGCTACATGCAGGCGCGTGCAGCGGATATCCGCGATATTTCCGCGCGGGTGATCGGTATTCTGACCGGCAAAGGCGAAAGCGGCATCGTGTCCGATGTGCCGTGTATCGTGGCGGCAGATGATCTTGCGCCGAGCGAGACCGTGCAGCTGGATAAGGCTCTTATTCTGGGCTTCATCACGGCAGGCGGCTCGGCGAACTCACACACGGCGATTCTGGCCCGCACGATGGGCATTCCGGCCATTATCGGTGCAGGAGATGCGTTGCAGCCGGAAATGGAGGGCAAGTACGCCATCATTGACGGCCAGACCGGCGAGGCGGTCGTGGAACCGGATGACGCCGAGCGCGAGCGTTTGCTCAAAAAGCAGGCCAAGGAGAAGGCGCTGAAAGAACTGCTCGATCAACTCAAGGGCAAGCCGAATGTGACCAAGGACGGCCGGAATGTGATGGTCTACTGCAATATCGGCTCTCCGGCAGATATTGATGCGGTTCTGCAGAATGACGGCGGCGGCATCGGCCTGTTCCGCTCGGAATTTCTGTACCTGCAGGGCAGCGACTATCCAACCGAGGACGAGCAGTTCAAGGCTTATAAGACGGTCGCGGAGCGCATGGGCGGCAGGCGCGTTATCATTCGAACGCTGGACATCGGCGCGGACAAGCAGGCGGACTATTTCCACCTCGATAAAGAAGAAAACCCTGCCATGGGTCTGCGTGCCATCCGCATCTGTCTGACCCGTCCGGAGGTGTTCCGCACACAGCTGCGTGCGCTGTATCGTGCATCGGCTTACGGCAAAATCGCTATTATGTTTCCGATGATCACCTCGGTCTGGGAGGTACAGGAGATCAAGCGCATCTGTCGCAACATTCGTGCGGAACTCGCGGAGGAAGGTGTGCCGATGGCGGACAAGGTGGAACTCGGCATTATGATCGAGACGCCGGCCGCCGTCATGATGAGCGCAGAACTGGCACATGAGGTAGACTTTTTCTCGGTCGGCACGAACGATCTGACGCAGTACACGCTGGCGGTTGACCGACAGGGTGTAGGTCTCGACCGGTTTTTTGATGCCCATCATCCGGCGGTGCTTCGCATGATCCGCATGGCAGCTGAAAACGCGCACAAGGCCGGAATCTGGATCGGCATTTGCGGCGAACTCGGCGCGGACGCGGAGTTGACCGAAACCTTCCTGTCGATGGGTATCGACGAGCTTTCGGTTTCGCCGTCGGCGGTGCTGCCGCTGCGGTCGGCGATTCGCTCGATTGATACGACAACACTGGCTCCGCTGGAATTGTAAAAAAGGATAAAAGCAGTGATATGCTTCCCAATTGGAAAGGTATCACTGCTTTTTATTCCAAATGCCAGCGCACGAGATACGTCACCGTGTACTCACCCTGATAACCGGACCGCGCCCGCTGAAAGCGCATTTGCAGCTGCGCGTTAGAGGTTTGCGTCTCAGATACGATCGGCTCTGCACCGGTGGTGAGGAAAATATCGAGCGAGATACGGGTTTTGCTCTCGTCCGAGTCAACGACGATATGGTCAACGAGCGCCTTGGACATCTCGCGCGAGAACCCGCAGCTCATCTGCCACCGTTCCTCGATGGTGCGGCGTAGGTTTTCCACTCGCCGGATACGTTCTTCTAGTGTCTTGTCTGCGTTCTGTAGTTCTGTTCGCTGCTGCTCGAGGGCGGCAAGCTGCTCGTTGCAGGTCTCATTGCGCTGCTTGAACTCGTCGTTGGAGAGCGCACCCGCAAGCACCAGATCGAGCAGCTTGTCCTTGCGTTTGGTGACGGTTTCGATTTCCTGCTCGACTTGAGCAAGGGCAGGTGCGTTGTCCTGCTGTGCGGCAAAGGCGCGGAGATTGTCGATGTACTCCTGCACGGCGGCTGAGCGCTCGTCTGTCACCTGCTCGAATACGCGCTCCAAAATGCGGTCCAGCTCGTGGCTGTAAACCGTCGGGGAATTGCAGCCGCCGGTTTTGCCCTTTTCGCGGTACAGCCTGCAGTTCCAGCACTCCATTTCGCCGCGGCTTTTGCTTTTATACACATGCCTGTGGAAAGTTGTGCCGTGCCTGGCACAGATCAGCTTGCCGCTGTAGGCGTAGCGATTCTGGGATGCCTGCGCGTGCGCCTTCATGGTCTTGCCGCGTGAGGCAAGCAGACGGTTAGCCTGCTCCCACAGTGCTTCGGGCACGATGGCAGGCACACGGTCGTCCTCATGCACGAGCCATTTGTCTGCACTCAGGCGGTAGCTGCGCTTGTCGCGGTAGTCGCGCGAGGCGTACCGCCGACCGGCATAGCAGCCCTTGTATTTCGGGTTGCGTATCATGCCGTACAGCGTGGAGTAGGTAAGCGGCTTGCCCTGCCGTCCGCGTACACCGCGGCTGTCCAGGTCGTTGGCAATGGCGCGAAGACCGAGATCCCCGGCGGCATAGCGCTCGAACACCTCGCGGACGACGGCGGCTTCCGGCTCGACAATCTCCAATCGCCCGTCAACCTTGTTGTACCCGAACAGATTGTTCTGTCCGAGCAGCACGCTGTTCTCCTGCGCCCGCTTAAAGCCGAAGCGCGTGCGCTCGGACAGCTTGCGCACCTCGTCCTGCGCGATGGAGGACATGATGGTGAGCCGCAGTTCGGCATCCTTGTCAAAGGTGTTGATGTTGTCGTTCTGAAAGTACACGCCTACGCCGCAGCGCAGCAGCTCACGCGTGTAGCGCAGGCTGTCGAGTGTATTTCTGGCGAAACGGCTGATTTCCTTGGTGACGATGAGGTCAAAGCGGCCGCGTTTCGCGTCCTCGATCATCTTGAGAAACTGCTCACGTCCCTCGACAGACGTGCCGCTGATGCCCTCATCCACATAGCCTCCGGCGAATGTCCAGTGCGGATTTGCGGCGATATAGTCCTCAAAATAGCGTTTCTGGTTGCCGAGACTGTTGATCTGCTCGTCTTTGTCGGTCGAAACGCGGGCGTAGTACGCCACAGCAAGCTCGGTATCGAAAATGCTGCGGCCCTGTGCCTGCATTTCGTCCAGTCTGCGGACGTCCATTGGGCGGCTCCTTACGGCGTGCTGTGCAGCCGGGTCAGCTTGTCCGTCTGCACATGGCGGACAAAATCGTGCTCGTCGCGGGTGATGCAGCCGCTCTTCAGCATTTCGTCGTTGAGCGCAAGAATCTGGTAGATCTGTGCACACTGAAAGTTGTTGGTCATGGAAATTCCTCCTTCTGGTAGTTAGGATTGCCGTGATGCGGGCGGTTTAACCATAAATATGTATAAATAATATATCAATACAAGGCGCGATGGATAAACGTCTCGAAAGTATTTCATGACACTGTTTTTCACCTTGTTCGGCTTATGCAGAACCGTTTTCGGCGCGGACTGTGTGACTGTGCACGCACTTGACTTTTTCACATAGATATGGTTATGATATGCAGCAATCGAGCAAAGGTGCTTCACAGTGCCTTTGCTCTTTTTATTTGTGCGTTTGCGGCGGTGCTCTGCATTCTGCTGGGCAGCAATCGCTACATGGTGGACTGCGTGCAGCAGGAGGCGCAGGCGAAGGATGAACTGGTGTCTCTCATTGCGCTGGGGCAGCAGCTTGCCGATGCATCCGACCTGCTGACAAATGAGGTCCGCGCGTATGCCGAAACCGAGGATATCACCCATTTGAACAACTATTGGACCGAGGTTCTTGCCACCAGACAGCGAGACGCGGTAATTCAGACACTGGAAAAACGATCAGCTGCCGGATGAAGAAGCCGCGCTTCTGGCGCAGGCCAAGCGCTGCTCGGATCTGCTCATCGACACCGAGACCCGTTCCATGCACCTGATTCTCGCTGCGGCAGAGCAAAATGCAGATGATTTTCCGGACGAGCCGCTGCACAGCTACGTCACCCGTGTGACGGAAACACCGCTTTCCGGTGCAGATACTGTGCTTTCCGCTGTGCAAAAGCGCGAAACCGCCCGTCAAATCCTGTACGATGCGGCGTATGAGCGGGCCAAGTATGAAATTATGTCGCCCATCGAGCAGTTCCGGCAGCAGACCTCAGATCGTTTAAAAAACGAAGTCGCACGCGCGACCGCCGGACGCCGCACCGCCTCCGAGGTGCAGATTTTCTGTCTGCTGTGCTCACTGGTGCTGATTGCAGCGGTGCTGTGGCTGCTGATGCGGCTGTATATCGTGCCGCTGCGCCGGTACACGGATGCGCTCTCCGGTGCGGCAGCAGATCGGATGCGGGTGTGCGTTATGCCGTGTGGCGCGAGCGAACCGTACCGGTTCGGACAGATGTTCAACCGTCTGCGGGCGACACTGGAACGCGAACTGGAAAACCGCCGGACAGCTCCAAGATCGAAGCAGGCGCGCTGACGTTTGAGGCGGTCGTGTTCGACCCGACGGCGCTGCTGCACGCCGCGCGCGATATGCTCGAGCACAGCGCGCGTCAAAAGGGGTTGACGCTGAAATTGGATATTCAGGGAAAGCTGCCGCAGGCTGTCAGCGGCGACCCGACCCGTCTGCGGCAGGTGCTGGTCAATTTGGCAGGCAACGCGGTCAAGTTCACCGAGCACGGCAGCGTCACCATCGCCGCCAAGACCGTGCAGCAGGATGAAAATGGTGTCACCATTGCGTTTGCGGTCGCAGATACCGGCATCGGCATCCGTGACGAGGATCAGGCGCGTATCTTCGAGCCATTCGAGCAGGCAGACAGCAGCGTGACACGCAAGTACGGCGGTGCCGGTCTGGGACTGGTTATCGTGCGGCGCATTGTGGAAACAGCGAGCAGGGGCACGCACAAGCTGACACTTGAGAGCAGGGAAGGCCTCGGTTCGACATTCCGGTTTGCAATGGATTTTGCATTGGCGGAGCCGGTTTCTGCGGGCGCACAGCTGCTCGGCGGAGTATGTGCGGCTGCATCTGGAGCATGGCCGTCCCGCGAACGCGCGTGCGCTGCTGCATGATCTCATCGGACTTGCGGGCAACCTTGGGTGCGACGCGCTGTCGGGTGCCAGCCGTGTGCTGCTCGACGAGGTGCACCACGGCAGAATGAACACGCTGCCGCAGTTTACCGAGGTGTTCGACCGCACGATAGAGGAGCTGCGGTCGTTTGCGGAAACCCAGACCGAACCGCTCGGAAAACCGATGGAACAGGCCGCCAGAAAGCTGAAAAAGCTGGTGGAAAACTACGATTTCTCCGCCGTGCAGTGGTTCGAGCAGCATGGCAGCAGCCTGCGGCATACCATGCCGCCCGAGCGGTTTGCGCGGCTGTCGGAAGCGCTCGAGCGCTATGATTTTGAACGAGCGGCGAAGCTGCTGGACGAAAAAGAGGAGTGAGGACATGTATCGCATTTTACTGGTCGAGGACGATGAGGCGCTGCGCTATGTGTATGCGCACATGCACGCATGGCAGGAGAATGGGGTTTGTCTGGCGGCGCAGGCCGTCAACGGCAAGCAGGCGCTCGAGCAGATGGACAAGGAGCGTTTCGACCTCATTGTGACCGACATCCGTATGCCGTTCATCGACGGTCTGGAGTTATTGCGCGAGCTGCGCCGACGCGGGATACAGACGCCGGTCATTCTGGTCAGCTCCTACGGCGAGTTTGAGTACGCAAGGGAAGGACTGGTGCTTGGTGCGTTCGACTACATCGTAAAACCCTTCCGCGAGAAACAACTGAACGCCGTACTGAGCCGCGCGGCGCAGTCGCTCTCGGCGCACACGGACGAGGACAGCCAGTACGCGCTCGTGCGCGAAACCTTCGAGACTCTCGGCATTCCGGTGCAGGAGGACGGCTTTGTGCACACGCTGGCAGCGTTTCTGGCGGCACACCTGAATGGCGTGATCACGATGGAGCAGGCCGCCGAGCATCTCGGGCTGAGCAAGGACTATTTCGGCAAGCAGTGCCGCAGTTATACCGGAATGGCGTTCGGTGCGCTGTACAATCAGGTGCGGGTGGCGTATGCAAGGCAGCTGCTGCGAGAAAGCACGGACAAGGCTGGCGAGATCAGCGAACGGCTTGGTTTTGCCTCGCCGGACTACTTCACGCGCATCTTTCAGGACATCACGGGCTGCAGGCCGAGTCTGCTGCGGCTCATTCGCAAAGCGCCGGATATCGACCGCGCGTATGCGCCGAGCGACCGCAAGTTTGTTTCTGACGACAATCTGTTTCGCATTCAGGCATGGATCATCAGAGAACTGGCAAAATCAAAGCCGTGCATCATCATCGGCAAGTGCGCCAACCATATCCTGCGGGATCGGGCAAACGTGCTCAGCGTGTATGTGGAAGCGCCGCGCAAGACCTGCGTGGAGTCTATCATGCAGAAATCCGGCGTAACCGCAGAACAGGCAAACAAATTGATCGTCAAAACCGATCAGTACCGCGCAGAGTATTACAAATACTACACCGGCGGCGACGACTGGACCAATCCCACGCTGTATGACCTGACGGTGAACACCGGCAGGCTGTCGCGCGAGGACGCGGCGCGGCTGATCATTCAGGCGGCGCGCATCAAGTTCGGTGAGGACGCTTTATACTAAGGCAACACCGCACAATTAAAGCTGCGGCGCTTTTCGGAAATTTTGTGCCCTGACTTTGGCTTCGGTTCCTTGCGCGAGTTCCGTCCGCGCTGCCGAGATTTCACGGTAATACGTCAAGTATTACCGCAAAACCGTGCCTCGTCAGTACGCAAAATTTACTCGCAAATCGCTCTTGTCCAATTATGCGGTATTGCCCTAAGTAAACAAGATTCGACAATGGGGTCGATCCGGGACGGCAGGTGCTGTGCGGGTCGGCTTTTTTTCATTCTCAAATTCGTAAACCAATCCAGTAAAGGAGAGATTTTATATGAATTATTCCCTGCTTCACAGACTTTCGGCAGGCGCGGTTTGCGCCGCACTGCTGGCAACCATGACCGCCTGCGGCGGCGGTTCCTCTGCACCGGCGGCAGACAGCGCGGATTCCTCCGCGGACGGTGGCACTGTAAAGGTCGGCCTGCTGCACTCGCTGACCGGCTCAATGGCGATTTCCGAAATGTCCGTGCGTGACGCGGAGGTGCTTGCCATCGACGAGATCAACAAGGCCGGCGGCATCAACGGCTGCCAGATTGCGTACGTCGAGGAGGACGGCGCATCCCAGCCTTCCACCTTTGCTGCCAAGGCCGAAAAGCTGATCGACAGCGATGGCGTAGCGACCATCTTCGGCTGCTGGACCTCCTCCTCGCGTAAGGCGGTAAAGCCGATCGTTGAGGACTACGACGCACTGCTGTGGTATCCGGTACAATATGAGGGCATGGAGTCCTCGCCGAACATTGTGTACACGGGCGCAGCACCCAACCAGCAGATCGTTCCGGCCATCAAGTATCTGCTCGATAAGGGCTACAAGAAATTCTTCCTGCTCGGCTCGGACTATGTGTTCCCGCGCACCGCGAATATGATCATCGAGGCGCAGGTCAAGGCCGCAGGCGCGAATGTAGTCGGTGAGGAATACGCCGACATGGATCAGACCGATTTTGCCGCTATCATCGCCAAGATCGAGGCCGCGAAGCCGGATATTATCATTAACACCCTGAACGGCACCGGCAACGTTTCCTTCTTCAAGCAGATGAGTGAGAAGAACTACACCGCAGAAACCTATCCGACCATGTCATTCTCCATTGCAGAGGAGGAGGTAGCTACCATCGGCGCAGACATCCTCAAGGGGCACATGGTTTCCTGGAACTACTATCCTGCTGACCTCGCTCGGACTTGCCATCACGTTCGGACTGATGCGCGTCATCAACATGGCGCATGGTGAGTTCGTCATGATCGGCGCATACATGACCTACGTCACCCAGCAGCTGTTCGCGGCATTTCTGCCAAGCTCCATGCGCGACTGGTACTACATCGCAGCGCTGCCGCTCGCCTTTGCGGCGACGTTCCTGCTTGGTACGGTCGTAGGCTCGACGGCTATTGGCGGCGCAAGTATTTTTGCAGAAAACTATACCTCGGCAACCATTGCCAAGGCAATCGTGTTGCTGCTTGTGATCGTATTCCTGCAGAAGCGTCCGCAGGGTCTGTTCACCATTCGCAGCCGCAGTCTGGATGATTAAGGAGGGAGAAACCGATGAAACTGCTCAAAAAGCAGGGCATGAATCTATGCCTTGCCGTAATTGTTGCCGTGCTGGCGGCCATGCCGCTGCTGCTGCAAAGCGGCGTGCTGACGGCAAGCTCGACCATCCTGTACCTCGGCAAGTGCATTGCGTTTGCCATTGTGGCTATGGGACTTGACCTCATCTGGGGCTACACCGGCATTCTGTCGCTTGGCCACGGCCTGTATTTCGCACTCGGCGGCTACGCGATGGCGATGTACCTGAAATTGCAGGCGACCGGCGGCAGCATCACGGATTTCATGCATGTCGGCGGGCTGACCGAGCTGCCAATGATCTGGAAGCCGTTTCAGAATCTTCCGGGTGCGATTGTTATGCTGTTTATCGTGCCGACTGTCGTTTCCGGCCTGATCGGCTGCTTTATCTTCAAAAACCGCGTCAAGGGCGTGTAGTTCTCCATCATTTCGCAGGCATTGACCTGGGCGGCGTACTCCATCTTCATCGCGCTGTCGCCGTACACGAACGGCAATGTCGGCATCACGGAGATCCAGACTGTGCTCGGCAGCATCCGCGGCGAGAAAAACCGCGGCAACATGTTCCTGCTGTTCTACGGTGCGCTGCTGCTGATGGTGCTCACCTACGCGCTCTGCCGTTTCCTCACCACGCGCAAGTTCGGCAAGCTGCTTGTCGCCATCCGCGACGGTGAGAATCGCACCTACTTTTCCGGCTATCAGGTCAGCCATTACAAAACCTTCGCGTATGTGCTCTCTGCCATCATGGCGGCTGTGGCAGGCGCGGTGTTCGTCAACTTCAACGGCTCGATCACGCCGTCGCAGATGACCATTTCGTACTCCATCACCATGGTTATATGGGTCGCTGTCGGCGGACGAGGCACCATCATCGGGCGCGTTTCTCATCAATCTGTGTGAGTACAACCTGTCCTCCGGCGGACTGGTTGATGTATGGCAGTACATCATCGGTGCAGTGTTCGTGCTGACCATCCTGTTTATGAAGGGCGGTCTGGTCGGTCTGTTCTGCGAGCAGATTCCGGTGCTGCTGCACAAGGAACGCAAGCCCAAGGTCGATTTGACGCAGAAGGCGCAGAAAGGAGCATAAATCATGGCAGGAAACAGCACAGTGCTGGATATCAAGGATATTTCGGTCTGCTTTGACGGCTTTTACGCGCTGACCGAGGTCAATGCCGCCGTCAAGCGGCACTCCATCCACTTTTTCATCGGACCGAACGGCGCAGGCAAGACCACGCTGCTCGATATCATCTGCGGCAAGACCAAGCCGACCGCAGGCAGCGTTATCTTCCATCCGGAGAGCCGCGCGGATGTGCGCCTGACCGGTATGCCGGAGTATAAAATCGTCCGCGAGGGTGTCGGCCGCAAGTTTCAAGTGCCGAGCGTGTTCGGCAGACCGACAGCAGACGAGTTGGCGCAGATCGACCGCGTGCTCGATAAGGTCGGTCTGCTCGACAAGGCGCAGACGCGGGCGGGTTCTCTGGCGCACGGTCAGAAGCAGTGGCTCGAGATTGGCATGCAGCTTGTGCAGCAGCCGGAGATCATCATGCTCGATGAACCGGCGGCAGGCATGGGCAAGCCGGAAACGTTCAAAACCGGCGAAATCCTGCGTGAGATTCAAAAGGGGTGCACCATCATCGTCATTGAGCACGACATGGACTTTGTGCGGCAGGCGGCGGACATCGTAACCGTGCTGCACGAGGGCAAGGTGCTCACCGAGGGCACGGTGGACGAGGTGCTGGCCGATGCGACCGTGCAGGCGTCTATCTGGGACGCGGCAAGGCCGCAAGCTGAGCGAAAGGACGTGAAAACAATGCTGAAAATTCGAGGACTGGAAAGCTGCTACGGCGAAAGCTGTATCGTGAGCGGGCTGACGCTCGACGTACCCAAGGGCGAGATCGTCGGTCTGATCGGGCGAAACGGCGTGGGCAAGTCCACCACGCTCAAGAGCATCATGGGTCTGGTGAAAACGCCGCACGGCGCGATCGAACTGGACGGCGAGGATATTATCCGCCGTCCGACCTACGAGCGAGCCGCCGCCGGACTGGGTTATGTGCCGCAGAGCCGCGATATTTTCCCGCAGATGACCGTGCAGGAAAATCTGGAGTTGGCGCTCTATGCGCAGAAAAAGCACGGCAAGGTGCCGGATTACATTTACGATCTGTTTCCCATTCTGCCGAAGTTTGCCGCACGGCGAGGTGGCGATCTTTCGGGCGGTCAGCAGCAGCTCGCCATTGCGCGTGCGTTGGTCGTGGACCCGAAGGTGCTCATCCTCGATGAGCCGACCGAGGGCATTCAGCCGTCCGTCAGCGCGGATATCGGCACGGCGATTCAGCGCGTCAACAAGGAACTGGGACTGACTGTGCTGCTGGTCGAGCAGTATCTGGATTTCGTGCTCGAAAACACCACGCAGCTGCATGCGATGGAAAAGGGTGCGCTGATTTACAGCAGTACGACCGCTGAGGCAGACGGCGCTCACGTTCAGCGTCTGATGACCGCATGAGCGGGGAGCAGCTGTCGGAAAGCACGGCGCATATCCTCATCGTGGACGACCTGCCCGACCATCTGGCGTTTGCGGGCACGATCCTGCGGCAGCAGGGCTACCGCGTGCACGCCGCCACAAGCGGACGGGCGGCGCTCGCATTCCTCGAAAAGCGTCGGCCGGATTTGATCGTGCTCGATATCCACATGGAGGGCATGGATGGACTGGAGCTGTGCCGCCGCATCAAGGAAAACAGGCAGACAAGCGAAATTCCGGTAATCTTCGTCACCGCAGAGACCGCACCCGAGGTTATTACCGCCGGATTTGACGCAGGCTGCTGTGATTATGTTCCCAAGCCGTTTGTACGCGCAGAGTATCTTGCGCGTATTTCGGCACATTTGCGCATTGCGCGGCAGAACAAGGCGCTTCGCACGGCGTATAAGGAGCTGGACCGCTTCTGTTCGGCTGTGTCGCACGATATGAAAAGTCCGCTCAGCGTTATGTGCATGCTGCTGAAAAACATCATCAGCAATGCGTTTAAGTTCACACGCGGGCGTGAAAACGCGAAGATCACCGTCACGGCAGGCGAGGAGGACGATTTCACGGTTATCGCCGTCCGCGACAACGGCGCAGGCTTTGATATGCAGTACGCCGACCGGCTGTTCCGGATTTTTCAGCGTCTGCACGATAACAGCGAATTCGAGGGCACGGACGTCGGTCTGGCGATGGCGCAGCGCATTATGGAGCGGCAAGGCGGCAAAATCCGCATGACCGGTGAAGTGAACAACGGTGCGACTGTGTTTTTGTATTTTCCGCAGGAATAAATCATAGAATCAACAAAAATCAGGAGGGCTATTTATGCATATCGCAAGCACATTCCGCAACGACACTGCTGCCGGACTACGCATTCCGTGCCGTAGAAAATGCGCTGACCTCCGGTGCGGCCGGTCTCATTGGCTGTGCGGCTGTGTTTGTATTTGCGGTGCTGACCGGTGCAATCCTAACGCGCACGGCGAAAGTCGCAGCCTGACCGAAAGGAGCGAAAATCATGCGATTAACTCCGCGCGAGACCGATAAATTATTGCTGCATCTGGCCGGAAATCTGGCAAAGGAACGCCGTTCCCGCGGTGTAAAGCTGAATTACCCGGAGACCATTGCGTACATCTCGAGTGAGATTGCCGAGATGGCACGCGACGGCAAAACGGTGGCAGAACTTATGCAGGAAGGCCGAAAGCTGCTCTCCGCCGCCGACGTGATGGACGACGTGGCTGAAATGATTCACGAAATCCAGGTCGAAGCCACCTTCCCGGACGGCACCAAGCTGGTGACTGTGCACGATCCGATTCCGGCAAAACAGGCGTTCATTCCGGGTGAGGTGCTGACCGAGGGCGGCACCATCTGCCTGAACGAAGGCCGTCCAACGGTTGAAATCAGCGTTACAAGTACGGCAGAACGTCCGATACAGGTTGGCTCACACATTCACTTTTTCGAGGTCAACAAGCGTCTGCGGTTCGACCACAAAGTTTCCTGGGGTATGCGGCTGGACATTCCGTCCGGCACGGCCGTGCGCTTTGAGCCGGGCGAGACCAAGACCGTGCGGCTGGTTAAAATCGGCGGCACGCGTGAGGGCTATGGCCTGAACGGACTGGTGAACGGCTCGTTTGACGACTTTACCGTGCGCGACACCGCATTCGCGCAGGCAAAATGGCAGGGCTTTCTGGGATTGGAGGACGAGGACAAATGATCGAGCTTTCCCGCAGAGATTACGCGCAGATGTACGGCCCAACGACGGGGGACCGTGTGCGTCTGGGCGATACCTCACTGCTCATCGAGGTGGAAAAGGACCTGACCGTGTATGGCGACGAGGCCAAGTTCTGCGGCGGCAAAAGCCTGCGCGACGGCATGGGACAGTCATGCACGCACACGGACAAGGAATGTCTGGATACGGTTATCACGAATGCGCTCATCGTGGACTGTACGGGCATTTACAAGGCGGATATCGGCATTAAGGACGGCAAAATCTCCGGCATCGGCAAGTCCGGCAATCCGCATATTATGGATGGGGTTACACCGGGCATGATCGTAGGCGCATCTACCGAGGCCATTGCAGGCGAGGGGCTGATTCTGACCGCAGGCGGCATTGACAGCCATATCCATTTCATTTCTCCGACGCAGGTGCGCACGGCGCTGTATTCCGGTATCACGACCATGATCGGCGGCGGCACCGGTCCGGCAGACGGCACGAACGCCACCACCTGTACGCCGGGTGCGTTTCATATTACACGCATGCTGCAGAGCGCGGAAGATTTACCGATTAACGTGGTGTTTCTCGGCAAGGGCAACTGCTCGACAGCAGGTCCGCTCGCCGAGCAGATCGAGGCCGGTGCCGCCGGTCTCAAGCTGCACGAGGACTGGGGAAGCACACCTGCCGCCATCGACTGCTGTCTGTCGGTCGCGGAGCGGTACGATGTGCAGGTTTCCATTCACACGGACACGCTCAACGAAACCGGCTGTGTCGAGGACACGATAAACGCCTTTCACGGGCGTACGATTCACACCTATCAAACGGAAGGCGCAGGCGGCGGTCATGCGCCGGACATTATCCGTGCATCGGCGTACGATTACGTTCTGCCGTCCTCGACCAATCCGACCATGCCGTATACCCGCAACACCATCGACGAGCATCTGGACATGCTGATGGTATGCCACCACATCGACAAATCCAATCCCGAGGATATTGCCTTTGCGGATAGCCGTATTCGGCCGGAAACCATCGCGGCAGAGGACGTGCTGCACGATATGGGCATTTTCTCCATGATGTCGAGCGATTCGCAGGCGATGGGACGTGTGGGCGAGGTCATCACGCGCACCTGGCAGGCAGCAGATAAGATGAAAAAGCAGCGCGGCACGCTGGACACGGACTGTGCCCGCAACGACAACAACCGCGTCAAGCGTTACATCTCCAAGTACACGATCAATCTGGCGGTGACGCACGGCATTTCCGAGTATGTCGGTTCGGTCGAGGTCGGCAAGCTGGCTGATCTGGTGCTGTGGCAGCCTGCGCTGTTCGGCGCGAAGCCGGAAATGGTGCTCAAATGCGGTACGATTACGGCTTCACGCATGGGAGACGCGAATGCATCCATTCCGACGCCTGAGCCGGTGGTCTACACCGATATGTTCGGCGGACACGGCAAGGCACTGTCGCAAAGCTGTGTGACGTTCGTCTCTAAGTGGGCGTACGACCACGACATTGCCGGACATCTGGGACTGGAGCGAGTGGTACTTCCGGTTTCGCACTGCCGCGACATCAACAAGCGTGATATGCGCCATAACGACACGCTGGCAGACGTTCGGATCGATCCGGAGACCTACACGGTGACGGTGGACGGCAAAAAGATTACATGTGAGCCGTTCTCTGAACTGGCACTCGCACAGCGGTATTTTCTGTTCTGAGGAGGAAAAGCAACATGATCGCAGAGCATATTTTAGGCAATGTACGGGACGGCGTGACCGAAACCGTCGTCAATATTCCGTTTGAGTGGTTCGAGACCGAAAAGAAGCGCATCGCCAAGACTGCCGAGGACGGTACGGAATTCGGTGTGTGCGTCGGTGAGCCGCTGCACGATGGCGATATTCTTGCACGGGAGAACGGCAAGGTGTATGCGGTGCGGATTGCACCGTCACGGCTGATCGAAACGCGCGTTTCCTCCATGCAGGAGATGGGCCGGCTGTGCTTTGAAATGGGCAACCGGCACTTGTCGCTCAAAATCGAGCCGGACCGCGTGACCGTGCCGTATGACGAGCCGACGCTGCTGTATCTGCAGCACCTCGGCTTTGACGCACACGAGACGCACGCGGCCAAGTGCGTGCCGCTGCGTCAGCTGGAAGCACAGCGCGTTCTGCGCGAGAGTTTTCCGCAGCTGCTGGACGCCGTGCGAACCGCGCTTTCCGTCATCGAGGATGAGCTCGGCATAGGCGGTCCGGCGTTTGACATTTTCGCCATGCAGCACGAAACACTCTATTCGAGACTGTACATGAGTTGAGGAGAATCAGTTATGAGCTTTGTAAAAATCGGCATCGGAGGTCCGGTCGGATCGGGCAAAACCGCACGCATTGAGCGTTTGACCCGCCGTATGAGCAAGGAATACAGCATTTGCGTCATCACGAACGACATTTACACCCGTGAGGATGCGGAATTTCTAATCAAGAACTCCTGTCTGCCGCCCGAGCGCATTGTTGGTGTGGAGACCGGCGGTTGCCCGCACACCGCCATCCGTGAGGACTGCTCGATGAATCTGGAAGCAGTGGATGAGATGGCGGAGCGGTTTCCGGATGTGCAGATCATCTTCATCGAGTCCGGCGGCGACAACCTGTCTGCAACGTTCAGTCCGGACTTGGCGGATGCGTCTATTTACGTCATTGATGTGGCGCAGGGCGAGAAAATTCCACGCAAGGTCGGGGCGAGTCTGGAAGTGATGGCGTCCGACAGCGCACGCATGCGGGAGGGACGCAAATTCCTGTTTACCAATTTGGTAAGCGGAGAAGGACTGAATAAAGTCATTGCGTGGATCAAATCCGACGTGCTGTTCGAGGGCAAGTGATGGAAAGCCGCATTTTTGTACAGACAGCGCGGCAAAACGGCCGCACACAGGTCGAGGATATGTATTTCACCGCGCCGTACAAGATCATGCGGCCGCTGTACAATGGCGGGCATACCGACCTGATTTTGATGCGGCCTCGGTGGGTCTGCTCGCGGGCGACAGCATCAACGCGCAGTACACGTTCGGGGATGGCTCGGATGTGTCCGCTCGAACACAAGGCTTCGAGAAGGTATTCAACACCGGAGACAGACAGGCACGCAGACACATTTCCATCGAGGTTGGAGAGAATGGGCGCGTGTGCTTTCTGCCGCAGCCGGTCATTCCGTTTGCGGGCAGTGATTATCGCGGCAGCATGACGGTCAATCTGCAGAAAAACAGCCGTTTTTTGTGCGCGGATGTGTTCACCTGCGGACGCACCGGCTGCGGTGAGCGGTTTGCCATGCGGCGGTTCGAGAACCGGCTGCGCGTCACGTTGGATAATCGACCGGTGTTTGCAGAGCATACACTCGTGCAGCCTGAGAGACGCGGCTATACCGGACTGGGGCAGTGGCAGGGATTTACCCATCAGGGCGTGCTTTATGTCTATGCGCCCGGAAAAGAGGACGAAATCTTTGATTTTGCGCGGCAGAAGGATATCCTGCCGGACGGTATCGTCGGTGCAAGCCGCGCGGTGCAGGGCATATGTGTCCGTGCGCTGGCTATGAGCGGCGATACGCTGTTCCTGTTCTTTGAGCGGTTTGAACAGCTGGTGTGAGCAATAACAAAAGGCTCCTGCGTCATAAGACACAGGAGCCTTTTGCGCCACTGTGGAGGGACACAGCGGCGCTGTCTAACGGCAGCAGCGCACGGGGAGTCGGACGTTATGCGCCGATGCCGAGAGGCGAAAAGATAAGGTACATGATCGCAACAACTGCCGCACCGGCAATCGCCCAGACCTTGCCGCTCTTCCAGGGGGTCATATCCATGACCTTGGCATCCGGCATCTCCCACGCCAGCTGACGCGGACTTACCTTGATGCAGATTGCATAGATGATACATTCGAGAACGAACAGTGCGAATACAACATACAGATAGTGGAACCGGCTGAAGAACGGGATGACCTTGGTCAGACCGTACAGCACGATGTGGATCGGAATAACAATCTTTGGAGCGATGGCAGGCGCCTTTTTGCTCAGCAGACCGAACAGGACAGCGGTCAGCAGCGGCATGGAGAAGAAGCCCCAGCACTCATTGATGAAGTTCATAATGCCGGTGCCGAAGAACATAACGAACGGTGCAATGGCGATGGAAACCACGCCGACAATCGTACCGAAGATCTGGCCGACCTTAACAACCTTGTTGTTGGAGGCCTGCTTGCCCCAGATGGGCTGCCAAACGTTCAGCGTGAAGATAGTGGATGCGGAATTCAGCACCGAGTTGAACGAGGACAGGATCGCGCCGAACATAACGGCTGCGAAGAAGCCCATCAGCGGCTTGGGCAGCACTTCCATAACGAGAAGCGGGTAGGCCTGGTCAGCCGCCATGCCGACCGAGGTGTCCATCTGGCCGCCCGCAGCCAGCAGCTGGAACGCGATGATGCCCGGCAGAACGATGACAAATACGTCAAGGCACTTGAAGAAACCGGCCCAGATTGCGCCCTTCTGGCTCTCAGCGAGGTTTTTGCCGCCCAGAGAACGCTGGATGATGGACTGGTTGGTCGCCCAGTAGAACAGGTTGTTGACGAACATACCGGTCAGCAGCAGCGGCCACGGTACTTCCGGCGGAAGTGCATTCGGCGCGGACCATGCGTTCATCTTTTCCGGCGTTGCGGAGATGAGGTGATCCAGACCGGCCATGAAGCCGCCGCCGTCCAGCTCGCCGAGGGCAAGAATGCCGAGGATCGGGATAGCGAAACCGCCGATGATCAGACCGACGCCATTGATGGTGTCCGAGTAGGCAACGGCTTTCAAGCCGCCGAATACCGCATAACACATACCGATGATGCCGGTGCCGATGCAGATAATGGTGATGGCGCTGAAATAGCTGATGCCGAACATACTCTCGAGGTCAAAAATCTTAACCAGTGCGACCGCACCCGAATACAAGATGGTCGGCAGCATAGTAACGACATACGCGATCAGAAACAGCAGCGAGAACAGGCGCATGGTGAAGGTATCGTAGCGCATCTCGAAGAACTCTGGGATGGTTGCGATGCCGCCGCGCAGCAGCTTGGGCAGGAACACGAACGCCAGCACGATCAGCGCGAACGCCGAGGTGGCCTCCCATGCCATCGTACTCATGTTGCCCGCAAATGCCTGTCCGTTCGTGCCGACAAGCTGTTCTGCGGAAAGATTGGTCATCATCAGAGAACCGGCGATAACGATGCCGGGCAGTCCGCGGCCTGCGAGGAAGTAGCCTTCCTTGGTGGACAGGTCGTCATCGCGTGTTTTCCACCACGAGAGCACCGCGACAAGCACGGTGAACGCGATAAAGGTTGCGACAGTAAATGCCATTTTGTTGTTTCCCCCTTGTTTTTTTACTGTGTGGGCTAATTTTTGGGCGCGGAAAACCGCCTCCCCCTTTTGAAGAGGCGGTTTTCCGCATTTCTATTTCGTTGGAATACAGAGATTCGGTCACTGGCCCAGGCGCTTTTCTACCTCAGCGCGGCGTTCTGCGGCGTTGTCAGCCGTTACAACGGTAGCATCAGTCGCAATGAACTCGTCCAGCTTTTTGCCGTTGAGCGCATCGACTGCGGCCTGCACGCCGAGATAACCAACATCGTAGCCGTCAACGGCGACGGTCATGGTCTCCTGACCGGCAAGAATAGCATCAATGCCCGCCAGATTGCCGCCGACGCCGACAAAGATGGTGTCCTTGTATGCCGGAAATACGGCTGCGGCACGGGCGGCACCGGCTGCCATATCATCGTTATTAGCTACGATGATAGCAACGCCTTCCGGATGTGCCTGAATGATGGCCTCCATGCTGGTAACAGCCTTGTCGGCTACGCCGTCTGCGTACTGGGTTTCCGCAGAGAGATATTCGCCGCCAGCTTCTGCAATGCCCTGCTTAAAGCCTGCAATGCGTGCCTCCGAGGTGGAGTCGCCCTGCACACCCATGATGCCGATGGCGGTAATCTTATCCCAGCCCTTATCCTTTGCTGCCTCAACAGCGGCCTTGCCGCCCATTGCGGCCAGCTCCTCATTGTTGAAGCCGACAAAGCTGAGCACCTTGTCCGAGTCGATGGCGGTATCAATCGCCACGATTGGCAGGTCGGTATTTGCAATTTGTGTTGCAACGGTTTCCGCCTGAAGCGGCGCAACCACCATTGCATCACAGTCATTCGCGCTGAGCGTGGTTTCGATCATGGAAAGCTGCTCGTCATATGCGGTCTCCGAGCTTGCACCCAGAACATCAACAGTTACGCCCAAATCCTTGCCGGCCTGCTTGCAGCCGTTGCCGACATACTGCCAGTACTCGGATGCGAGCGTTTTCAGAATGACCTTGATATGGTAATCCTGCTGTGTGGTCTGGTCGGCCGTGTCACCGCCGTTATTTGTCTTTGCGGTGCTGCCGCCGCAGCCTGCGAGTGCGCTCATCAGCATTGCACTGGACATCAATACAGCAAGTAATCTCTTTTTCATAATCTTTTCCTCCAAAATCAGTTCTTTATCTTTTTTCTTTACTTTTGAGAGAGTTGCCGGAGAGAAGAGAGAGGTGCTGAGAAAACAGCGTTGGTTTTATTCGTAATCGACCCAAGCAGAGCCGTTATTTGCGGATTCTACGCACTTTTCAATCCACTTGATACCCTGTGCGCCGGCCTTGACATCCGGATACCAGAAGTCGCCGTAAGCGCCCTTGTCCGCGTCAGCCATAGCGACTGCGAAACGTGCATACAGGTTGCTCCACGCCTCGAACAGACCCTCGGCATGGCCGCCGCCGATACGATCCTCGACACGCGCCTCGTCGGTCAGGTAGCCTGCGCCGCGCTCGAGCACGCGGGACGGCTCGCCTTCTACCTCGTACAGCATCTGGTTCGGGCGCTCGTCATCCCACTCGAGGGATGCCTTGGAGCCGACCACGCGGATCTTGTGGTAGTGGCGTGCGCCGCTGTTGATCGAGCTTGCCCAGCAGTATACCTGCGCGCCAGCCTGCACATTTTCGCTGCCCTTGAGGTTCATGATAACGAAGGCGTTGTCCTCCAGCTCGCGGCCCTCAACGAAGGAACGCTTGGTGCACATCAGGTTGTCGATTTTCATATCCGGGATCATCGCCTCGATGATGAACAGCGGGTGCGTGCCGACATCACCGAGTGCGAACGACGGACCTGCCTTGGACGGGTCAAAGCGCCACTTTGCGGACGGCACCTTGTCCTCGATCTTGAAGTTGTAGCCGCCGAACGCGAAACTCATATTGATAACGCGGATTTCACCGAGATCGCCGTTTTTGATCATCTGGCGCGCCTGCTGGATCAGCTGATGGCCGGAATAGCCGTAGGTCACGCCGACAACGCGGTGCTTTTCTTCTGCCAGCTTGACCAGCTCGTCTGCCTGTTCAGAGGTGAAGCACAGCGGCTTCTCGCAGACAACGTGCAGACCGGCTTCGAGAGCAGCCTTGCAGACCTCGTAGTGCATGCCGTTCGGCGTTGCGATGGAAACCGCCTGCACGCCGTCCGGACGCTTGGCCTCCTCAGCAAACATGGTCTTGTAGTCCGGATAGCAGCGGTCCGGGTCAACGTGCAGCTGCTTGCCGAAGTCCTTGCCGCGCTCGGGATCGATGTCGAACGCACCGGCAACCAGTTCAAAGTTGAAGTCGCGCAGTGCCGCCGAGCGATGGATGTAGCCAATCTGGCTGCCGCGGCCGCCGCCTACCATGCCCCAGCGAATGGGATTGTCTACTCGTTTTTCACCGTAATACATAAAGAAATCCTCCTTAAAAACTACATGAATATTAAAATATTGTGTTTGAACTATTGAGAGAGTGGAGCGGGAGCACGGGAGAGAAGAGCCGTGCTCCTCGCTCGGGTGTGATTAGATTTCGTAGCCGACCGACTTCAGATAGTCTACACTGGCCTTGACATCGCGCAGGCTGTTGTCCGAGTTGCGCGGGTCGCGCTCCTGCTCGATGGTGATGTAACCGGAATAACCGATATCTGCAAGCGCCTGCTTGATGGCCGGATAGTCGAGCGAACCTGAGCCGATGGGGCACATGGCGCCCTTGCCGCAGCCGTCGAAGAAGCGGATGCGCTCACCGAGCACTTGACGGTAAACGGTTTCGTTTACGTCCTTGAAGTGGACGTAATCCAGCTTGTCAGCGTACTTTTTGAGGTATTCTACCGGGTCCATGTGCGAATAGTACAGGTGACCGGTATCCAGACACAGACCGGCAACCTCGTACGGAATATCGCGGACAACCTTTGCAATCTCGTCTGCAAACTCGATGTAGCCGCCTGCATGAGGATGGATGACCGGGCGCACACCCCATTTGTTCGCGCGTTCACATACGGCGCGGACGTTGCCCATGAATCGCGCCCATTCCTCATCGGAAAGACGCGGCGCGGTGTCCGGATGGCCTGCGGCGTAGTCGCGCTCATCGTGTCCCCAGTCCATAACGGTCATGTACGGCGTGGGGAACTTCTGGCCGTCGTGGGTCTTGAGCACCGGCAGCTTCGGGTCGGTGATCAGGCGGCAGATGTCGTCAACCGCGTGCAGCACGCTCTCCTGATTGTCCGCGTCGAGCAGATCATGGAAAATGGTGCCTGCCACGATGGCAAGACCGTTCTTGCGAAGCTCGTTGGCTACCAGTTCTGCGTCAATCGGCAGGTAGCCGTAGGGGCCAAGCTCGATGGCGCTGTAACCGGCTTTACCGGCTTCCTCCAGTACGCGCGTCCAGGGCGGTAAATACGGATTCTTGGGGTCATCCACACCCCAGCAGCAGGGTGCACCGCAGATTTGAATGCTCATAATTGAAAACTCCTTTCGCTGTTTCCGTGAAGTTTTTGTTCTTTTTGATGATTTTATTATACTATTCCGGCGAATATGGTGTTTCTTTGTTCTTGCGTTTTGTTTTGTGAAAACTCTCGAAATATTGCACAAAAAGCAGGGGTATCAATTTGGTTTATACGGATTCTTGTGGTCTGCACCAAAATACGATATACTATACCTATATTCACACAGGGGGGAGAGTATGGAAGAAGGAGTACGTTTTGTATCCGGTCAGATGCCGAGTCTGCTGTACGCCACCAAGCAGATCGTAGCGGCATCGACTATCACACGCGCCATCCATCGGCATGAGCGGTTCACGGAAATGCTGTATGTCTATCAGGGGGCGGGTCAGTACATCGCGGGCGGCTACAGCTATCCGATCCGCACGGGGGATATCTTACTATATAATCAAGGCGATCTGCATGAAGTCACCTCGTCCCTGCAACACGAGATCGGCACGTTCTGCTTTGGCATTTCCAGTCTGCAGCTGTGCGGACTGCCGGAAGGGCATTTCACCAAGGCAGAAAACGGATTTGTGCGTCCGGCGATGGACGAGATTGACCACATGCAGTCGCTCAGCGAACTGATTTACGAGCACGCGGAACGGAGAACGTCCTACTCGGATGAAATCGTCGCACAGCTGCTGCCTGCGCTGGTGCTGCTGTCGGCCAATCTGCCGCCGGATGCGCGCGCCGCCGATCAGCCGCATAATCTGGTGCTGGCGAACCGTATCCGGCAGTACATCGGCACGCATTTCACCGAGCAGCTGACACTCGAGGATATTGGAGAGGCGATGTCCATGTCGCCGTATCATCTGGCGCATATTTTCAAGGAGATCACGGGTATGTCGCCCATCCATTATATGATACGCTGTCGTGTCGGTGAGGCGCAGAACCTGCTCATTTCCACCGATTACAGCGCAACGCAGATTGCCGCCATCGTCGGCTACACCAACGTAAACCACTTCAACGCCATTTTTGCGAAGCTGGTCGGTCTGCCGCCGATTCGGTATCGCAGGAAGTATCTGGAGAATATGCAGGGCAGCAGACTGCAGTAAAAGAACCTCGTCAAAGAATGCAGCGGATTCTCTGACGAGGTTTTAGATATTCTACAGGAATTTTATAATGGTGCGGACGATGCCCGCTAAAAAATCAGGACGGAAGGCTCGAGAGACCTTCCGTCCTGATTTTATTAGAGGGGTGTTGTCTTAAGGTTTGGTTTGGAAATTTCTATCTGAGTGAATAGGTAGACTGTGTGAGTTTAGTCGATTCGCTTTACCAGATCCTCCGGAATCTTGGCAGTGCCCTGACCGTAATACTGGAATACGTCAACCATCTGCTGAATCTGCGCGTCGCTCATCTGCTTGATCTCGCCGTTGACGCAGGCTGCGCGGGCAGCCAGATAGCATTTTGCGGCTTCTTCGAGGTAGACCGCAGCGTACAGCGCCTGATTGAGGTCCTTGCCGACCGTCATAACGCCGTGCTGAGACAGGATAACGGCATGACCGTTGCCGACGTACTTAACCGTATCAATGCCCATATCGATCGAGCCTGCAGCCGAATACGGCGTGATCGGCACATTGCCGCCGGCGGCATTGGCCAGTGCGGTAATGCATACGCGGAACTCGGTCAGGCCCGGAATGAGCGAAACCGCAGTCGCATACGGCTGGTGGGTGTGGATAACGGCGTTGATGTCCGGACGCTCGCGGAAGATATGCAGGATAGCCGGTGTGTCGGACGAAGGCTTGCGGGTGCCTTCGATGACATTGCCGTCGATATCCATGACGATCATATCATCCTCGACCATCTTCTCGTACATCATACCGGACGGCGTAACGAGAATCTCGCCGGTCGGCATGCGCACGCTCAGGTTGCCGCAGGTCAGCGATACCAGCTCATAGCGGTCGAGCAGGATACCGGCTTCGATGATTTCTTTTTTCATTTCCGAAAACATGGTGAATTCCTCCTAAAAAATCGTGAGCAGCTGTTCCGGTCTGCGGACGATGAATTCCGGATGGTAGGGCAACAGCATTTCGAGCGGCTGATAGCCCCATGCGGCAGCAGCGGCTGCCGTTTGTGTGTTGCGTGCGGTCTGCATGTCCACATCGGTGTCACCGACATAGAGTATCTGCTCACGTGGTATGCCCAGCTGATCAAGCACAGGGTCCATCGAGTGCGGATCGGGTTTGGAGATGGTCTCTGGCGTCTGTCCGACGCACAGCTCCATCGCATCTCCGAAAAATCGGTCGATGAGCGCACAGGCAACGGCATTGGGTTTATTCGTCAGAACGGCGTTCTTGATGCCGCGGCGGTTCAGCTCTGCAAGCGTTTCACACACCCCTGCATACGGCTGGGTGAGATAGGTGAAATCGCTGAGGTATGCGGCGCAGTCGTAATCGCGTATCGCGGGCTGAAGTGCGGCGACCCGATCGGGCGGGCAGCCGCCGAGCTTCAGCAGCTTATGGTAAAACTCCGCGATAGAAAGGCGGCACAGGTCACGGCATTCGTCGAGCGTAATGCCGTGAAAGCCGAAATGACGAAGGGACTGGTTACAGTAATGGTGAATGGTCGGCAGGGTATAGAGCAGCGTGCCGTCCAAATCCCAGACACAGGCGCGAAAGCCCATTTATACCTCCAGAAAGTCTACAAAGCGAACGGCTTCCAGATCGGACTCTGCAACGCCGAGCTTCTTGCCGGTCAGGTCCTCGACAGCGGATACGAGGTGCATGGCATCAATGCCGTACTTCTTCATCAGATACATCTTGGACGCACCGTGCGGATAGCCCGGCAGGCCGATCTTGACCAGACGCTTGCCCAGTCCGTTCTCTGCGATAACATCAGCAACAGCGGAGCCGAGACCGCCGATATCCAGATGGTTTTCGATGGTAACAACGCCGTACTTGCTCTTATTGATGGCCTCAACGATGGTCGGGTCGGTGAACGGCTTGAGGGTGGAAACGTGCATATGCTGTACGGAAACGCCCTTTTCCTTCAGAACTGCGGTAGCGCGCATTGCTTCCTCAGTGCAGATGGAGGAGGACAGCAGAACGATGTCATCGCCTTCACTCAGCACGCGGGCACGGTTGAACTGCATCGGCTCGTTTGCCGGGAACAGGCGCGGAACTTCCTTGCGAAGCATGCGGATGTAAACCGGACCGTTGTAGTTGTATGCCAGATCGAGCACGCCTTCGATTTCGGTTGCATCACCGATGTCGAAGATGGCCATGTTCGGCACCGTGCGCAGTACGCCGATGTCGTTGATGGACTGGTGGGTAACACCGCCCGGCGTGGTAATGCCCGGCACAAAGCCGACGAATACAACCGGCAGATTCGGATAAGCAACACTCATTTCCAGCTGATCGAGGATGCGGCGATACAGGAATACCGCAAAGGTGTGCAGGAATGGACGGTAGCCTTCACGGCACATGCCGGCTGCCCAGGAGCACATGTTCTGCTCAGCGATACCCATGGTCAGATAGCGGTCCGGGTAGGTCTGGCGGAACTTTTTTACTTCGCAGGAGGAGCCGAGGTCGGCCGACATAACCAGAACCTCCGGATGCTCGGCTGCGAAGCGAATCATATTTTTTTCATGTGTATTAACTTCGATCTTCATTTTGAACTCCTTCCTTCTCACATCTCGTCATAGATCTTCTGGAATTCATCACGCTCGTCAGCGCCGATGCGGATAAAATGCATCGAACGCGGCTTTTCGAGCGGCTTAACGCCGGTCCAGCCGTGCGTGCGTGCGATAACAACGAGCGGCTTGCCCTCATGCGGGGTCTCACATGCCTTGCAGAAGTCCTCAATGTCGTGGCCGTTTGCCTCAACGCAGACTGCGCCGAACGAGGTGAAGCGGTCGATCAGCGGCTCCTCGGTCATCTGATCCTCAATCCTGCCCTCAACCTGCTGGTCGTTTGCATCGATTACAACGATGAAGTTATCCAGCTTGTAGTAGCCGGCAGCCTGAATGCACTCCCAGGTCTGACCTTCCTGCAGCTCACCGTCACCGAGCAGAACATAGCACTTGCCGGTGTCGCCGCGGCGCTTGCGGGCATGAGCCGTGCCGCCTGCGATCGAGATGGTCTGGCCGAGCGAGCCTGCGGTATTCTCAAATCCGGGGGAGTGCTCCGCACCGATCATTTCCATGTTCCAGCCGTCTACATTGAATTTGTCCATGCAGTCCGGGCTGATGCGGCCGGTCTCTGCCAGTGCGGCGTAGATAACCGAAGCATAGTGGCAGCAGGATACAAAGAAACGGTCCTTATCCGGTGCGGGAGCGCCGTTGTAAGAGGAGCCTCGCTGATAATCCATATTATCCGGCCCCGGAACGCCGGGGAACGGAATCGGCTCCCAGCTGCCGACGGACGGACCAAGGTTCATCACACGGGTGTACAGGGAGGCAATGATTTCTGCCGACGAGCACGCCTGTGCCAGATAGCAGCCGCCGGTTTTCAGTGCAACGCCGAGAATCTGCTTGCGGATTCCGTTAGCGACCGCCTGAATATCGGCGGTGGAATAATTTTTTTCACTCATAAGAGCATGACTCCTTTCTGAATCCAATACCTATACGAACAGCCGGTGCTGTGGGTTGTGGTGTCGATCTCTTAAAAACATTATTTCACATACAAGCACAAATGTCAACGATAGAAAACTTGTCATTTGTGCCAAAAACGAGTTGATGAAATTAGTAAAATAGTGAAAAACGACGATTGAAGCGCGGAAATTGCTTGACGAGACTGTTTATGTTGCCTATAATGAGATAAAAGGAATTTAGAAAACAGTTCACAACAATGAACAAAATTTCAAATATTCCCGCGAGTTCCATGAAAGGAAGATGAATTATGAAAGCTGTTGTGAAAACGGAGACCGGTTTTGATCATATGCAGTATACAGATATTCCGGAACCCAAAGCGACCGGAGATCTGGTAAAGATCAAGATCGCGTACTCCGGTATCTGCGGCACTGATCTTCATGCGTTCAAGGGCACCTACGCGAGCACTAAGCCGCCGGTTGTACTCGGCCATGAGTTCTCTGGTGTAGTCACCGAGATCGGTCCGGACGTAAAGAATGTTAAGGTGGGAGATCGCGTTACCAGCGAGACCACCTTCAAGACCTGCGGCGTATGCCCGATGTGCAAATCCAAGGATTACAATCTGTGCGGCAACCGGCAGGGCATTGGCACCCAGATTAACGGCTCGATGGCTGAGTATCTGGTCAGCAGAGAGGAAAGCGTTCACGTCCTGCCGGATAACGTATCGCTGCTGAGTGCCGCGCTCACTGAACCGCTTGCGTGCGGCGTACATGCTGCTATCGAGAAGGGCAATGTACAGCCTGGCGATATCTGCGTGGTATTCGGTGTCGGCGCAATCGGCCAGATGGTTATGCAGGTGGCAAAGAGTCAGGGCGCGACCGTTATCGTTGCCGGACTGAGCCACGATGCGGAACGCTTTGAGATTGCAAAGAGTGCAGGCGCGGACCGCTGTGTTGATCAGCAGACCGAGAACATCAAGGATATCGTGATGGAGATGACGAACGGTGTCGGTGCGGACAAGTGCTTTGAGTGCTCGGGTGCGGTTCCGGCAGCCAACAAGGCGCTTGAGCTGGTACGCCGCAAGGGCACAGTTGTACAGATGGGCGTGTTCCCGCAATCGCATGAGAGTATCTGGACCGACCTGATCCTGCATCACGAGATCAACTATGTTGGCTCCCGCAGCCAGAAGCCGTCCTCGTGGGTCAAGGCTCTGGAGCTTTTGGCGGCAGGCACAGTTGTACCGGAAAAGATCGTCACCTCAATCGATCCGCTGGAGAAATGGCGCGACGGCTTTGACAAGATGATTCGAGGCGAAGGCGCCAAGGGTGTTATCGTGCTCGATGACAGTCTGCAATAAGCAATCCCGCGACGGATAAAGAATGAACTGATTATGATAAAGAAATGAGAGAAAAGAAAAAACCAATACCGCTTGTACGGTATTGGTTGATTCTAAAAAAGGGGTGCTTATTCGGGAACGGCAACGCCTTCCATTTCCAGCATGCGGCGGGCGAGTGCCTCGTCCGCGACCAGTACGTTGATGTACTTTCCGCGCACGGCGGCAAGCGTGCATTCTGCCTTTTCGGCACTGGCGTTGATGCCGATCGACCACGCCGGAGTGCGCATTGCCTCCAACGGAGCGGAGATGACGTAGCGGCTGTCCAGCTGAACCTCGTTACCGTTGATGTCAAACATGCGGCCGAGCAGACTGGAAACCGCACCGCGACGCATCAGCTCCTTGCGTTCCTCGGCGTTGTAGCAGCCGGATTTATAAAGTGAGCCGTTGGCGTCATTCAGCGAACCGATGCCGGTGAGGATGATATCTACCGAACCTGCCTTCTTGAGTGTTGCTTCAATCTGCGGCTCGGCGGTGAGATAGGAGTAAACCAGCTCGCTGTCCACATAGACCGGTGCATAGATGTTGGAATAGGTGCCGTGCACCTTTTTGGAAAGCCGGAGCGCAAGCTCGAGGCCGTCCACACGCGGATTGCCGGTGCCGAGGCAGCCGACCATCTGCACAACAGTTACATTATAGTAGTCGGAATAATCGGTCGGTTCGAGGACATCGCACAGTGCTTCCAGTGCACGGCCCCACGAAATGCCGATAGACATGTTGTTTTCCAGTACGGTCGAAAGAAAATCTACTGCACAGTGTGCACAACGTGTCAGGGACTGGTCGAATTCATAATCTCCGGCAACGATGACCGCATCGCGTAAACCGAAGGTTGTACGAACAAGGTGCGAAAGCTGCGGATTTTTGTTGATCGGACTATGAACGATGATTTCAACCACGCCGATCTCCTTCGCTTCATCGAGAAGTCGGGAGATTGTGGGACGGGAAATGCCGGTGATTTTGCTGATATCCTGCTGGCTGAGATTCTGCTGATAATAAAGCTCGGAGATTCGTACGAGCAAATCGGTACGGCTGCTCATAATAGGCCTCCTTAAAAATTTGAAAAGTTAGATGAACATTTGTTCACAACACAAAGTATAGCGTTTTTCGTATAGAATGTCAATAAACGTATTGACAAAAAGCGAAAAATCCAATATGATATTGCTCATAGGAATTGTAATAATATTCCATAGGAATAGTAGGAAATAGGAGGAACATCCATGTTCACCAGTGAATTTGTTGTAAAAAATCCGACCGGTCTGCACGCACGTCCGGCCAGCCAGCTGGCCAAGCTGTGCAAGGATATTCCGGATGATATTCGTCTGATCTGCGAAAAAGGCACGATTAACCCCAAAAATGTAATTGGAATTTTGACCGCAGGTCTGAAAAAAGGTTCAGCGATCAAGATCGAGGTAGAAGGCGCCAGTGAGCAGGAATCCGGTGCAAAGATTATGGAGTTTCTGGAAGGCTTGACCGACTAAGAACAGCAGCTAAGAGAAAAGGAGAGCAAAGATGGAACAGGCAACCTTTCGCAATCTGATCCTGCGGGATGTGGAAGCGGCAAACGCCGAGGAGGCAATCCGCAAGGTCGGTCAGCGTTTTTACGATGAAGGCTTCGTAAAGGACACCTATATTGATGCAGTTGTTGCGCGTGAGAAGAATTACGCGACCGGTCTGCAGCTGGCGGATATCGCGGTAGCTATGCCGCACACCGATCCGCAGCATGTTAACCGCCCGGGCGTGTGCATCGCACAGCTTAAGCACCCGGTCGAGTTTGAACATATGGGCGATCCGGATACCAAGGTGCAGGCGGAAATGCTGTTCATGATGGCCATCAAGAATCCGGATGAGCAGGTCGAGCTGCTGCAGAAGGTGCTCGGCGTATTCCAGCAGCCGGAGGTCGTTGCGGCATTCCGCGCAGCAAAAAATGAGGACGAGCTGTTCGAGGCGGCTCAGAAGTACATTGGTTGATTACAGGACTGCGGTTCTGTTCAAAACACGGTTAAATCTAATTTATTGGAGGGTCAAATGATGAAAACTTGTAACATTCTGTGTGTATGCGGTTCGGGTACGGTAAGCTCCGCAATGGTAGCAGGAAAGCTCAAGGAGCGCCTGAAGGAAAAGGGTTGGGACGCTGCCATGGTGGAAGCAAGTCCGAACAGCATTTCGACCGAGATCACCGGCAAGAAGTTTGATCTGATTGCATGTGTAAGCCCGGTTTACGAGGACTTCGGCATCCCGAAGGTAAAGGCAGTCGGCATGCTGACCGGTCTGTCCGAGGACAAGGTAGTCGATGACTGCCTGAAGATCCTGGAGGCAAATGCGTAAAGGGTAAGGCGCATTTTCTCATAGTCATCCATAGCAAAGAGTAAAGGCAAAAGGGTAAAAAGAAAGGTGGTTCCAAGCATGGCAAGTTTCTTTCAAACATTAAGTGATGTATTCAGTGCATTCGGTGCTGCAGTATTCGTACCGGTTATTCTGTTTATCATTGCAAAGTGTATGGGTGTTACCGGTAAGAAGGCATTTAACACGGCACTGCTGTGTGCAGTCGGCTTGACGGGCTTCAACCTCGTTATCAACAGCTATTCCGCGATTATCGCACCGGTTGTTAACCAGATGGTTACGAACGCAGGCGTAAACCTGCCGACGCTCGATACCGGCTGGCAGTCCACGTCGGTTATCGCGTATTCGACCAAGGTCGGCCTGATCTTCATCGGTGTTGCAATCATTCTGCAGCTTGTGCTGTTCTTCACCAAGTGGACGAACGTATTTATGGCATCCGATCTGTGGAACAACTACTCTTTCATGGTTTGGGGCTCCATGCTGTATGCTCTGACCGACAACATGATGCTCTCCATGGCTCTGATGGTCGTTCAGCTGCTTTACATCCTGCTGTTCTCTGAGGCTTGCGCAAAGCGCTGGTCTACCTATTATGATTACGATAACTGCTGCATGACCGCTCCTCATCATCTGGAGAGCCTGCCGTTTGCGGTATTCATGAACTGGTTCCTCGGCAAGATCGGCTTTGACAAGATCAAGCTGAATGCACAGACCTTGCAGAAGAAGCTCGGCATCCTCGGTGAGCCTATGTTCATCGGTCTGGTTGTCGGCGCTCTGATCGGCATCATCGGCAACTTCAACGCTTTGGTCGGCGAGGGTGCGCTGACGGCTTGGGGTACGGTATCCTCTGCAGCCGTTTCCACCGCAGCGATCATGGCAGTATTCCCGAAGGTAGCCGGTATCTTCGCAAGCGCATTTACCACTCTGACTGATGCGTACAAGTCCAAGGCTGCCAAGTCCGGCGAAGGCCGTGAGTGGTATCTTTCTGTTAACGATGCATGCGGTTACGGCGAGCCGAATACACTGGTTACCGGCATCCTGCTGATCCCGATCATGCTGGTTGTAGCATTTGTTCTTCCGGGCAACACCATCCTGCCGATGGCTGACCTGTGCGCTCTGCCGTACATGGTTGAGGTATTTGTTTGCGTATCCAACGGCAATATCGCAAAGAGCGTTGTTTCCGGTGCGATCTGGTTCTCTCTGGGCCTGGTTGTTGCGTCCGTTCTCGCGCCGACCTTTACGCAGGTCGCTGTTGACGCAGGCTTCCAGCTGGCACAAGAAGGCGTATTCATCATCAGCTTCGGTATTATGTGCCACCCGCTGATCGCCGGTCTGTTCTACGCATTCTGGTCTCAGAATCCGATCATCATCGGTGCGGTTGTCATTGCATACTTCGTGCTGTACTTCCTGTTCAAGAAGAACAAGGAGCGTTTCGTTGGCTATCTGGAGAACGCTGCTGCTGCTTACTCGGCATACTAAGCGATTGCTTCTAAACTGAAAACAGCCGGCTGCTGCTGCAAACAAATGCAGCGCAGCCGGCTGTTGTTTTATTCCGAAGAGGAGGAAAAGATGAAGGAATTGACACAAAAGCCGCAGAATATCGTACTGGTCGGTGATGCTTTTGTTTCGCCGGACACGATGGAGCAGGCGGTGCGGCAAAGCGCACTCTGCTGCGGCAGGATCACCAAGCTGATGTGGGGCGGCTCCGACAAGCAGGAATTCACCTCGCGGCAGCTCAAACTCGAGCGGAACGGTCCGGAAGCCGTACCGTATGCGGAGGGTCTGGACGAGGTGATCGGCGAGGCAGAGGTTCTGCTCGTGCATTTCAATCCGGTGCCGCGTGCGCTGATAGAGAAAGCGCCTAACCTCAAGGTCATCCTGACCTGCCGCGGCGGCATGGAGCACATTGACCTTGCAGCTGCAAGTGAGCGCAATATTCCGGTGCTCAACGTTATCCGCAATGCAGAGCCGGTCGCGGACTTTGCCCTCGGCATGATGCTTGATCTGACGCGCGATATCGCGCTATCGCACCGCAAAATGCGCGAAGGCGTATGGATGAAGAGCTTTTACAACTCGGACCATTTGATGACGCTTTCCAGCCATACGGTGGCGCTGGCCGGTATCGGCAACGTCGGCAGCGCGCTGGCGCGCCGTCTGCTGGCACTCGGCGTGCCGGTGATCGCGTATGACGCATACACCAGTCCGGAAAAGCTGGAAAAGGCCGGTCTCGGTGCAATCAAGCTGGTCGATTCACTTGAAACCCTGTTTGAACAGGGCGATATTGTATCGCTGCACCTGCGGCTGACACCGGATACCGAGCATATGATCGGCATGCAGTATTTTTCCCGCATGAAAAAAACGGCGTACTTTATCAACACCGCGCGCGGCGGTCTGGTCGATCAGCCGGCACTGGTCGAGGCGCTGCAGCAGGGCTGCATGGCAGGCGCGGCGCTGGATGTGTACGACAGCGAGCCGCTCGCCGTGGACGATCCGCTGCTGCAGATGGACAACGTGCTGCTCACACCGCACATTGCGGGCACCACGGTAGACGCGATCCCACGGGCGCCGTTTTTGCTTATGCGTGAGGTCGATCGGTTCCTGGCTGACGGCGTGACCGATCGGGTGGTAAATCATGTGTCCATCACACTGGAGTAAGGAGGAAACGCAATGCTTTTGCAGGAAGAAAGAGAGAAAATCGTTGTATACGGACAGGAAATGCTCAAGCGCGGTCTGACCGCAGGCACCTTCGGCAACCTGAGCATTTACAACGAAAAGGAGAACCTGTTTGCCATCAGTCCGAGCGGCATGGACTATTTTAAGACCGACGCAAGCGATGTGGTCGTTATGACGCTCGACGGCGAAAAGGCGGACGGCGACCGCAAGCCATCTTCCGAGGTGGACATGCACCGTATTTTCTACCAGAAGCGCCCGGGCATCAAGTCGGTCGTGCACACGCATCCGCGCTACGCTACTACACTGGCGTGTCTCGGCTGGAGCATTCCGCCGCTGCACTATCTGGTGGCGTATTCGGGCAGAGAGGTGCCGTGCATTCCGTATGTGCCGTTTGGCACCTATGAACTGGCACAGGCGGCGCTGGACGGCATGGGCGATAATTACGCCTGCATTCTCGGAAATCACGGTCTGCTGTGCGTCGGCGGCAATATCAGCTACACGCTGGATGTGTCCGAGCAGATCGAATTCTGCGCACAGCTCTATTATAATTGTAAGGCAGCCGGTCAGGAGCCGAAACTGTTGAATGACGAGCAGATCAGCTCGGTTCTGGAGGCATTCCAGACCTACCGACAGAAATAAATTTTGCAGGAGGGGACCATTATGGAGGAAAAATGCGTATACTGCGGCGGTGATCTGCCGGAAAAGCCGACTAAGGTAAAGGTGCGCACGCGCTCGTTTGATGTGTGCTGCGCGGATTGTGCGGCAAAGACCGAGCAGTATATCAAGCTGGATAAGCGATTCAAGACCGCACTGTATCTTCTGGTCTTTCTGGGCGGCATCGGATTTGTTATCAGTGCATTTTTCGGCGGTGACAGTCCGCTGCGCATGATCGGTGCGTATGCCGGTCAGCTTGTTGCGGGACTGGCGTTTATCGCGTTTCCGTATCCGGTCACCTCGTTTGAGAGCTTTCACGCGATGAGCTTCCGCGGCGTAACGCGGCTAACGCGCATTATCGGCCTTGTGCTGAGCGTGTCGGCAGTTGTGCTGGTGGTGCTCACGCTGCGGTAAAGACAAGTGCGATCGGTCTGGCGAAAGTCAGGTCTTTCCATAACCCCAAAGGGCGCTCGAAGGAGCGCCCTTTGGGGTTTTGCAGGATTGTCTGATGTGATGGAAAGCAAAAGGACGGAAGGGTCCAAGTACCTTCCGTCCTTTTGAGGAGAAAATTATATTTGTATTCTGTTTGGAGACTTGAATATAAATAAGAGAGAATAAATTGAATGTGGAATTTGATCTGCGATTCGGGAAAATTAGCCGAGGAACGGACGGGTGGTTTCCGCACCCATGCGGATCACATCCTCAGCAGGCATTCTCCAGTATTCCGGACGGAACAGTTCGAGGCACGCAGGGCCGTCGTAGCCGACTGCCTGTACCGCATCAGCAACCTCCTGCACCGGAATTGCACCCAGACCGGGCATCAGACGGTGGCAGTGGTCGAGGATGCCGAGCGGCAGGTCCTCGCAGTCGTTGATGTGGAACACGAACAGCTTCTCCTTGGGAATTTTGCGGATGAAATCAACGTCCGCGCACTTGTCGTGCAGGTAAACATTGATGCAGTCCACGGTCAGACCAACACTGTCGCGGTTGACGGCGTTGACGATCTCGAGCGCCTGACGAACGCTGTTGACGCACCATTTCTTGTCACCGATCGGCTCGAAGGACAGCTTGACGCCGTACGGTTCAGCAATGTCAGCGAGTTCGTTCAGCACCTTCACCGAGTCGTCGAAGATCTCCTTCTCGTTCTTGGTGCAGATCTCGTTGGTAACAGTCGGCACAACAATAATGTACGGATTGCCGATCTGCTGAGCCACCTTGCAGCCGAAGGTGAACAGCTCTACAAGCTTTTCCCACTCCTCCGGCGTGCAGAAGTTGATGTTCTCAATGGAGTTGAATGCAAACGGCTTGATATGGCTCTTTGAAAAAAACGCCTTGAGATCGTCTGTGGTGTGGGTCTTGAGATACTCCTGCAGCATATCGAGACGCAGCTCGATATAGTCATAGCCGTACTTTTCACACAGCAGCAGGTCGTTTTCAACTGTGGAATTTTCCTTGCAGGTTGCTTCGTTATATCCGAGTTTCAGCATAAGACAGTCTCCTTTACATTTCACCGCGTGCTTCACGCTCGGTGAGTTCCTTCATAATAGTGGGGTAAATCTTATCCAGCTTGTAGAACAGCAGGACGATGATGGCAACGATCCAGACCAGAATCGGACCGAACTTAAAGATAGAGGAAATCATTTGCTGGGCGGAAGTCGGCTGCATAGCACCGCCGGTAACCGAGCTGAGGAAGCCTGCGCCCTCGAGCATGGCAGTCATAACCGCACTGGTGATACCGGTGCCGATCTTAAAGCCGAGCGAACCGCCGCCGAAGATCAGGCTTTCCTGACGCAGATGGCTCTTCCACTGACCGTACTCTACAACATCGCCCATCATGCCGAATACCAGAGAGGTCAGCGGAGCCTGACCGAGCGAGCGGATGATGGTCATTACCAGAATCCACCGGAAGCTCATCGGGTTTACCATAATGAGTGCATGGGCGATAACAACTACGATACAGCCGGCGAGCGACAGGTTGCGCTTGTTGAATTTCTGCAGCAGCATTGGACACAGCAGCGCGCCAACGATCAGTGCGACGATCTCAGAGGTGTAAATGACGCTGTAATACCATTCATCGTTGCCGAGAACATATTTGCAGTAATACGGCAGATCGGTGCCGATGATGGTGGTATGTACGCAGGTGACGGTCCACAGAACGAGCGTTGCCCAGAAATACGGGTTGCCCAGCAGGGCTTTCAGCGCACGGGAAGCGGGAACCTTGGGCTGCTCCTGCTGCGCGGCCTCGAAATTGACGGTTTCCTTGCAGCGAACAAAGCAGATGACAAGCAGAGCAAGTGCGATGGCGCACCAGATGCTCATGGTCTTGATCCAGGCGGCCTGATCGTTGCCGAACAGCTTGATGACCGGCATGGTGAAGGTTACGGCAATGATCTTGCCAATCGGAGACAGTGACATACGCACAACGGACAGCAGGTCGCGCTCGTGCGAGGAGCGGGTCATCATGGTGGACAGGGTGCCGTAGGGCACGTTGATTGCGGTGTAGCATACGGTGGTGCACAGGTTATAAGTAACAAAAATGTACCAGAATTGAACGGTCGTGCTGCTGCTGTGCGGCACACAGAACATCGCAACCGCGCACAGAACATACGGTACGCTCATCCACAAGATCCACGGACGGGCCTTGCCCCATTTGGATTTGGTCTTGCTTACGATGATGCCCATGATAACGTCGGACGAGCCATCAAAAATACGCGAGATCAGCATGACCAGACCGACGGTAACGACCGGAATACCGCAGTAATCCGTATAGAACAGGGTGAGCAGCGCGGTGATCATACCGAACACAATGTTGCAGGCGGTATCGCCTAAACCATAGGAGATACGGGTTCCCCAGCCAAGGGAGGCAGTGTTGTTCTTTTCACTCATAAGGAGCAACCCCTCTTTCTTTTCTCAAAAAACGGAAGCCGCCGCCGAGTGCGGCGGCTTGCCGAATAACTCTTTTTCTTCTCTTTTCCTGTGATATGCGGGAATAAATTACTCGATTTCGCCCAGCTTGACCGGACGGCCTTCCTTCATGGACAGGTTTGCTGCCATTGCGATCTTGACCGGCTGCAGACCGTCAAAGCCGGTAACCAGCGTGTCGGTGTCGTTCAGAACGGCATCGGTGAACGCCTTTGCCTCTGCGATGAATGCGTTGTTGTAGCGCTCGAGGAAGAACCAGGTCGGCTTTGCAACCTCGACGCCTGCGGCGGAGGAGATCATGGCGGTGTTGTTCAGATCGTTTGCAACCTGCACGCAGCCCTGGTCGCAGTGAACCTCGGTGCGCTGGTCGTAGCCGTAGTGAGCGGCACGGGAGTTGTCGATCACGCCGAGTGCGCCGTTCTCGAACTTCATCATTACAATGGCGGTGTCCACATCGCCGTACTCCTCGTAGCCTGCACCGGAGAGCGCTGCACCGTAAGCGGTAACCTCGGTAACCTCGCTGCCTGCCAGATAGCGGACCATGTCGAAATCGTGAATGGTCATATCCATGAAGATGCCGCCGGAAACCTTGATATAGCTCATCGGCTGGTGATCGGGATCACGGGAGGTGACCTTGATGAGATTGGGCTTGCCCAGCTTGCCGGAAGCGACCGTATCGCGGACGGCCTTGTGGTTGTGGTCAAAGCGGCGCACGAAGCCGACCTGCAGCTTAACGCCTGCCTTCTTCACCGCAGCGAGTGCTTCCTCGATCTTTGCCAGCTTGGTGTCGATCGGCTTCTCGCAGAAGATGTGCTTGCCGGTCTGCGCAGCGCGCATGATGAAGTCTGCATGCGTTGCGGTGGAGGAGCAGATGAACACGGCCTCGATGGTCGGATCGCCAAAGATCATCTCGGGATCATCGTAGCACTTCTCGATACCCATGTCCGCTGCCCATGCACGGGTCGCATCGTTCATGAACGGATCAGCCACTGCGTAGAGGTCTGCGTTCGGCACTGCATGTGCCAGATTTTCGCCGTGCAGCTTGCCGATTCTGCCTGCACCCAGCAGACCGATTCTTACCTTGTTTGCCATTTTTTCTTGCACTCCTTTTTTACTCTGAAACCTGAATTGACGCGTTTGCTCAAAAAGCAGTATGTTAGAAGTTTTTTTCTGTGCTTCTATGATATAATAATTGCGCACAGAGAAAAACAATGTTAAAATATCGAATATAACAACGATATAAACTGCTGTTTTTGAATTATTTGCGCTTTTCTTGTGATTATTATACAAACAAAGTCCGTGAGAGCGTTATCGTGTTCTTGTGGAAAAAACAGCAGGATTTTCCGAGGGAAAGAAAGAAAATCGAGGGAAGGATTTCGTAATCTTGTGATTCTTGGGAGGGAGCATACATGGGAAACAAGCCTTGTAAACTGAGCGGAACATTCTTCAACTGCATTTCGATCGATCGCAATTACAACAACCAGCAGTCTATACTTCCGCATATGCACGACAACCGTCTGGAGCTGTTCTATGTGTGCAGCGGACAAGGACAGTACATGGTGGATAACCGGTATTATCCGATTGGAGAGGGCGACATTGTTATCTGCAATCAGGGTGTGCTGCACGGCGAGGAACCCGATCAGGTGCGGCAGATCCGGTCGTACAGCGTCGCAATTACCGATGTCAATGTAGAAGGTCTGCCGCCCAACTGTCTGATCGCAGAAGGGGAGTGTCCGGTCGTATCGTGCGGACAGCTTGCCAGGCAGGTAGGCGAGACCATGCACCTGCTGTATCTGCTCAGCGCCGATGCGGGAAACCTGCATGCCGTGTGCTGCAGTCTGGCAGAGGCAATGCTGAATCTGACCGATTCCCTGCTCCGCAGTCGTATCCACCAGCAGGAGCAGCAGCGTGAAATGCCGTCTGTGCTGGCGCACCGCGTGCGGCGCTATCTGGATGCACACCACTGTGAGCCGATCACGCTGCGTATGGTGGCGGAGCGACTGCGCGTGAGCGAGTATTATCTGGCGCATGTGTTTAAGCAGGAGTTCGGCGTGCCGCCTATGCAGTATGTGATGAAGCGCCGGATTGGTGAGGCGCAGGGATTTCTGATGAATACCGGCATCCCGATCGCCGAGATTGCGGACACACTCGGCTTCAGCAGTATCTGTCACTTCAACACCATGTTTAAGAAGTACACCGGCACACCGCCCGGTAAGTTCCGGCAGTCGTTCAAGCAGAGCATCACGCACAGCGAAAAAGGAAAAAGTGAAGAAGAGGAATCGTAAAACGGAAAACACCGTGCAGAGCAGTAACGCTTGGCACGGTGTTTTTCTATCTACTTACAAATAGAAGAATGGCGCAGCCGAGAGAGAGCGGCTGCGCCGGTGAAATGGGGATGTGTGTGAAATTAGAGAGTGTGTGTGATGATCGTTTGCCGGAGCATAATTATCTTATTTATACAGCACGGTCTGCGTAAAGACCATGTTTGCAAGGATAACTACTACAGAAAAATGGTGAATAACATATTTATTCCTCCGTTATCCGTTCTTTCGCCGTTTGCGTTCGGCTTTCCTTTGATGATTCTATTGTAGTCCCTTGGACGCGGTTTTTCTTCTAACTTCTTGTATTTCATAGAGTTGCGCAAGAATCTATAATTTGACCGGCACAAACGGTCAGCATACGCGGAAAACGGCAGCAACTACCTATAAAAAGTGGTGAAAATGCAGCCTGTGAGTGAAAAATAAAGGCGGGAGAAAGATTGCGTATTTTTATAAAATATTGAGATATATGCTTTTTTACTTGTTGTTTAGGACGGAAAATGCGAAATTCTGTAATGACAGTATGCCGCGTTTTCTGCATGATAGCGAGATATTAAAAAAACAGGTGCAAAACGCAGGCCGCAGGCGGGAGCGACAGACACGGAAAACAATGCGGTAGGGGAGAGAAAAGTTCTGGATTCTATAATAAAATGTGAAAATGTTCGTATGTAACGTAAAAATATAAGAAAAAAGGCGATTTCTCAAGATGTTAGAAGAAAAGCAAACGCTCAAATGCTAAACTTAAATCATCAAAAGAGAACACCGCCGGGAGCGAAAAGAAAGAGCCTCGGCAGGGAAAAAGAGTAAAGCATTTGAGGAGGAAAACACAATGAGCAAAACCAGAATGACAGTCGGTCAGGCAATCGTAAAGTTCCTGAATCAGCAGTACATCGAGATGGACGGCAAAGAGGAACCCTTCGTAGACGGCATGTTCACGATCTTCGGTCACGGTATGGTAGTCGGTCTCGGTCAGGCACTGGAGGAGGATCCGGGCCACCTGAGAGTTTACCAGGGCCGCAACGAGCAGGGCATGGCACACGCCGCCATCAGCTACGCAAAGCAGCACAACCGCCGCAAGATCATCGCCTGCACCTCGTCCATCGGCGTTGGCGCAGCAAACATGGTAACCGCAGCACTGACCGCTACCATCAATAATATCCCGCTGCTGCTGTTCCCGTCCGATTACTTTGCAACCCGTCAGCCGGATCCGGTTCTCCAGCAGCTCGAGGTTCCGAACGACCTGTCCATGTCCGCTTCGGACTGCTTCAAGCCGGTTGCCAAGTACTGGGACCGCATTTCGCGTCCGGAGCAGCTGATGAGCGCAATGGTCAACGCAATGCGCGTCCTGACCGACACCGCAAACTGCGGCACCGCTGTTATCTCGCTCCCGCAGGATGTACAGGGTGAGAGCTTCGACTTCCCGGATTACTTCTTCCAGAAGCGCGTACATCACGTTGCACGCCGCGTAGCGGATGACTACGATATCGAGAAGGCAGTTGAGATGATCAAGGCTTCCAAGAAGCCGATGTTCATTGCAGGCGGCGGCGTTCGTTATTCCGAGGCCGGTCAGACCGCAATGGACTTCTGCAAGGCGTTCAACATTCCGGTTTCTCAGACCCAGGCCGGCCACTCCTGCCTGCCGGATTCGTTTGAACTGGCGGTCGGCGGCATCGGCGTTACCGGCGGTCTGGCGGCGAACGCACTGTGCAAGGACTGCGACCTCGTTATCGGTGTCGGCACTCGCTTCAACGACTTCGTAACCGGCTCCAAGTGGGTGCTGTTCCGCAACCCGGATATTAAGGTTCTCGCTATCAACACCTCCGAGTTCCATGCGGAAAAGCTGGACGCAACCCGCTGCATCGGCGACGCAAAGGTTACTCTCGAAGCGATCATGGAAAAGCTCAAGGCAGATGGATACAAGTCCGGCTACACCACCGAAATTCAGGATATCCGCAAGGTTTGGGAAGAGGAGCGTCTGCATGTTCTGGGCGTTCAGTACAAGGGCGAAGGCTTCGGCGAGGGCAAGTTTGTGCCCTGTGTACCGAGCTGGACCGAGAAGATCATGAACGATTTCGTTTCCCAGATCGGCGGCACCATCACTGAGTCCAACGCGGTCGGCATTCTCCGCGAGGAGGCAGACGACGACGCAATCGTGGTTGCAGCAGCAGGCTCGCTGCCGGCAGACCTCGAGCGTCTGTGGGTCACCGACGCACCGAACTCCTACAATATGGAATACGGCGCATCCTGCATGGGCTACGAGATTGCAGGTGCATTCGGCGCCAAGCTGGCTGAGCCGGACAAGGAAGTTTACGCACTCGTTGGTGATGGCTCGTTCATGATGCTCAACTCCGAGATCCCGACCGCAATGCAGGAGAACGCAAAGATCACCGTTGTTGTATTCGACAACTGCGCGTTCGGCTGCATCAACAATCTGCAGATGGGCAACGGCGTTGGCTCTCTGGCGACCGAAATGCGTCACCGCAACGAGACCACCGGCAAGCTGGACGGCGATTACTGCTACACCGACTTCGGCAAGATCGGCGAAGGCTTCGGCATGAAGGCATTCTACGCCAAGACCCCGGACGAATTCCGCAAGGCCGTTCAGGATGCTAAGAAGGAAAGTGTTTCCTGCATCATCGACGCAAAGGTTCTGCCCAAGACCATGGCTGAGGGCTACGAGTCCTGGTGGCACATCGGTGTGGCATCTACCTCCAAGTCTGACGAGGTAAAGGCTGCACGCAAGCGCATCGACGATCATCTGGCAGAAGCACGCATGTACTAATTAAACGCAGATTCAATATGAGCCGCCCGTTTTCGGACGGGCGGCTTCGCTTATATAATAAGGTATCGAGCAAAGAAAAGAGGAGCAAGAATTATGAAATATACGCACAAGGCCCCCTTCGATAAGGGCTACAACGGCATGGTCTCCGCAGTCGAGAACCCGGAAATGATGGGCATGGAGTTCGGTGTTGTCAAGATGGCAGCGGGCGACGTGATGCACTTCGACTACGCGCAGGAGGTCGTTTACGACCTGATGAGCGGCAGCGTGACCTTCGAGTGGAACGGCAAGTCCGAGACCGTTACCCGCCGTGATGTGTTCCACGAGGGTGCGATCCTGCTGCACGTTCCGCAGAACACCAAGGTGACAATTTCTGCCGAAAGCGATGTGGAAATCGCCGTTTCCCGCACGGAAAACAAGCGTGATTTCGCAGCTCGTCTGCTGCGCCCCGAGGACTGCCTGTGCGCAAATGAGGAGCGCGGCGCCGGTCAGATGAACGAGTGCTCGACCCGTCTGGTACGCACCTTCTTTGACCGCTCCAACTGCCCGGAAACCAACTTCTTTATCGGTGAAGTGGTGCATTTCCCCGGCAAGTGGTCCTCTTATCCGCCGCATCAGCACGTTGAGCCGGAGCTGTACTACTACAAGTTCCTGCCGGAAAACGGCTACGGTCTGGCAGAATATGGCGACGATGCCTTTAAGGTAAAGAACAACGACCTGACCGGCATGCCGGAAAACGTGACCCATTCTCAGGCCGCGGCTCCCGGCTACGCGGAGTATTACCTGTGGTGCATCCGCCTGCAGGACGACAAGAACATCGTGACGACCGTTGTGCCCGAGTATGAGTGGGTAACTAAGGCCGACGCGAAGTATTTCCCGGATATTTAAGGCGGTGAAATATCATGAAAGCCTTCAAAATCGTACCTTCTATTGCGGAATACGTCGATTTTCGCACGCTGGCGAAGGAATTAAGCCTCGGCGCGAAAGACCTGATTCTGACAAATGAATATATTTACAATCCGACAATCGCGGCGCTGAATCTCGGCTGCCACACCTGTTTTCAGGAAAAGTTCGGCGGCGGTGAGCCGACCGACGTCATGGTTGACGCCATCCTCGACGACCTGCGCGGCAAGGAGTTTGACCGCATTATCGCGGTCGGCGGCGGTACAGTAATCGACATCGCAAAGGTGCTGACCGTTGCCAAGTCCACCGACCGTGTGGACGATCTGTACGACCGCATGGCAAACCTCGAGAAGGAGCATGAGCTGATCATCGTGCCGACTACCTGTGGCACCGGCTCTGAGGTTACCAACATTTCCATCATCAACCGTACAACTAAGGGCGTCAAGGTTGGTTTGGTGTCTCCGGCGATGTTTGCGGACGAAGCGGCGCTCGTTCCGGGCATGCTGCTCAGCCTGCCGTATCCGGTTTTTGCAACTTCTTCCATTGACGCCATGGTCCACGCGGTCGAAAGCTACCTTTCTCCGAACGCCTGCGCACTGAGCGAGCTGTTCTCCGAAAAGGCGCTGCACCTGATCCTGTCCTGCTGGAAGGACGCGGTAGCAAGCGGCGGCAAGGATGCGTGGAAGAAGCATGCACTTGAGTTCCTGCGCGCCTCCAACTATGCAGGCATCGCGTTTGGTCACGCGGGCTGTGCGGCTGTTCACGCGATGGCATATCCGCTCGGCGGCGTGCACCACATTCCGCACGGTCAGGCAAATCAGCTGATGTTCGCAGACGTAATGCGCAAGTATCAGGAAAAGAAGCCCATCGGCAAGTTGAATCAGCTGGAAGAACTTCTGAGCGCAGAACTGGATGTTGAACCGGTATTTGCACTCGAAAATCTGTACGAATTGATGGACGAGGTACTGAAAAAGGATCCCCTGCACGAACACGGGGTAACCGCTGATGAACTGCCGGTCTTTGCAAAGAATGTCATCGAAACCCAGCAGCGCCTGCTCGGCAACAACTATGTGGAGCTGTCAGAAGACGATCTGCTCGACATCTACCGCAAGGCATTTTGAGCGCGGGAGGGACGAGAAATGGATTGGAGAGCATACTATAAAGAGCACACGATGACGCCTGAGCAGGCGGTTGGTGTGATCCATGACGGCGATCGCGTTGTGTTCGGTCACGCGGTTGGCGAACCCATTGTATTCCAGCGCACGATGGCGCGAATGGCAGAGCAGTTCCATAACGTGGAAGTTGCACACATGGTATACCTTGGCTCGGGCGAGTATCTGCAGCCGGGCATGGAAAGTCATTTCCGCCACAACGCGTTGTTTGTCGGCGGTCCGGCCCGCAAGCCGATCGCGGAAAACCGTGCGGACTACACCCCTGCGTTTTTCTCGGACGTGCCGCGCATGTTCCGCGACAACACGCTGCCGGTTGATGTTTTTGCGTTTACCTGCTCGCCTCCGGACGAGCGCGGCTATGTGTCGCTCGGTCTGTCCTGCGACTACGGCGCACAGGCGGTCAAATCCGCGAAAACGGTCATTGCCGAGGTCAACCCGAACATGCCGCGCACCTATGGCGAGAGCTTCGTTCATGTATCCGAGATTGACGGCTTCCTGTGCTCGTGGGAGCCGCTGCCGGAGTCCGCGCCGCCGAAAATCGGTGAGGAAGACCGTGCAATCGGCAAATATATCGCTGAACTCGTGCGTGATGGTGACTGCCTGCAGCTGGGCATCGGTGCGGTGCCGGATGCGGTCTGCTCGTTCCTCGGCGACAAGCACGACCTTGGTCTGCATACCGAGATGATTTCGGACGGCGTGCTGCCGCTGCTTGAAAATGGAAACATCAACGGCAAGCGCAAGCAGCGCGACGTCGGCAAGGTGAGCGTAACCTTCCTGATGGGCACGCGCAAGCTGTATGATTTTGTGGATAACAACCCAATTATCAACATGCTTCCGGTGGATGTTTGCAACAATCCGGCGGTTATCGCGGAGAACGACAACGTGGTTTCCATTAACTCGTGCGTTGAGGTTGATCTGCAGGGTCAGGTTTGCGCCGAGGCAATCGGTCTGCGCCAGATTTCCGGTATTGGCGGCCAGATGGACTTTGTGCGCGGCGCAAACTTGTCCAAGGGCGGTCGCTCCATCATCGCGCTGCACTCGACCACCAAGGACGAGTCTGCGTCTAAGATTGTTACAACCATTACCACCGGCGGTCCGGTTACCACCAGCCGCTGCGATGTCAATTACATTGTCACCGAGTACGGCGTGGCGCAGCTTCGCGGTCAAACGCTCCGCGAGCGCGCAAAGCGTCTGATTGCCATTGCGCATCCAAAATTCCGAGAAGAACTTGCCGAGGAATTCGAGAAGCGCTTCGGTGAAAAACTCAAGGTGTAACCAATTATAATTCAACATACAGCAGGAGGTCATAACGATGAAAAAGACATTCTCGCGTTTTCAAATCATCTATATTCATGTGATTTTGCTGCTGCTGATCGCGCTCTCCGGCTGCTGTGTTTACCTCACACATCTGCTCATGGGCGTATAAATTCTGTGGATATGCGCCGAGAAACCGAACTTTCCCATTACAAAGACTATTCCCTTCATGTCTCCTCAAATATGTTATAAAAATCGGTGAATCGGCGCTTTTTCCTATTGAAGAAAAAGGACAAGGAAGATGATATCATGATGACAAAAGACCAGTATATCGAGTCCCTGCGCAAGCTGAACCTCAACCTGTACAGCTTCGGCAAGAAGGTCGAGAACGTCGTGGACAACCCGATCGTTCGTCCGTCGCTCAACTCCTTTGCCGCGACCTATGAGCTTGCAGAGGACCCGCAGTATGAAGATTTGATGACCGCGACCTCCAACCTGACCGGCAAGAAGGTAAATCGCTTTACCCATCTGCACCAGTCCACCGATGACCTGATCAAAAAGGTAAAAATGCAGCGTCTGCTCGGTCAGAAGACCGCAGCCTGCTTCCAGCGCTGTGTCGGCATGGACGCGGCAAACGCGGTTTACTCGACTACGTTCGAGACGGACGAGGCTTGCAGCACCAAGTATCACCAGAATTTCGTCAAGTTCTGGACCGATGTGCAGAACAATGACTGGGGTGTTGACGGCGCCATGACCGACGTCAAGGGCGACCGCGGACTGTCCCCGTCCAAGCAGGCGGATCCCGACCTGTTCCTGCACGTTGTAGAGCGTACGGCAGACGGTGTTTACGTTACCGGCGCGAAGGCACACCAGACCGGCTACCTGAACAGCCATTACGTTCTGGTTATGCCGACCATTTCCATGCGTGAAGGCGACGAAGATTACGCGATTTCCTTCGCGTGTCCGACCGATGCGGAAGGCATCACCCTGATTCTGGGCCGCCAGTCCTGCGACACGCGCAAGACCGAGGAATTTAACGACATCGACGTCGGCAACAAGGTTTACGGCGGTCACGAAGTTCTGGTTATTTTCGACCGCGTGTTCATTCCGAACGACATGATCTTCCTCAACGGCGAGACCCAGTTCGCCGGCATGATGGTAGAGCGCTTTGCAGGCTATCACCGTCAGTCCTATGGCGGCTGCAAGGTTGGTGTAGGCGATGTGCTCATCGGCGCTACCGCACTGGCAGGTGAGATGGCTGGCTCTGCAAAGGCTTCTCATGTTAAGGATAAGCTGATCGAGATGACCCACCTGAACGAAACCCTGTACTGCTGCGGCATTGCATGCTCGTCTCAGGGCACCAAGACCAAGTCCGGCAACTACCTGATCGACCTGCTGCTGGCAAACGTCTGCAAGCAGAATGTCACCCGCTTCCCGTATGAGATCGCTCGTCTGGCACAGGATCTGGCCGGCGGCATCATGGTTACTCAGCCGTCCGAGGCAGATTGCCGCAACCCGGCAACCCACGATTACATCGAGAAGTACCTCAAGGGTGTGGCTTCCGTTCCGACCGAGGACCGCATGCGTCTGCTGCGCCTGATCGAGAACATGACCATGGGCACCGCTGCTGTCGGCTACCTGCCCGAGTCCATGCACGGCGCAGGCTCGCCGCAGGCACAGCGCATTATGATCGCCCGTCAGTCCAACATGGAAATGAAGAAGGAACTGGCGAAGAAGATCGCGCGCATTGGCTAAAACATAAAGTAAATTCTGTGAGAACTGCTGCATAAGGAAGGTCTGACGGTTCCATGTCAAAATGGAGTATGTCTAACCGGCAGACCGATACGAAAGCGGCAATATCACCGATAAAAACTAACAAGACCCGTCCTTTTTATTGCGGAAGGGCGGGTTTTGTTCTGCAAACCGTAATTTCAAGGAGGAAAGCAATGGATAAGCAAAAACTGCACGAGCTGCGTGTGTTTGCGGCGGAAATCCGTCTGGAAACGCTCAAGGTGATCGCGTCGCGCGGCTTCGGCCATGTGGGCGGCTCGATGTCGATGGCGGATGCTATGGCGGTGCTGTATGGCGAGGTTATGCATATCGACCCGAAGAATCCCCGCTGGGAGGACCGCGACTGGTTCGTTCTGTCCAAGGGACACGGCGGCCCGGTCATGTATGCGACGCTCGGTCTCAAGGGATATTACCCGATGGAGAGCGCGTACACGCTCAACCAGCCGAACACGAATTTCCCGTCGCATACCGACCGCAGCAAGACCATCGGCGTTGACCTGACGACCGGTTCGCTCGGTCAGGGCATGAGCGAAGCCATCGGCGCGGCGCTCGGCAATCGTGCGCAGAATCGTCCGAGCCGTGTTTACGTTGCCGTAGGCGACGGCGAGTGTGACGAGGGTCAGATCTGGGAAGGCGCACAGTTTGCCGCGCACTACAAGCTGGATAACCTCGTTTGTCTCGTGGACAACAACGGCCGTCAGCTGGACGGCGCGGTTGCCGACGTTATGAGCCACGGCAAGGGCATCGGCGCCAAGTTTGACGCATTCGGCTGGAATGTTATTGACGTAGCCGACGGCAACGATGTTGAGCAGATCTATAACGCACTCGAGCAGGCAAAGGCGTGCAATGGCAAGCCGACCTGCCTGATTTTGAACACCGTAAAGGGCAAGGGCGCAACCTTTGCCGAGCCGTCCGGCGCACATTCTTCGCAGCCGACCAAGGAGCAGTGGGATGAAGCGATCGCCGCATCCGAAGCCGCTCTGGCTGCAGTGAAAAACGAAAAGTAAGGGAGGGGAACACAATGAGTTTTACTTTGATCGGCAAGCATGAAAAGGACAGCCGCGCCAATCGCGACGGCTATGTAGAAGCCATGCTCGAAATGATGGCGGAAAATCCCAAGCTGATGCACGTTGACTGCGACCTGATGGGCTGCATCAACACCGGAAAGCTGCTGAAGGCGTTCCCGGCCCAGACCTTTAACGCAGGCATCGCGGAGCAGAACGCCATGGGCGTTGCCTCCGGCATGGCCGCCACCGGCCTGACCGTATTCGCGCACTCGTTCGGCTGCTTTGCTGCCCGCCGCATGTTCGATCAGGCATTTCTGGCAGCAGGCTACTCTGAGCTGCCGGTGCATGTGATCGGTTCCGACCCGGGTGTCTGCGCAGCGTTCAACGGCGCAACCCACATGCCGTTTGAGGACTGTGCGCTGTACATGAACATTCCGAACGCGGTCGTTATCGACTCGTGCGACTTTGCACAGACCAAGGCACTGACCAGGAAGCTGGCTGCCTGCGGCAGTCCGTCCTACATGCGCCTGATCCGCAAGGGCTTCACCACGGTTTACGCGGATGGCTCGGATTTTGAGATCGGCAAGGGTGTTACGCTGCGCGACGGCAAGGACGTAACCATTATTGCCTCCGGCATTCTGGTAGACGAGGCACTCAAGGCAGAGGAGCAGCTGGCAGCACAGGGCATTTCCGCCCGCGTGATCGACATGCACACCTGGAAGCCGCTTGACGAGGAGCTGGTGCTCCGTGCGGCTGCAGAGACCGGCTGCATCGTCACCGCAGAGAACCATCAGGTCGGCACCGGCCTCGGCTCTGCCATCACCAACCTGACGAGCGCAAAGAATCCGGTTCCGGTGGAGCGTATCGGCATCCAGAACCGCTTCGGTCAGGTAGGCCCGCAGGATTTCCTTATGCAGCAGTATAACCTCACTGCAGAGGATATTGCGGCGGCAGCTCTGCGTGCCATTGCCCGCAAGCAGGGATAATTACAGAAAAGCTCCCGTTGGAACGGTTGATCGGTTCCGGCGGGAGCTTTTCTGCGCGCAGCAGCGGACACGCGTTGAGGAAGAAATGCATAATTTTTGCTTGAAAAGATTGGTGAGAAGTGAGATTGCTTTTCTGACGGAACAGGGATAGAATTATAAGTACAAGTTACGCAAACGTTTGCGAGAAAGAAAACGGAATGCATAACCACACGAATCTGTTGCACGGGGAGGAGGAATGAGATTTCGCTGCAGAATCGAGAAAGAAACAAAATTTTAAGAAAGAGGGTCCGAGATACATGAAAAAACGCATACTCAGTTTGGCACTGTCTGCTGCAATGGCTTTGACGATGCTCCCGACGGGAGCCTTTGCTGCCAGCGACAAGGGAAAGCCGCCGGTATATAATAAGGCAACAGGCTGCTATGAAATCTCTACCCCGGACCAGCTGCTCTATCTGTCCGGCAGCTGGAGGGACGGCGCTCCCCGCGATGGACATTATGTTTTGACTGCCGATATTGATATGACCGGCGTCAAAGGATTTAAGCCGATTGCTTCCAAAAAGGATCAGGGCTTTACCGGCACATTTGACGGTCAGTTCCATGCGATCAAGGGACTGCGCGTAGAATATGAAAAGAAATATGCCGGCCTGTTCGGCTATGTCGGCAATCAGGACGATCAGGCATATATCAAGGATGTTGCCCTGCTCGACTGCTATGTAACTGGTCAGCAGAATGTCGGCGCTCTGGCAGGCGTAAACTACGGTACGATTACCGGCTGTGTTGTCACCGGTGAGGTAAAGTGTCTGGATCTGTCCAACTCGCACACCGCAGGCGGTATCTGCGGCAAGCTGAAGGAGGGCGAAGGCCCGATCGTCGGTCATGTTGAGGACTGCTACGTCAACGCAGACGTTTCCGCTCCGTATGATGCGGGCGGCGTTGCCGGCATTCAGGACGGCGGCGGCTATCTGGCACGCTGCTTTGCAGCCGGTACGGTCGATACCATCGCAAAGAGCGGCACGGTAGGTCATGCGGGCGGTATTGCAGGCTCGTTCAACGCCGGTGAAACGCTCAAGGACAGCGTTTCTGCACAGACCGTTATCAACGGCGTTGCGGACGTGGATAAGATCGTCGGTCAGCTCGACGACGAGGCAGCTACCAACATCACCGGCAATATTGCATGGGAGGGCACGCTGCTGTCCGGCAACGAGCCGACCGAGCAGCCGATCAAGTGGGAGGATGTTTCCGCCGCAAAAATGCAGGATAAGTCCACCTATGAAGCACTCGGCTGGGATATGAGCAAGGTTTGGGACTGGAGTGCCTCCGGCAAGCAGCCTGTTCTGCGCGGCTATGATGCCTCTATCTTCCCGGCAGTGGATTACACCGTCAGCGGCACGCGCATCATCTCCCGCGCGCTGAACACCGCACCGCATAAAGGCAAGGCCGAGGTCTCTGCCCGCATCGTCACCAGCGACAAGGTACAGAGCGCGACCCTGTACTACGGCTATGATTCTTCCAAGGTCGATACCGCTGTTGCCATGAAGGAATCGAATGGCACCTACACCGCTTCTCTGCCGACCGATAAGACCGGCGATATGTTCTACTATATCGAGGTTAAGACCGACAAGGAAACCGTAACCAAGCCGTACACCAAGTCCGAGCCGATCGTGCTGAATATTGATGACGGCAAGGTAAAGGGCGAACCCGATCAGATCACCATTACGCCGGATACCAAGCAGGGCGGCCTGCGCTTCAGCTGGCTGACTGACCCCGCTGTCACCAAGAGCGTTATCCAGTACAAGGTAAAGGGTGCTTCCAAGTGGGAGAGCAAGTCCGGCACCTCTTATGTAGAATCCGTAACCGCAGGCTATAAGGAAAAAGCCGCACATCGTGTGGAAATCACCGGTCTGAAACCGTCTGCCGAGTATGTATACCGCGTAGGCGACGGCGGCAGCTTTATGAGCGAGGAAAAGTCGTTCACCGCACCGAAGTCCGCTTCGGATAAGAATTTCAGCGTTATCTTCTACTCTGACCCGCAGTCTGAGTCCGTAGAGAACTACATGAGCTTCAAGTACTCCATCGACCAGGCACTCAAGATCTGCCCGAACCCGGATCTGATGATCTCCGCAGGCGACACCACCCAGAACGGCTATAAGTCCACCGAATGGGAGGCATGCTTTGACGTTATGGGCGATTACTATGCCAAGTATCCGACCGTTACCGTTGCGGGCAACCACGAGATGAAGGGCGACTGGAATTTCGTATCGTTCGCACAGCGCTTCAATATGTCGGGCGCGAACACCGGCTATCCGCAGTTTGACCGCACAATGGGCTACTTTGAGTACGGCGACGCGATCTTCGTAATCCTGAACGGCGAGGTTACGCCGGCCGACAAGAAGGCAGAGATCATGAAGAAAGAGCTGCAGTGGTGCAAGAGCGTGCTGGATGCTTCCGACAAGAAATGGCGCATCGTTATGACGCATGCAGGCCCGTATACCTCCAACCATGATCCGCTGGACGTTCGAGATTACTACATCAACGACAGTGAGTATTCGCTCGACGCAATGGGCGTTGACCTGTTCCTCAACGGCCATGACCACATCTATATCCGTTCCACCGTGAAGAACGACATTAAGGTCAATACCGGCGACGGCACGACCTATCTGACCGGCGGTACGGTAGGCAACAAGTTCTACGAGTACATTCCGGCTCGTTCGGACTACTCCACCGATTTCTACACCGATGAAGAGGATAAGCAGGTATTCTCCATCATCGAGTTCAGCGAGGATTCCATCAAGGGCACCGCTTACCAGAAGCAGGATGAGGACAACTGGAACAGCTTCAAGGCAGTGGACAGCTACGAGATCCGCAACACCCTGCGCGAAGGCAAGGATGCAGAGGACTTTACCGATATTCCGGCAGGCGCATGGTACCATGATGCGGCGCAGTATGTCACCAAAAACGGTCTGCTCTCCGGTGATAAGGCTTACGAGTTCGGCGCGAACAAGGCGCTGACCCGTGCACAGGTCGCACAGGCACTGTACAATCTGGCAGGCCAGCCCAAAACCAAGCTGACTGACAGCTTCAGCGATGTTCCGGTAACGCATCAGGCTCGCACCGCGATTGCATGGGCAGAAAAGACCGGTATCATGCAGGGTGTCGGCGGCGGCAAATTCTCGCCCGACCGCAGTGTGACCCGTCAGGAGGCAGCAACGCTTCTGACCCGTCAGCGCAAGCTGAGCGGTGAGGATACCGCGGCAGACAGCAGCATCGTCAAGCAGTTTACCGATGGCGGCACGATTGCCGACTGGGCAGCAGCAGGCGTAGCCTACTGTGCAAAGACCGGTCTGGTGCAGGGCAAGCCGGGCAAGGTATTTGCGCCGAAGTCTACCATCACCCGTGCGGAGATGGCGACCATCATGCAGCGCATTGCAGCATGATCCTTTGAAAGATAAACCATAAACGGGGGCGCAGCCGGCGGCTGTCGCTGCCCGGAACAGAAAAAACTCCGCAAGCGTTTTCGCTTGCGGAGTTTGTGTTTTCTGAGGAGCAGCTTACTTGCGGCTGGTGCGGTGTGCAGTGAACAGCTTAGTGGTGCCGGGATCGCAGGACAGCTCAAACATAGCGGTGTTCATCAGAAACTTGGAAAAATTCTTACGCATTACAATTACCTCAATTCAGTCTTGTTTTTTTTACTGATGATATTCTACCAGATTATTTTGTGCAAAACAAGCGCAAACGTATACGGAATATACAATGAAATAAAAATACTTTTATGCAGAATGAACAATCGAAAAGGCAAACTGCATGAAACAAGAAGAATAAAAGGTGAAATACAAACGGAAAACGTTTGCGGTGAACCGGGAATAAAGCGTGATGTACGACAAAAAAGCTGCTGTTGCGTTGGGCAACAGCAGCTTTTACATGGTATCGTTTTGTCTCAATCCTCGGTGCATTCGGGACGGATGATGGTATAGTTGCCCGAACGCAGCAGATCTGCAAGACCGAAGCTGTCTTCGGGGAGGGTGTCGGACAGAATACCGGTCGTACCCTGATCACCGGGACGGTGGCAGTCCGAGCCGGCCGTCATGATGAGATGATGCTCCTTGGCATAGGCCAGCGCAAGATCGTTATGGCTGTCATGGCGGGGGTTGAGGTTGAGCACCTCGACGCCGTCCAGATATTCCGCCGGAGCGGGGGTGCATTTTTTGCGGAACGGGTGTGCCTGCACGAGCAGTGCGCCGTCTGCGCGGTATTGCGGGGCAAAGGCCGCCAGACCCTCGCGCATGACGCGATCCGGATCTGCCAACAGGGCATCGTGAAAGCCGTACAGCAGGTAATCGTTGTCCGATTCGTCAAAACGCAGTTCAGCACCCGCATACACGCGGATATTGTATTTTTCGGACACTTTTTTCAGCCGGTGATAGCCCTGCAGGAAGGCCTGCGTTTTACTGCCGGGGGTGGTCAGATCAATTTCGGCATAGTCGAAGCATTCGCGGTTGTAGTGGTCGGTGACGCAGATCGCGTCATAGCCGCAAGCGGTATAATACTTCATAATGGCCTCTGCGCCAAGCCAGCCGCAGCGGGAGATGTAGGTGGTATGCAGATGGGTTTCAATGCGGTACATAAGCTCCTCCTTTTGGTGTATGAGAATGCCGCAGAATCCTGCGGCATTCTCAATCAGCAGCGCTGCGGTTGACCTGTTGGTGTATTGTGTGTGATAAAAGGGTTAAGAGAGAAAGGCGGTCGGTGCGCAGTGCTGTGGATTTATTTTTTTGATGCGCGGCATGAGCTGCGCGAAACCAGTGTCGGACGAATCATGCGGTGCGTGAACTCGTCCTGCTCATCCGAATCAATGATGCGCGTGAGCAGATCAACGGTGGCTTCTGCAAGAAGCTGCTTGCGCTGATCGACGGTGGAAAGCTCGATCTTTGGCAGTGCGGAATAAATGATGTTGTCAAAGCCGAGCAGGGAAATATCATCGGGGACAGAGATGCCGTATTCGTCTGCTGCCTGCAATACGCCGAGCGCCATGGAATCGGTCGAGGCGAAGATCGCAGTGGCAGAACAGCCGTTTGCGAACAGCTCCCGGCTGAGTGCACAGCCGATGTCGATCGAGGAGCAACCATGCGGATTGTCGATGACCTGCGGGGTGATACCTGCTTTTTCCAGTGTTTCGGTAAAGCCACGCAGACGAAGCTGGTGCGTCAGGCTGTTGGGGCGGTTGCCCAGATAGACAATGTCACGGTGGCCGAGTTCCAGCAGATGCTCTGCTGCCAGACGGCCGCCTGCCAGATTATCAATGCAGACCGAGTTGACCTCATCGCCGCTGACGAGTGCCGGCGTTCCGAGCAGAACGGTAGGCAGTCGTGGAGCGAAATTCTGGATCATGGTTCCTGCATCCTGCTGTGAGCTGGCAAGGATGATGCCGTCAACCTGATGACTGATCAGGAAACCGAACAGCTCTTCGGTCACTTTGGGATCATTCTGCCCATTGCACAGGATCATGTTGTAGCCGAGGCTGCGTGCGTGCGTTTCGATGCCGAGAGAGAGTTCGGCATAGAACGGATTGGTCACCTCGGGAACGATCAGGCCGATGACGTTGGTTTTGTTGCAGATCAGACTGCGTGCGAGTGCATTGACACGGTAGCCCTCCCGTCGGCAGATTTCCAGGATCCGCTGGCGGGTTTGCTCGCTCAGTTCAGGCGAATTGCTGAGTGCGCGGGAGACGGTAGAAGTCGAAACACCGGCAATGCGGGCGATATCTTTGATGGTAATGTGCTGTCGCATAGATGCCGCTTCCTTCCCATAGTAGTTTTAATAAGAATATAATACCGTATTTGCCGGGGAAAGACAAGGATAACGGCAGAAGGCGGGAAAAATATCAGATATGTTCCGGGTGCCGAAGCGGTTCCGGATGGACTCAGGCGTAAAATTCCTTGATATAGTCGAGGACAGCCTGTTCGGGACCCTGCAGCGGACCGGGGGTTTCCATTTTGAGCGAAACGGCTGCGGTAGCGAACAGCAGCGCGTCCGGGATGGAAACGCCCATCATGCGCTTGGCAAGATAAGCACCGAAGGTAGTATCACCGCGTCCGGTACGGCCGGACAGATTGCGTGCCTTGACCGGGCAGGTATAATAGTCCTTGCCGTCATAGACCAGCATTTCGCTGTTGTGCGAGATCAGGATCTCCTTTGCGCCCCATTCATAAAGCTGCTTGGCAGCAGCGCGGCGGTCGGTCAGACCGGTGAGGATCTCGGCTTCTGCCGCATCGGTTTTGAGAAAATCAAAATAGGGGAGATAGGTCAGCTTGTCTTTCCAGTCGTGGAAGTTCATCAGGCCGTTTTCGTTGTGCCGGAGAAATCCCTGAATATCTGCGGATACCTTGCCTTTTTTGGAAAGCGCGGGGATCAGCTCGTTGGGGAAATCGCCGTACAGCAGACCGGCCAGATGATACAGGCCGCAGTCCACATCGGGGATCTGATCGGGAGTGATGGCATCCGACTGTGCCAGGCATTCGGCCTTGCGGCGTTCACGGTCGGCGGTGAAGTAGGTGTTCTGCATCAGAGTGGTGCATTGGGCGGGCAGCACGGCGATATGATCGCTGTCCAGATGAAATGCATCCAGTACATCGGTATCGTCCGGATGGATCTTGACTGAAGCGAAAAGGTTTGCGGAAGCGGCTGCGGCAGCGTATGCACAGAAGAATACAGCGCCGCCGATTTCGCGGACTTCCTGACCGGTATAGTCGATATTGATGTCCCGCGTGGCGGGTCCGATCAGCATAAGATCATATTTCATACGAATCCTTCTTTCTCATTTCTACGGAAACGCTTGCGTTGATTACAGTATACGGGAATATGGAGAGAAAAGCAACTGTGCATAATTAACGAAAACACCTGGATGTAAATTGTGAATATCATAAAACTTTGATAGGAGAATGTGATTTTTTATTGACATAGCCGGGAGATAGTGGTACGGTTGAATCAGGAAATGAAAACGTTTGCGTAAAACGTGATGCAAATGAAAATGCAGGAGTAAAGAAAAAAGGGAAGAGAGAGGAGTTGTTATGATACAAGCTGTTTTCTTCGATATTGGAGGAACCGTACATACACAGGACGCTACCCCGGAGAGTGACCGCGATTATATCCGCCGACTGTGGTGCTTCCTTCATATGAATCATATTTACACAGCAGAAACGCCGGAGCAGCTTCTGGAGCACATCAATGCAGGCGCCAAAGCATACAAGTCCTATACCGAACAGGAACTGATCGAGATGCCGCCGGATGTGATCTGGCAGAGGTTCTTCCTGAAGGACTTTGACATTCCGGCAGAAAAACTTGCGGGACTGGGCGAAGAGCTCTGCTACATGTTCGACCGATACCGCAAGCACATCGTCAAACGCGAGGGGCTGAAGGAAACGCTGGAGGCTCTCAGGCAGCGCGGATATCGGCTGGGTGTAATCTCCAACATTATGAGCACGACCTTCGTACCGCGCATTCTGGAGGAACACGGCATAGCGCAGTATTTTGAAACGATCACGATGAGCAGCGTCTGCGGCATCCGCAAACCGCGGCCGGAGATTTTCGAGATCGCGCTGAACGAAATGAGAATCGGGAAAGAACAGGCGGCTTACGTCGGAGATACCATCTCCCGCGATGTGCGCGGCGTGCGGAACGCCGGATGGCCGCTGATGATTCAGATCGATAACCCTCGCATTTATCACAAGGACGAAAAGTACCGCGGCATGGGGTATGAGCCGGATGTCAAGATCGGCTCGCTGCCCGAAGTGGTGACCGCGGTGGAACAATACAATCGGAATTTGAAGGAGGGGCAAAACTGAAATGAAACCAAAAGATCAGAACTACTCCAAATCCAGAAGGTTAAAGAACCAGATCAAGGCGGTTGTCACCAACCCGTATAACCTGATCGTGCTGATTGCGATCGTGCTGTTGACCTACTTGATCGTTCTTCCTCTGCTGGATATGATTTCGACCTCGTTTACGCTAGCACAGAAGGATGCACGACTGGCGGGCGGCACAGCGGGATCGTTCACATTGTATTACTGGCAGCGCCTGCTCGGCAGCGCACTGACCAAGCAGATGCTGCTCCAGCCGCTGCTCAATTCGCTGCTGATCGGTGTCTGCGTATCGTTCTTCGCGATCCTGATCGGATCGGTTCTTGCATGGCTGATGGTCCGCACGGATCTTCCCTTCAAGCCGTTCTTCTCGCTGGCAGTTATCATTCCTTATATGATCCCGAGCTGGTGTAAGTCGCAGGCATGGCTGACCATGTTCAAGACCGAACGCATCGGCGGTTCGCCAGGCTTCCTGATGAGTCTCGGCATCAATGTTCCCGACTGGCTGGCATACGGCCCGGTCGCGATCATCACCGTGCTTTCGCTTCATTATTACGCATATGCGTATCTGCTGGTTTCCGCAGCACTGAACTCCATCAACTCCGAGCTGGAGGAGATGGGCGAGATCCAGGGCGCCGGCAAGGCGACCATTCTCCGCAAGATCACCTTCCCGCTGGTACTGCCGGCTATGCTTTCCGCCGTTATCCTGACCTTCTCCAAGGCGATCGGCACCTTCGGCGTTATCAACTACTTGGGCTCTAAGGTCAATTTCGTGACCCTGTCCAGCCAGCTGTACATGAACAGCAAGTCCCAGAATACCCAGACCGCGTTTGCCATGGCACTCATCATGATCTGCATCGCTTCGATCTCGGTATTCGTCAACCAGAAGCTGATCGGCTCGCGCAAGTCCTACGCCACCATCGGCGGCAAGGGCGGCCGTTCCACCCCGATTCGTCTGGGCAAGCATAAGCTGCTGATCACGGCCGTGCTGATCCTGTTCTTTGTTTTCGGCATCATCATGCCGATCGCACTGCTGATCCTCGAGTCCTTTATGCTCCGGCAGGGCGACTACTCGCTGTCCAACCTGACGCTGCACTACTGGATCGGCGATCCGATCGCAACGGTAATGGAAGGCCAGCCGGGTATCTTCAAGAATGCTAACTTTATCAATTCGTTGATCAATTCCCTCAAGCTGACGTTTGTAAACGGTGTATTCGGCACCATCTTCGGTCAGATCATCGGTTATATCTGCGCCAAGGGCCGCGGCAAGCTGCACGGCAAGGTTGTTGAGCAGCTGGTATTCATTCCGTATCTGATCCCGTCCATCGCATTCGGCGGCATTTTCCTGTCGATGTTCTCCGCTCCGCAGCAGCTGTTCGGCGTAACGCTTGTTCCGTCCCTGTACGGCACGTTCGCCCTGCTGACCATTACCTCGGTCGTCAAGCATCTGCCGTTCGCTTCCCGCGCCGGCACCTCCAATATGCTGCAGATCGGCGGCGAGCTGGAGGAAGCAGCCGAGATTGCAGGCGCAGGCTTCTTCAAGCGCTTTATCCGCATTGTATTCCCGCTTTCCAAGGGCGGCTTCATTTCGGGCTTCATGCTGATCTTCGTTTCCATTATGAAGGAACTCGATCTGATCATCCTGCTGATGACCCCGAAAACCTCCACGCTGCCGTATTTGGCATTCCAGTATCAGAACAGTAACTCTCCGCAGGCTTCTGACTGCGTGGCAATCGTCATGTTCTCCATCGTATTCCTGGTATACGCACTGGCGAATATCTTTGGCGACGCAGATCTGGCGAAGAGCATGGGCGGTTGATCCGCATGGTATAACCGGAAAAAAGGAGTTTGGAAAATGAGCAAAATTGAACTGAAGCATATTGATAAATTCTACGGTAAGAACCACATTCTGAAGGATGTAAACCTCACGATTGAAGACGGTGACTTTATGACGCTGCTCGGCCCGTCCGGCTGCGGCAAAACCACCACGCTGCGTGTAGTATCCGGCTTGGAGAAGCCGCAGAACGGCACCATTCACATGGACGGCAAGGAAATCGTCAACGCTGCGGAGGCTCATTTCGCGCCTCCGAGCGAACGTGACCTTAACCTGGTATTCCAGTCCTACGCATTGTGGCCGCATATGACGGTGCGCGAGAACATCGCGTTCGGTCTGAATATCCAGAAGCTGCCCAAGGATGAGGTGGATCGCCGCATCAAGGATGCCCTTGGGAGAATGCAGATCGGCCAGTATGTAGACCGTTACCCGTCCGAGCTGTCCGGCGGCCAGCAGCAGCGTGTTGCAATCGCCCGCGCTATCGCTTCCGAGCCGCATCTGCTGCTGATGGACGAGCCGCTGTCCAACCTGGATGCAAAGCTCCGCGTGGATATGCGCAGCGAGCTTAAGCGTCTGCACACCGAAACCGGCACGACGATGATCTACGTTACCCACGATCAGGTCGAGGCGCTGACCATGTCCACCAAGATCGCGATTTTCCGCGAAGGCATCATCATTCAGGTGGCACCTCCGCTGGAGCTGTACAACAACCCCGCCAATCTATATGTGGCAGACTTTATCGGCAACCCGCGCATCAACTTTGTTGACGGCAAGGCAGAGGTTTCCGCTTCCGGTCTGACCGTAAACAGCGTGCTGGGCCGGATGACGTTCCCGGCCGATCATCTCAAGGACGAGAATGTGCCGCGGGAAGCATCGTTCGATGCAGTGCTCGGCATTCGTCCGGAGCAGATTGCCATCAACACCTCGCGTCAGTCCCCGTCCGACATCGAAGCGCATATCTACACCTCGATGCCTGCCGGCTCCGAGACTCTGGTCACCGTCAAGGTCGGCGGCGTGAGCATGGTCATCAAGGCACTCGGCATTACGCATTACAACCCGGATCAGGTGGTCTATCTGTCGATCGACACCACCAAGATCAACGTATTTGATAAGAAAACCGAAAACCTCATCAAGTATTCGGTTGAATAAGCACCATACCATCCATTCGCACTTTCACAAGAAAAAAAGAGAGGAAACTGAAGGAGGAAAAACAAATGTTACAGCACAAGCGCACTTTAGCAGGTATTCTGGCAGCAACGATGATGTTTTCGCTGACCGCGTGCGGCGGAGGCGGAGCGACGACGGATCCGGGCAGCGATGCCGCGCAGGATCCGAATGAGGCAGCGGCAGCAGGCACGCTCCAGCTGAGCGAGTGGGAAGAGTCCTCCGGTATCTTCAACACGGATGAGACCGATGAGGAACTGTACGAGAAGGCGAAGGAAGAGGGCAAGGTAACCATCTATTCGATTTCCTCCCGTATCACCAAGGTCGCCAATGCCTTTATGGAGAAGTATCCCGGCGTTGAAGTAGAGCCGTTCGATATTTCCACCAACGAGCTGCTGGAAAAGGTTACCCGTGAGTATGATGCCGGTCAGCACGTTGCCGATGTGGTGCATATCAAGGATCAGGACGGTACGCTGTACAACGAGTATATTCTGCCGCGCAAGTTCTATAACTACAAGCCGGCAGATATCCTGTCGCACATTGATGAAAAGTACACCAAGACGCAGACCCCGATGTATGTCGAGCTGACGCAGCTGTTCTACAACAGTGAAGCTTATCCGGACGGTTCTCCGGTAACGAATATCTGGCAGCTGACCGAGCCGGACTGGAAGGGCCGTGTCATGATGCAGAACCCGCTGGATAATCTGGCATGGGGCTCCTGGATCACCGGTTTCTGCGTAGGCGATGTTCCGGATGAGCTGGCTGCTTCCTACAAGGAGCTGTACGGTAAAGAGCTGACGCTGTCCGACGGCTGCGAGAACGCAGGCTATGAGTTCCTCAAGCGTCTGCATGACAACGAACCCATCTTCACCTCTTCTTCTGACGAGATCGCGGAAGCTGTAGGTACCAAGGGTCAGACCAATCCGCCGATTGGCTTCTGCGCTTCCTCCAAGCTGCGTAAGAACGAGGATAACAACTGGTGCCTCGCTCCGGTAAACCTCGAGCCGACCACTGGTATCCCGCAGATCAACACCCTGTACGTTGTCGGCGAGTGCGAGCATCCGAATGCTGCCAAGCTGCTGGTCCGCTTCATGATGGGCGGCGCAGACGGCGATGTATCCGGCTACAAGTACTTCAATACGCTGGGCGGCTGGCCGGTACGCGATGATATCGAACCGGCTGAGGGTTCCACCCCGTACAGCGAGCTGCACGTTTCTGATTTCAACGTTACCGATATCTATGAGAACATCAACCCGGTTCGTGACTTCTGGACGCTGCTCGGCTAAGACGTAATCAAAAGAGAAAACTATACGGACGCGGCAGGATGAAAAGCCTGCCGCGGATAGTAAAAGCGGAAGGAGCATACAGAATGGCTTTATTCGTAACCAAGGAAGGCAAGCGCAAGAGTCCGATGGCAGTTACCTGCTTTTTCGTGGATCTGCTGTTCTGTCTGGTATTCGGCGGTATGTATGCACTGCTGACCGGCGTACTGCATGACAATCTGCCTCTCGGCGGTGGCATGGCAGAGAACTGGATCCACTGCGGTCTGATCTCTGTGGTGGGTACTGCGGTCTGCTGCATCCTGTTTCTGCTGCCGGATAAGCGGATCGTGCCTTACAGCTTTGCGAGCCTGCCGGTTATCACGATCATGTGCGTGGTCGCAGCGTTCCAGCTGGAGCCTGCTGCCCGGAATATGATGCTGTATGTGACCTTCCTGTATACCTTGATGCCGATCCTTGTCGGCAACGCGGTATCGTGGACGCTGTATTTCAAGCTGTACAAAAAACCGATGCCGCGCCGCCTGTAAAGGGGAGCAGTATGGAAAAACTGACAAAAGAGTGCGTGCTGCAATCTGCGGCACGGTTGGAGCAGGAATCGCAGGATGCGGTGATGCGGGATATTCCTCAGTTTTTTGAGGCGGAGATCGTGACCCGGTTTGCGGGTGCGGCGCCGCAGAAGAAAGAACTGAATCCGCTGGTGTTCAACATGGAGCGGGGCATATGTCTTGCCGAAACAGTAGATTTTCTCAGGGAATGCCCGGCGCTGCGGCCGTATGACCTGATCCTGGCCAATGAGCTGGATAGCGGCTGTGCCCGGTCGGGCGAGCGGGATACTGCCGCAGAGATCGCCCGTGCGCTGGGAATGCAGTATGTGTTCGGGCTGGAGTTTGTCGAGCTGAAGGACGCTGCACACGGGTTTCACGGCAATGCAATCTTTTCGCGCTGGCCGATCCTGTGGGCAGAGGTGCTCCGTCTGCCGGAGCAGTATAACTGGTATTATGACCGCCAGAAGCGCATCGGCGGCCGCAATGCGGTTTTTGCAAAGCTTGATGTGCAGGGACAGGAGGTCGGCGCGGTATCCATCCATCTGGAAAACCGGACGAGCGGCGCGGGACGCCTGCAGCAGATGAGAGCTGTACTGCAGGAGGTTGAGCGTGTATTTCCGGGGATTCCCGTTGTGCTGGGCGGCGATCTCAATACCAATACCTTTGACGGACGCGATAAGGCGGTGATTCGTCATCTGCGTGACGAGCCGGAGGAACTGGCTGCGGCGATCGAAATGATCGACCTGTATGAACCGCTTCTGCAGGACTGCACCGCAGCGGGCTATGCATGGCGGGCGGCTTCGGGCGGTGCGGACTGCACACGGCGCAAACCGCTGCCGGAGGGCGGCTGCCTGCATATGAAGCTGGATTGGTTGCTGCCGCGCGGCTTTACCGTGCACTGCAGCAGTGTGATTTCTACACTGACGGCAGACTGCGGCTTTGCTGCGCAGGACAGTGCGCTGGCTCGGTATACACAGCCGGAGTTGAGCGATCACAATGTGGTTCGTGCCTCCCTTGCACTGCCGCAGAAGGAGGAGTAAACGTGATTAACACTATATTATTTGATATGGGAGGAACGCTCGAGGATATCTGGTATAATGATCAGACGATTCACTCGGTTACCGGAGAGTTGCGGACGTTCCTCAATGAACATGATCTGGGTACAGGCTGCAATGACATTACCTTCTGGAACAAGTTGAACAGCGGTATCCGTACCTACAAACAATGGAGCGAATCCAACGAACTGGAGAAAAAACCGGAGGAAATCTGGCCGGAGTATTATATGGCGGACTTCAATCTGGACCGTGAAAAACTGCAGGAGGTAGCGGAACGGCTGGCCGGCATGTGGGAAGTGACCTATTATCACCGCGAGCTTCGTCCGAAGGTCAAGGAGACTTTGGAGGAACTGAAAAAACGCGGGTATCATCTGGGCGTCATCTCCAACACGGCATCGCTTTATTCGGTGTTCGATGTGCTGGAGCAGTACGGAATCCGCGATTATTTTGAAGATGTTACCTTGTCCAGCGTGACCGGATACCGGAAACCGCATCCGTCTATTTTCCAGATCTCGCTGCGCCAGATGCAGGCGAAGCCGGAGGAATGTGCCTATGTGGGCGATACGATCTCGCGTGATATCATCGGTGCAAAGCGAATGCATTTTGGTGCCGCGATCCAGATCCAGTCGTTCCTGTCGGCGCAGAAGGATGCCGGTGTAGATGCTGCTTACCAGCCGGATCATATCATTCGGGAATTGCCGGAGCTGGTGGATTATCTGGAGGAGCGAAATCGAGCAGAGCGCTTGACGATGCAATAAGAAAAAGAACGTAACCGTAACAATCTCTCTCTCTTTTTCTGACCGTACCCTGCCATTGCAGGGTGCGGTCAAATATTTTAGACAGGAGGGAAACGAAAATGGGGAAAATTACAGTGGTGGATATCGTGCTGCGGCTGCTGGGTGCAGTGATCGTCGGGTTTGCCGTCGGCGCGCAGCGCGCACGGACCTCGCATCCGGCGGGAATCCGTACACATATTCTGGTAGCACTCGGCTCGTGTGTGGTCATGGTGACAAGCTGCATCCTGTATGAGCAGACGATCGCAGTATTTGGGACAACGCCCTCTGACCCGGCGCGACTGGGTGCACAGGTCATCAACGGCATCGGTTTTCTGGGTGCCGGTGCGATCCTGCGTGAGGGATTTACAGTTCGCGGACTGACAACGGCGGCCAGTGTCTGGGTCGTTGCCTGTCTCGGTCTGTCGGTCGGCATGGGATACTATGTGCTCACGGCGGTCGGTACGGTGATTGCCTTTGTAACACTGGTGGCGTTTGACGGGATTCAGGATAAAATCCGCACCAGAAGCCGCTCGGAACTGGATCTGCAGATCGAATGTGACCATATGGGCGACATCATGGTGGAGCTGTCGCATCTGGCAGAACGGCATTTTGCGAAGCTGCTTGATCTGTCCTTCAGCAGAACTCCGCATAACACCTATATCATCAGCTTCCGTGCAAGCTTTCCACCGAACGGATATGAGTCCGCGCAGAACGCATTCCGTCAGGAGCTGGCAGGTGTTTCCGGCATGATCCGCATGGAAAATCATAATGACCATATCTAAGGCAACACCGCATAATTAGAGCAGCGGCTTCTTGCGCAGGCTCCGGTCGCGCTGCCGCGGTTTCTTGCGCAGGCTCCGGTCGCGCTGCCGCGGCGCTTGGCGGAAATTTTGTGCCCTGACCTTGCTGTGCTTTTATGTTAATACATCAGGTATTGCTGTAAGATCACGCCTCGTCCGTGCAGAAAAATTTGCTTGCAGTATTATGCGTTATTGTCCTATTTCTTCCCGAGGGGAACAGCAGCACCCGAATCAGTGGCATGGTCGGTGCTGCTGTTTCCTTTTACCCGCAATCATACACCGTTGGGAAAACCACAGCAGTTCCCGCGGTCATTTCTCAGACAAAGGAGTCGGTACAGTATGAACCCGGTTTTTGTTATCGGACATCGTAATCCGGATACAGATTCGATCTGCTCTGCGATCTGTTATGCAGAGCTTAAGCACAGGCTGACCGGAGAATCATATATCCCCTGCCGGGCAGGCCATGTCAATACAGAGACCAAATTTGTCCTGGAGCGCTTCGGCGTAAAAGCGCCGCGTTATATCAAGTCGTTTGAGCCGTGTCTGTGCGATGTGCAGTACCGCAGGATCCCCGGTATTGATGAGGAGATGTCGCTGCACCGCGCATGGAATTACATGAACGAAAATGATATTCAGACGCTGGCCGTTGTCGATGAGGAGCGTCATCTTAAAGGACTGCTGACGCTGAGTGATATCGCGCGCTTCTATATGGAGGATAAGGACGCGAACGCACTGGCGGAGGCCGGCACAAGCTATCGCAATCTGGTGGATGTACTGGATGGTACGCTGATTGTCGGTGATATCGAAAAGCGGTTCGAGCAGGGCAGCGTGGTGGTTGCGGCAGCCAATCCGGATGTTCTGGAGGATTATATCGGGCCGCGTGACATGGTCATTCTCGGCAATCGCTATGAGAGTCAGCTCTGCGCCATTGAGATGAACGCGGGCTGCATTATTATCGGGCTCGGCGCGAAAGTCTCGCGTACCATCCGCAAGCTGGCAAGTGAAAATCAGGTTTCCATCATCGCAACGCCGCTGACGACATACAGCTGCGCCAAGGTGGTCAGTCAGGCTGTGCCGGTACGCCATGTCATGCGCCGCAGGGGACTGATCACCTTTGAACCCGATGATGTGGTAGAGGATGTAAAGCGCGCAGTATCCAAAAAGCGTATGCGCTACTATCCGCTGCTGGATGAGCAGGGACGGTATATCGGAATGTTTTCTCAGCGCAATCTGCTGGATCTGGAGCGTCCGTCGGTCATTCTGGTCGATCATAACGAGCGGGATCAGGCGGCAGACGGCATTCGTTCGACTAATATCATTGAAATTATCGACCATCACCGCATTGATTCGGTTGAAACGAGCGGGCCGATCTATTTCCGCAATCAGCCGCTCGGCTGTACCGCGACCATTATCACAGGAATGTATCATGAGCATAATGTGCCGATCGAACCGAAAATCGCGGGTCTGCTGTGTTCTGCGATTCTGTCGGATACACTGATGTTCCGTTCTCCGACCTGTACGCCGCTCGACCGCGCCGCCGCAGAGGAGCTGGCGCAGATCGCAGGTCTGGACATCAAAGAGTACGCAACGGAGATGTTCCGCTCCAGCTCGTGCCTGCGCGACCGTTCGATGGACGAGCTGTTCCACATGGATTTCAAGTACTTTCAGGTACAGAATAAAAAAATCGCCATTTCGCAGATCACGAGTGTCAGCGAGAATGAGCTGAACGGCATCCGGGATAAAATGCTGGACTATATGGAGGACTATCTCAAGACGAGCGGTCTGTCCATGCAGTTTGTCATGCTGACCGATATCATCGAGGAAAAGACCGAACTGCTCTATGTCGGCAGGGGCGCAAAGAATCTGGTGCATACCGCGTTCCGCAAGGAATGCGGGGAGCATTCGGTCGTGCTGCCGGGTGTAGTCAGCCGCAAAAAGCAGATGGTAACACCGCTGCTCAGCGCAATGGAGGAGGAAGGGACCATGTAAGGCGGAAGTGCCTTGTGCTGCGTGCAGGCGCAGTTCGTGCGATACGGAACGAAAAAAACAGTTCGGAGAGGCCGTATCGAAATAAAAAATTTCACAAATGCAGATATTTAGAACTTAATATATAATAATATGAAGATAATTCAATACACAAACGTTTGCGAATGTACAAATTACACAAAAATAAACAAAATACTTCTTACAATGTGAGGGATGAAACTTGACCTGATCCGGTGTTATACTGTATATATACCAAGGAGTACGGTGTGTAAAACGACCATCAGCGCAAACGTGTGCGTAAACGGTTTCCGCAGGAAATGAGGAGGAGCAGAACATGACAGAAACGATTGCATATCTTCGCGAATTTCACTTTGCATCGGTCGTGCTGCGGCTCGCCCTTGCGATGCTGCTCGGCGGCTGCATCGGTCTGGAGCGGGAACGAAAACGCCGTCCGGCGGGCTTCCGTACATATATGCTGGTGTGTCTGGGTGCAACGCTGACCGTGCTGCTCAGCCTGTACGAATTTACCATGGTGACAGGGCCGTGGTCGGATATTTGCGCAGAGATCGGCATAAAAACCGACGTTTCGCGTTTCGGCGCACAGGTCATCAACGGCATCGGCTTTCTCGGCGCAGGCACGATTCTGGTCACCGGCCGTCAGCAGGTCAAGGGACTGACTACCGCCGCCGGATTGTGGGCTTCGGCGTGTACCGGCCTTGCGGTCGGCGCGGGATTTTACGAATGCGTACTGATCGCGTTTGCTATGATCTTTCTGAGCATCCGTCTGTTCCCAATCGTGGATGCATACATTCAGGAAAACGCGCGCGACATCAATCTGTATCTGGAGTTTAACTCGATGGATGATATCAGCACGATCATCAATCAGCTGAAGGCGCAGAATGTGCAGATCTATGACATCGACATCGAGCGCAACCGGAGCGGTGAACAGCTGCATCCAAGCTCGATCTTTTCGATTCGTCTGAATGAAAAAATACCGCATACGCAGCTGCTGTCCGAACTGGCCGGTCTGGATTGTCTGTGTGTGATCGAAGAGCTGTAACAGGAGGGAAGCAATATGTTATCTGTTTTTGACGGTCTGCGCAGCGTTACCACGCTCTCCGTATTTGTGCGTCTCGCCTGTGCATTTATCTGCGGCGGCATCATCGGCATCGAGCGCTCGTACAAGCGCCGTCCGGCAGGCTTCCGCACGCATATCCTCATCTGCATCGGTGCAGCAATCACCACACTGACCAGTCAGTATCTGTATCTGAATATGCATTATTTCACTGATATGGCGCGTCTGGGCGCGCAGGTTGTTGCCGGAATCGGCTTCATCGGTGCCGGTACGATCATCGTTACCAAGCGGCAGAATGTGAAGGGATTGACAACGGCGGCCGGACTGTGGACCTCGGCCATCATCGGTCTGGCGTTCGGCGGCGGCTTTTATGAGGGCGGCATTCTGGCCACCGGCTTTATCATGCTGGCAGAGCAGGTGTTCTCGCGGCTGGAGTACCGTGTGCTGGAGCACGTTCCCGAGATCAATGTGTATATGGAATACGAGGATAAAACATGTCTGGACGATGTGCTCCAACTCTACCGCGGCTGCAATGTCAAGGTGCTGAATATCCAGATCACCCGTGCGGCGGAAAACGAGGAGCACAATGCCTGCGCCATCTTCACACTGCGCCTGCCGCGCAGCTGTACGGTAAACCGTCTGATGACACTGGTCGGCAAGCGTAAAGGCATCGTGTCGGTCGAGGAACTGTAAAACAGAACAAATCTATTGCATTTCATCCTTTCAGGCAACACCGCATAATGAGACAAAAGGCGACTTGCGAGCAGGTTTTGCGTGCTGACGAGGCTTGGTTCTGCGGTAATACTTGAGGTATTACCATGGAAGCGCAGCAAAGTCAGGGCGCAGAATTTCAGCAAAGCGTCGCAGCAGCGCGACCGGAGTCTGCGCAAGAAGCTGTGGTTCTCATTATGCGGTGTTGTCTTAACAGACCGTAAACCTTTTAACGTGCACTGGCGCGCGAATTGTATAAATTGCAGGAATATGACATTTTGACAGACTGAGACGCACATCTTGCGATGTGCGTCTCAGCTTGTCGAAAAAGTTAGATTTCTATTTTGTGCTTCGTGCGACAGCACGCATAAAATAGAATTTGCGCAGCAAATTCATAAAAACCGGGGGCATGTACCTCGGTTTTTATACAAGGGAAGAAAAAATGTGTCCGGAGGACGCGGTTTTTCTTCAGCATTCGATCGAAAGCGTGGTTTCGATCGAGAGGCTGCTCGAAAAACGATAGTTTTTCGACAGCCTCAGACGCACATCTTGCGATGTGCGTCTTTTTGCATATTTGCACGGTTACAGCTCCGGCACATCTGTATCTATGAACGGCACATCGGTTTTGCATACCGCATCAATCGCTTTGGACATATGCTGGATACGGTACTGCCGCGGTGACGTACCGACCTTCTTAACGAACAGGTTGATCAGACTGCCGCTGGTCGAGTAGCCGACCTCCTCGGCGATTTCCGCAATCGGCTTCTGCGTGCGCACGAGCAGAACCTTCGCACGCTCAATGCGCGAGTTGATGACATAATCGGCAGGGGAGAAGCCGGTGCGGCGCTTGAACATATGCGCGAAATAGGATGCGCTCAGGCACACGGTAGACGCCAGCTCCTCCACGGAAATCGGCTGACCGATATGCGAGCGAATGTACTGGATGGCCTGCTCGACCGGCGTATCCGCTGACTGCTCGGCGGCACTCGGTGAGAGCAGCAGGTCAAACATGCGGTAGATGCGTGCCGAGCGCTGCATGTCGGTCTCTACACCGTTCTCATCGTAAAAGCGCACCATGTCGTACAGCAGATTGCCGATCAGCGTGTTGTTATCGCGGCGGATGAGCCAGCCGTGCCGGTCGGTGATGCGGCGGCACAGCTCACGCGCGTTCGAGCCTTCAAAGTGCATGTACACGAACTCCAGTCCGTCCTCGGCGTGGTAGTAGTGCGGCTCAATGCAGTCGAGCAGCAGTATGTCACCGGCCTCGGCGACATTGAACTCACCGCGGTACTCCACACGGAAGCGTCCCTTGCGGATGTAGGCGATGAGCAGCGGCGGATAACTGTCGCGCTTCATAAAATAGTTGGCGGTGCAGTAGTAGTGACCGCACCATGTCGGGTAAAACAGCAGCTCTCTCGCGGTCTGCGACGGCGTAAACGGAAAACAAACCGACTCACTTCGGATGCCGGGATCAACACTTTGCATAGACTCTTCTCCTTCCTTATTTTGCACTCATAGAATCCATGAACGAAATAGCAGGATTGATGAACTGGTTTTCTGTGTTTTTTCACAGAAAGCAGGATCGATGAACTTTGCAGCAGAAACGCTTATTGAATATATCCATAAAATATTTTATACTTAGGCCAGAAGTTAGGGAATGGATACAATAAACAAAGATAAATCGAATTTGTTGTATGTATTTCACAAAACATCAAAATTAGCAGTACAAAAACAGAATCAAACACTTTTTTACTAATCGAAGAAAGAAGGAAAACATTATGTTTATCGGTGAAAAGAAAATTGCTCGTCCGTTCCGTTGGGGTATCGTAGGCGGCGGCCGCACTTCCGGCGTTGGCTACAAGCATCGTCTGGGTGCTATGCGAGACAACACCTCGTTCGTACTCAAGGCTGCAGCGTTCGACCTGGACTTCGCCCGCTGCGTAGACTTCGGCAAGAACCTGAACATGGATGAGGAACGCCTCTATCCGGATTACAAGACCATGTTCGCTGAGGAAGCAAAGCGCGAGGACGGCATCGAGGCTGTTGACATCGCAACTCCGAACTTCCAGCACTTTGAGGTCTGCAAGGCAGCTCTGGAAGCCGGCCTGCATGTAATCTGCGAGAAGCCGCTGTTCTTCAAGGTTGAGGAAGGCGAGGAGATCAAGAAGCTGGCTGAGGAAAAGGGCAAGATCGTTTGCGTAACCTACGGCTTCTCCGGTTTCGACCTGCTGAGCCAGATGCGTTCCATGGTCCTGAACGGTGACATCGGTGAGGTTACCATGGTAGACCTCCGCTACGCACACGGCTTCGCTTGCGACCCGACCGGCGACAAGCAGGCTGAGGGTCAGAAGTGGCGTGTTGATCCGGCAAAGTCCGGCCCGTCCTTCGTACTTGGCGACCTGTCCACCCACACCTTCTACATGTCCGAGCTGATCTGCCCGCAGCTGAAGCTGAAGCAGCTGCTGTGCGACCGCCAGAGCTTCATCAAGTCCCGCGCACCGCTGGAGGACAATGCTTACGTCCTGATGCGTTACGAGAACGGCGCAGTTGGCCGTATGTGGGCATCCGCAGTTAACGCAGGTGACATGAGCAGCCAGCACATCCGCATTGTCGGCACCAAGGCTTCCCTCGAGTGGAACGACATGCATCCGGATGAGCTGTACTACGAAGTACAGGGTCAGCCGCGTCAGACTCTGGTTCGTGCAATGGATTACCTGAATCCGGAAGCTCTCGAGTACGAGCGCCTGGGTGCCCTGCACTACACCGGTCTGATCGAGTCCTGGAGCAACCTGTACACCCGTTTTGCTATCGCAATGGATGCAAAGAACCGCGGCGACGAGGAGACCCTCAAGAATCTGGTTTACCCGGATCTGGAGCACGGCATCGACGGCATCCGCTGGGTAACCAAGTGCGTAGAGTCCGCTGACAAGGGCGGCGTATGGGTAGATTTCAAGTAATTCTCCCGATTTCCATCTAAACTAAGACACTCTCTCATTTCTTTTCTCTGTACCGCTGCCTTCCGTAAGGCAGGCAGCGGCAACCTTTTAAGGTGCTTAAAAATTCCCTCCTATATAACATACTCTTGAAATTCTCTCTCTAAAAATCGCTCCAACGATTTCTACTACAACAAAAAAGAAGAAAAGTGAGGTTTTTTATATGAAACTCGCAATTTGCACTGACGTATTCGCTGATCTGTCCTACACGGACATGCTTGACAAGGTAAAGTCCCTCGGTATCGACGCGGTCGAGATGACCGCCGGCGGCTGGGGCGCCCGCAAGCACTGCAACACTGCAGAGCTGCTCGCAGACGCCGGCAAGCGCAAGGAATTCATGGGTGAACTCGAGAAGCGCGGCATGCGCATCTCCGCTCTGAACACATCCTGCAACCCGCTTTGGCCGAGCAAGACCGGTGAGGAATACAAGAAGTCCATGTACGACTGCGCTACGCTCGCAGGTCTGCTGGGCGTTAAGAAGATCGTTGCCATGGCAGGTCTGCCGGCCGGCAGCGAAACCGACACCACCCCGAACTGGATCACCTCTACCGTTTCTTGGCCGGACTTCATGGCTCCGGCTTACGAGTACCAGTGGAAAGTAACCATCGAGTTCTGGAACGAGTTCATCGCGCACTGCAAGAAGTGCGGCATCGAGCACATCGCAATCGAGGAATTCCCGGGCACGATGGTCTGGTCTGCTTCGACCCTGCTCAAGTTGCGCGAAGCGACCGACCCGATGCTCGGCATTAACCTCGACCCGTCGCACATGATGGTTCTGGGCGCCGACCCGATCGCGGCTGCTCGCGCTCTCAAGGACTGCATCTTCCACGTTCACGGCAAGGATGCCCGCATCGAGCGCGGTCTGGCTGACACCGACGGTCTGCTCGAGCCTCACCCTGTTACCGAGTCCGCTGACCGCGTTTGGAACTATGTTGCAGTCGGCTGCGGCAAGGACCTGCAGTGGTGGAAGGAATTTTTCTCGGTTTGCCACATGATGGGCTACGACGGTGACGTTTCCCTCGAGATGGAGGACCTGACTATGACCGTTGATGCAGGCGTCAACACCTCTATCGACGCACTGCGCCAGACCATCAGCCAGTAATTGGTGCGGTATCACCGAACAATTGCTCTTGCCGAATTGTCCGGTGATACCGTAAAAGAAAAAGATTTTTCATTAAGTCCACAGCATTTTCGCAATTCCAGCACCACCCCTGTAGAGAAGAAAGAAAATCAATATGAGAAGAAGAGAAAGGGCAGTGTTTGAACCATGAAAAAGAAGCTTTTAGCAATGACGTTAGTAAGTGCTCTGTGTGCCGGCATGCTGGCAGGATGCGGCGGCGGTTCGTCCGCATCGACTGGCAGTACGGGCGACAGCGGCTCCACCGCTTCCGGTGATGCCTACAACGTAACCGTTATCGTAAAGCATACGGACGGTCACTTCAACAAGGTTATTGCCGGTGCGCGCGCTTACGGCAGCGAGCACGACAATGTAAACGTCGAAATCCAGTCTCCGACCTCGGCTACCTCGTATGATGAGCAGGTCAACATGATCGAGACCGCACTCGGCAACCCGGGCATCGATGCCGTTATTATCGCTCCGCAGCAGTCCACCTCTACCGCAACGCTGGTAGATACCGCGACCAAGCCGGTCGTAGCACTCGATACCGACTTCACCTCGGACAAGAAGGCATGCTTCGTTGGCACCGGCAACGAGGACGCAGCGCTGAACGGCGGCAAGGCGGTTGCTGAGGCCTGCAAGGCACTGGGCAAGGACAAGCCGACGGCGGTTATCATCGCAGGCGTACAGGGCGACGAGACCCATGAAGCACGTCTGCGCGGCTACCGCGATGCGATCGAAGCCGCAGGCGGTCAGGTGCTCGAAGTGCAGTACACCGATACCATGCCGGACAAGGCAGCAGCCGCTATGGAGGCGGTTATCCAGAAGTACCCGAACGGCGTAGACGCAGTTCTGTCCATCGCGGATGACATGGCGCTTGCAGCTGCAAAGGTTATCAAGGATTCCGGCAACACCAATTACGCAGATACCGTTCTGTGCGGTTTTGACGGCAACCAGTCTGCCATCGAGGCTGTTATGGACGGCTCTCTGACCATCGACATCGCTCAGATGGGCTACGACATGGGCTACAAGGCTGTTGAAGCAGCAGTTACCGTACTTGAGGGCGGCTCTGTTGAATCCTTCATCGACTCCGGCTCCAAGGTTATCGACTCCTCCAATATCGACGAGTACGTCTCCGACATGAAGTCCAAGGGTCTGTGGGAGTAATTCAAACACACATTTGACAGCATAAACAGTTTATAGACAGGGCGGACGCAGAGTTCGACACATGCGTCCGCCCTAACTATACGCATTTTTGAGAATTAAATTACAAATATGGGAAATTGAAGCGGTTGAGGGACCGCGTGAAAGAGGGGATTCCAATGGTTTGGACTATGGCGACGTTTATCGGTTTCACGATACTTGTTGCAGTTATTTCGTATGTAAAAACAAAGGGCGATGACCAGAGCACCGCAGACGGCTATTTTCTGGCCGGACGCGGACTGCCGGGCTTTGTTATCGCAGGTTCGCTGCTGCTGACCAACCTGTCGGCAGAGCAGCTGGTCGGCACAAACGGCCAGACTTGGAGCGTGGGCATGAGCCCGATGGCGTTCGAGATCGTAGCGGCTCCGTGCTGTATCGTGCTGGCGCTGTTTGCGGCGCCGCGTTATCTGAAAAGCGGCATTACCACCATTCCGGAGCTGATCGGTCTGCGCTATGACCGCAGCACAAAGCTGTGGTTCTCCATCGCGTACATCCTGCTGTACATTGTCGTACAGATTCCGGTTATCCTGTACTCCGGTTCGCTGGTATTTGAAAATATCTTCAACGTATCCGGTATTCTGGGCGTAACCAAGTTTCAGGCCGTTATCATTCTGTGTATCATCATCAGTGTCATCGGCTCGATTTACGCCATCTTCGGCGGACTGAAAGCCGTTGCCGTATCGGATACGGTAAACGGCATCGGCCTGCTGATCGGCGGCTTCATGATCCCGTTCTTCGCACTGAGCGTGCTCGGCAAAACGGCAGGCGGTGACGGTCTGTCGGTTATCGACGGTATGCGTTTCCTGATCGAAAACCATTCGGATATGCTCAACTCCATCGCTCCGGCGGATTCTCTGCCGCCTGCGGTTCCGTGGCCGACCGTTTTTACCGGTCTGTTCTTCCTCGGTCTGCAGTCCTGGTGTACGCACCAGTCGTTTATTCAGCGTGTACTTGCTGCAAAGAACCTCAAGGAAGCGCAGAAGGGTGCTCTCTACTGCGCGTTTCTGAAAATTATTGGTTTTATGTACCTTGCGCTGCCGGGCGTTATCGCGTATGCGCTGTTTGAGCTGCAGGGCGATCAGGTATCCATGATGGACGAAGCGTACCCGCAGCTGGTTTCGCAGGTTGTTCCGGCTCCGCTGATGGGCTTCTTCGCAGCCGTAATGCTCGGTGCGATCCTGTCCTCGTTCAACTCGGTGCTGAACTCGGTAGATACCATGTTTACCATGGATATTTACAAGGAATTCATCGACAAGGACGCTTCCGAGGACAAGCTCGTCAAGGTCGGCAAGAATGTCGGCATCATCTTCGCGGTGCTGACCACCATCGTTGGTCCGCTGATCTACTTCTTCCCAGCAGGTCTCAAGACCTTCCTGGATTCCCTCGTAATGCTGATTGCACTGCCGGTTCTGACGGCCGTATTCGGCGGCTTCTTCTTCAAGCACCTGCCGAAATACAGCGCAAAGGTCATTCTGGCGCTGCATGTGGTCTGCTACGGCTCGTTCCTGCTGTTCCTCAACAGCAAGTTCCATTATCTGTATGCTGTATTCGTTCTGCTGCCGGTTGAGCTGCTGATTATGTTCATTTTCAATCAGCGAAACAAGACAAAGCATCCGGAGGCATGGGTACAGAAGGACATCGGCGCTGTCGATCTTACTCCGTGGAAATATCGATGGGTTGCTACCGCACTGATTCTCATTTGTGTTGCAGCGGTTTACCTTGCGTTCTCGCCGCTCGGTATTGGTACATGGAGTTATACACAGCCTTTCTAAAATCGAAAGTAAAACGGAGTGCGTTTGCACTCCGTTTCAGTCTGTCAAAAAGCAGCATTTCGACTCTTGTACTTCGTGCGGCAGCACGCATAAAATAGAATTTGCGGAGCAAATTCATAAATTCCGAGATATACAAGGGAAGAAAAATGTGCCTGCAAGGCGCGGCTTTTCTTCGAAATTCGATCGAAAGGCTGCTCGGAAAACGTTAGTGTTTCGACAGACACAAAAGCCCGCACAGCTGCCCTACGCTGTGCGGGCTTTTGCAATTTACTTTTCAGTCGAATCCTCTATTACGAAGCACGCTCGGCCGTTCTCCTTGGCCTGATAGAGCACGCGGTCGGTTTCGGTGAGCAGGTGCTTGATCTCCTGCGGGAAAACAAAGCGGTACGCGCCGATGCTGCAACTGACCGTGACCTGCTCGAGAATACCGGAAATATCGCGCAGGAACTGCGTCAGCAGATGTTCCAGTTGGTCCTGCGACAGATCTATATCGAGCATTACGGCAAACTCGTCACCGCCGATACGGCCGACAAAGCCGCAGAAACGAAAGGTGTTCTGTAAATGCTCGGCAAACTGCTTGAGGACCTCATCACCGACAGAATGACCATATTTGTCGTTGATGTGCTTGAAATAATCCAGATCACAGACCAGAAACCAGCCGGCTGCTCCGGCGTGGGACTTCTGGCTGCGGAGACAGGTGTGCAGGAACAGCTTGCGGCCCATAATGCCGGTCAGGAAGTCCAGCTCGCCGGTGTACTCACGAAATTTCATGTAGCGGTAGACCATCAGGATGAGGATGAGCAGAATGAAGTTGAGCGCCAGCATGGCAGTCAAAAACTGCACCTGCAGGTGGAGAATATCCCGATGAATGTGCTGTGTGACATCTACGCCGTGCTGCCCGAGCATGTAGTACATACGGTTGGAGAAGTAGACGGTCGAGAGGACCGCCATACAGAAGATAAACGTACTTACGCCCCCAAGCACGAAACCAATCTTTGGAGACCAGTAGGGGGTGTTTTCGTATTCATTGACCGCGTTTTTATAGGTCTGGATAAAGGAACTGTGATACAGCTTGTCAATCGCCAGAACGACCGCAGCACAGAACGACAGGATGATGAGGTCGCTTTTTTAAGTATAAATATTGATAAAATATTAAAACCGAGAGAGGGGAAGAGCAACCCCATCGCCGTATAGACAAGAAGCGCGTGCAGCTTAGGTGCCGCGATCGTGATGAGCAGCTTGCACAGATTCTTTCGTTTGCTTTTGCGTGCCAGCTGAAACAGACAGCCGAGCAGAAAACCGAACAGCACACGCGTGCCGACACTCAGCAGTATGCTTCCAATGGGAAAATCACTCCGAAACGGAGAAAAGACCGCATCTGCAGGCATGACATAGGTCGCGGAAGCCTTATACAGACTGCCAAGACCGAACAGCAGTCCCGCGAGGGAAGACTCGGCCGGGCCAAACAGGCAGGCGATAATGACGATAGGGATATACGCTGTGGTAATAGAAATCGGCGGAATGTGCATATATCCTAAAAATGTAAAGGACATAATGACTTCCACCGCCAGCAAAAGGCTGAATATGTAGTGCTCAAATTTGTGTGTTTCCCAAGTTGTATTCATTTTCCGGATTACCTTTATATAGGGCAGTACCGCGACGGATACGGATGCAGAATTTGCTCGCAGACCGCTCTTGTTCGATCATGCGGTATTGCCATGAATTTTGCTGATAATTAAAAATATTTAACTATATTATATAGTAAAGGTGCGGAAAATGCAACCGATTTGCTTGTGCAGACAATTTTGAGAATTGCGGAAAAGTTCCGATGGGATGCGTGCCGGAGCGTTTTTCGCTTCTTTTCGTTTATACAGATGATTCGTTCTGGACGCTGTGGCGGTAATCCTTCGGTTTGAGACCGGTGATCTTCTTAAATATGCGTGAGAAATACACAGGATCGTTAATGCCGACCCGCTCGGCAACTTCATAGCTTTTGAGTGCCGTAGTGCGCAGCAGATTTTTTGCGGCTTCGATGCGCACGTTCTGCAGATAAGTCGTCAGCGTTGTGCCGGTCTCGCGCTTAAACAGGCGCGAGAGATAGCTTGAGCTGAGATAGAACTGCTGGGCGAGCTGGTCGAGCGAAAGCTGCTCGCCATAGTGTGCGCTGATGTAGGTCTGTACCGAGGAAACGATATGATCTGCGCTGGCGGCGCTGCTCTGCGCCATGTCCTGCGTTTGCTGCACGAGTGCGCGGGTGCAGGATTCCATCTCGGCGATGGAGTTGGTCTCCATAATGCGCTTGAGCGAGGAAATGCTGCCGCCCTCGAGCGAATGTCCGGCTATTCCGGGAAACTGCAGCTCCATGCCAAACTGGTGAATATATACGCAGATATTGCGCACGGTATCCGGCGGCAGCTTGCTGCTGTCCGCATAGGCGAAAATGCGGTCGAGCAGCTGCTCTGTGTCGACGGGATTACGCAGCTCCATCGCAGATTTTAGGGCAGAGAGCATTTCAAAAATTTCGTCGGTCAGCTGCTGCGGGAACGAGCTGAGCTCAGCGAAGTGCGTCACCGGATGGTCGGGCGTGAAGACGGTGAAGCGCACCGCCTGCGCGGCTTCATCGGCGGCATCGGCAAGATTGATGGGATTGTCATTGCAGTTGGAAATGCCGATAAACAGCAGAAAATGCGCCAGACTGCCGACAATATTCACCGCTTCCTGGCACAATGCGGTAATGGGCGCTTCGCCGGCGGCACAGATGACCACAAAGCAGTCCTGCGTGCCGCGGGCAATGTAGTAATGCGGGTAGGAGGATAGACAGTCGGACAGAATCTCCTGCGACTGGTTGAGATACTCGCTGTATTCTTCATCGGTCAGCGTTTCCTCGGACAGCGAGGTAATATACAGCTTGAGTACAAAATAGCTGTGCAGGTCCATTTTCAGCTGAGCCAGGCGGTTGAGCACATACAGCTGCGAGCATGCAACACGGTGGACGAGGTCATGCAGCAGCATGCTCTGCTGCAGCTCCATGTTGCGCGCCGAGGTCGTGGAGAGCTTCTCCTGCAGATCCTGACTGCTGCGGTCTTCCGCTATGGCGGCCTTGGCTTTTTCGATGGCATTGGTCAGGTTTTCTACCGTCATCGGCTTGAGTACAAAATCAACCACATGATACTGGATGGCACGCTGCGCGTAGGCAAAATCCGGATAGCCGGTCAAAATGATGACTTTGATGCCGGGATGGTCGCGGGCGATGATCTCGGCAAGCTCAAGACCGTCCATTCCGGGCATGCGGATATCGCTGATAACGATATTCGGCTGAATGACCGGAATCTGCTCAAGCGCCATCATGCCGTCGTCTGCCTGTGCGGCAATCTCACAGCCGAGCTCCCCCCAGTGGATGCAGTGTACCAGACCCTTGCGGATGGCGGATTCATTGTCAACGATCATAACTTTCAGCATAGGTCTTTCTCCTTTTCGGGCGGTGCGGTGATGATGGGGAGCGTCAGCACGATGCTCGTGCCGTGTCCGGGTTCGGATTTGATCGACATGCCGTAGGGCTCGCCGTACAGCAGCTGAAAACGGCGCTCGATGTTGTGCAGTGCAACATGTGTATGGTGCTTGTCATCGCTGCCGGGCTGGGGGATGGCGGACGGGTCAAAGCCTACGCCGTCATCGTGCACGCGGATGTACACGGCGTCCTCCTCCTCCCAGATGCTGACGCGCACCCAGCCGCCGTGACGCTTAGGCTCGAGTCCGTGTACGATACTGTTTTCTACCAGCGGCTGAATGGTCAGCTTAGGCAGGTAGCAGCCGAGCAGCTTGTCGTCCTCCACATCGACGGTGTACTGCAGCTTTTCCTCAAAGCGTTCCTTTTGCAGGGCGAGATAGTATTTTACAGAATCCAGTTCCTCCTGCAGGGTGATAATCTGCTTGCCGTGGTTAACAACGCTTGCCCGCAGCAGCTGTGCCAGATTCTGCACCGTGGTGCAGATGGCTGGCTGACCGGCTACCATGCAGCGGACATTGATCAGCTCGAGAATATTAAAGATGAAGTGCGGCTGAATCTGGCTCTCCAGCTGATGAATCTCTGCGTCACGCAGCAGCAGACCGCGCTGATAGACCTCCTGAAACAGGGTGTCCAGCCGGTCGGCCATGTCGTTGAAGGCATGCGAGATAGCGGTCGTTTCGGTGTAGGGCGTTTCATCCATGCGCACGGAAAAATCACCGCTGCCGATACTGCCGATGGTGTGCAGCATCTGCCGCAGAGGACGCAGCAGCAGGATGAGATAGGTGGCAGCCAGCAGCAGAGCCAGGATCAGGATGGCAGCACAGACGAGAAAATACACACGCGTACTCTGGCGCACACCGGCGAGGATTTCGGCGTTTGGAATATAGATATCCACGCGCTCACGGCTTTTGCGGAGTGAGCTGGACGCATGATACCACTTATTCATATCCTCGTTCTCGCGGAACAGGTCGGTCTGCAGAGAGCCGATACGTTTGCCCTGATCACCGCTGAAAATGACGACAGTGGAAGGGTAAAGCTGGTTCAGCGACAGCGTGGAGAGCAGCTTGTTGATGTTCAGCTCGACGATGATTTTGCCAAGCGGCTGCATGGTGTTGAGGTCAACAAAATCGACGATCATATATGCGTATCCAACGATGGTATAGTGCGTGTACAGCGTGCGTGCGGAGTTGCAGTCCTCGTGCGTCTGGTACATCTGCCGGACGCGCCACGAGGTATTCAAATAGTAGTTGCCGCCGTAGACCGGCACATATTGGTCGTTTTTGATCAGGTAGATGGCGCTGACCACATCGGGGTTGAGCGAATCGCCGAGCGAGAATGCGCGGCTGAAATTCTGCTCCAGCCGGAGAATCTGGATCTGGGTGAGCGGCTCGCTGCTGCTCATCATCTGCTGGGCGGCGCTGTCCGAGGTCAGGTAGTACACACCATCCCGCAGGGTCTCCATCATGCGGTCGGTGCGGTCGGTGAATTCGTTCAGATACATGGAAACCGTCTCACTGGCGGTATGCTGCAGCTGACCGGATACGGTATGGATAAAATAGATGCCGGCGGTGACAACAGGTGCGAATACCAGAACACATATCATCACAACGACCAGCCCGATAAGAGAGATCTTGCGTTTTGCCATACAATACACCTCACGGGAGATTCTGCGAACCATACAAGGGCAGCATCATACAATGGAGCTGCGGAGTTACCCTAAATATACCACAATTCGACCGCTTTGTGTACCATCCGGAGGGGGAGAAGCGACATTAGAAAAAAATATCCTGTTTTGGCGCAAAATAATCCTATGTTTTCAAAGAGGAGTGCAGAGCGTGTGAACGAAAAGCAAAATCGTCATATGTTTTGACCGGTTTACTGCATTGAGGGCAGACTGTTCCTCGGGTATAATAAATACAACAAAACACAGAGCGGTATTTGAATGAGACAAATGCCGTAAGGAGAGAAAGAGGAGGAACCCCACATGAAAACAAAGCGTATCCTCTCCCTGCTGATGGCAGGCGCGCTGCTGACCGGCGCACTGACCGGCTGCGGCGGCAAGAAGGATGATTCTGCACAGAGCGGTGACAGCTCCGGTGTGATCACCATCAACTATCCGACGTTCCAGTGCGGCACGAATACGTCCGCTCCGGTATGCGATGAACTGATTAAGGAATTCAATGAGAAGTACGCAGGCAAGTACGAGATCAAGAAGGAAGACGTTCCGGGCGATCAGAACTACATCGACAAGATCAAGGTACAGCTTGGCACGGGCGATCTCCCGCCGGTTATTTACGGCGGCGGCTACAATCTGCTTGATATGGTCGTTGCCAAGGATCTGGCAGTTGATCTGACCGATGCGGTAAATTCCGATGCAGACTGGAAGGCACTGTATTCCGATACCGCACTGGCTACCAACAGCCGCGACGGCAAGATCTACGCTTCCTCGATGGAAGGTCAGGTTATCGGTTACTTCTACAACAAGGAGCTGTTCAAGCAGGCAGGCATCACCGAGCCGGCTAAGACCTGGGACGAGTTCTTCCAGCAGTGCGACAAGCTGAAGGCAGCAGGCATCACCCCGCTGTCCATGGATACCGCAGATTCTGCGTGGGTAACCCAGCTGTGGATGGGCGCTATGGTAGGCACCGAGTCCGACGCAGGCCTGGAGTTCATGAATACCATGAACCCGACCGACTACAACACGCCGGAAATGATCGCAGCAGCCGAGAAGATTCAGAAGATGTACCAGAACTACACCACGCAGGATGCAATCGGCGGCAAGTATGAGAATGCTGCAAACAACTTCCTGTCCGGTCAGACCGCAATGCTGGCGAACGGCCCGTGGATGATCGGTGATTTCTCCGATACCTCCATGACAGAGGAAGGCTTCGCTGATAAGGTCGGCGTAGCGCTGTTCCCGGGCAACTTCGTATACGATGCACCGATTCAGGGCTACATCGTTACCAAGCAGGACGACCCGAAGGTAGAAGAGGCTGCCATTGAGATGGTCAAGTTCTTTACCTCGGCTGAGGCACAGCAGACCGCAATGGAGATGCAGGGCATGGTTCCGGCCTCCAACACGGTAGAGCTGACCGACACCGCAAAGGACAAGTATCCGCTGCTTGCTGAGTTCCTTAACCTTGCAACCACTGAGGGCGAAAAGCGCTCGGATACTCTGCAGGCTACGATGTACGCCAACCTGCTCGACGTTATGAGCCAGCAGCTCCCGCTGCTCGCTTCGGGTGAGCTGGACGCAAAGGGCTTCTGCCAGACGCTGACGGACGCTGCAGCGAAGAACCAGTAAACTGTTTACCGCAGGGACCCGTCAAAAAACGGGTCCCTGTTTTTCTCCTCAACAAGAAAGGAAACCGCTTTATGAAACGTAAAAAGGGCTGGCTGCCGGTGTTCCTGCTTCCGGCTGTCGCATTGTTCCTGCTGATCTATGCTGTTCCGTTGGTGATCGTGTTTGTTTCCTCGCTGTTTGATTACCGGCTGACGGGCGACTCGATGACATTCATCGGTCTGCAGAACTATACACAGATGTTCAGTGATGCGACCTTCCGGCAGGCGTGCGGCCACACAATCGTCTGGATTCTGATCCACTGTATTATTCATGTCTCCATCGGCGTTATCCTGGCGCTTGTGCTGTACAAAAAGCCGCGCGGCTGGAAATTTGTCCGTACGGCATACATGATCCCGAATATCATCTCCAACGCCGCAATGGGCATGATCTTCCTCAATATTTTCAACCCGCAGTACGGTGTTGTAAACTCCATTCTCAAGGTGGTCGGACTGGAAAGCCTGACGCATAACTGGCTGATGGATACCACAACGGCGTTCCCGTCCGTCACCATGACGTGGCTGCTGTTTGCGGGCTACACCACGACGCTCGTGCTCGCCGAGGCGCTGACCATTGACGATTCGGTGCTCGAAGCGGCCCGAGTGGACGGTGCGACCTCGTTCCAGACCGATATGTTCGTTGTGCTGCCGCTGCTGCGCGAGATCATCGGCACGACCATGGTCATGGCGGCAACCTATATGCTGCAGATGTTCGACCTGATCTACATCACCACCAAGGGCGGCCCCGGCTCGGCTACCATGAACCTGCCGCTCATGCTGTACAGCGTGTACAAGAACGAAAACAACTACGGCTACTCGAATGCGATCGGCGTTTGCATCGTCATCGCGGGTGTCGTTTGCATGACGCTCATCAACAAGGCGATGCGCGTCAACGAAGAAGACTACTAAGGAGGCGTTCGACAAATGAAAACCAGTTTCGGTGCAATGACCGGCAGAGAACGCCTGTGCTTTGTGCTCAAATATCTGTTTATGGCGCTGTGCGTGGTCGTTGCGCTGTTCCCGATCATCTGGGTCATCCTGTCCTCGTTCAAGACGAATGCGGAGATCCTGTCGAACGGCATTTCGCTGCCGACGCACTTCGGGTTTGACGGCTATCAGTCCGCACTGGATATGGCGCCGATCTTCAAGTTCTTCGGCAACAGCGTGATCGTCACCTGCTGTGCGACCGTACTCAATGTGCTCGTCTTCGCTATGGCAGGCTACGCGTTTGCGCGGTTCCGCTTTCCGTGCGATAAGCTGCTGTACATGCTGCTCAGCCTGTCGCTCGTCATTCCGATGACGGCACTGCTGCAGCCGGTGTACAGCGTGGTCAACAATATGGGCCTATACGATACCAAGGCGGGTCTGATTCTGGTCAATACCGCACTGAATATGCCGATGAGCCTGCTCATCCTGCGCGGCGCATTCCAGTCCATTCCCAAGGCGATCGAAGAAGCCGCCTACATCGACGGTGCGGGCTTCCTGCGCACGTTCTTCCAGATCATGATGCCGTGCGCCAAGGGCGGTCTTACGAGTGCAGCTGTGCTGTGCTTCCTCAATACATGGAACGAATTTACGTTCTCCCTGATCCTGACCAGCAGCGAGAGTGCCCGCACGCTGCCGCTGTCGCTCAGCTACTTTACCAGCCAGTTCAGCTTTAACTACACGGCGCTGTTTGCCGCAGTTACCATTGCGGTCATTCCTTCGATCATCGTGTTTGCGATCTTCCAGGAGCAGGTCGTTTCCAGCCTGACCGCGGGTTCGGTCAAAGAATAAACGAGGTGAAATTACATGGCAAGCATTAGTTTGAATCACATCAAGAAGGTGTACCCCGGTGATATCGAGGTTATCTCCGACCTGAACCTGCAGATCAAGGATAAGGAGTTCGTCGTACTGGTCGGACCGTCCGGCTGCGGCAAATCGACCACACTGCGCATGATCGCGGGTCTGGAGGAGATTTCGGACGGCGAAATGTACATCGGCGACCGCAAGGTGAACGATGTAGCGCCGAAGGACCGCGATATCGCGATGGTTTTCCAGAACTACGCGCTCTATCCGCATATGACGGTTTACAAGAACATGGCGTTTGCACTCAAGCTGCGCAAAACGCCCAAGGACGAAATCGACCGCAAGGTGCACGAGGCGGCTAAGGTGCTGGACATCGAGCATCTGCTCAACCGCAAGCCCAAGCAGCTTTCCGGCGGTCAGCGGCAGCGTGTCGCACTCGGACGTGCGATGGTGCGCGATCCGGCGGTATTCCTGCTCGATGAGCCGCTGTCCAATCTGGATGCCAAGCTGCGCACCCAGATGCGCACCGAGATCATCAAGCTGCATCAGAAGCTGGATACGACCTTTGTTTACGTTACGCATGACCAGACCGAGGCCATGACCATGGGCGACCGTATTGTTGTTATGAAGGGCGGCGAGATTCAGCAGGCGGACACACCGCAGACGCTGTATGACCATCCGTGCAATCTGTTCGTTGCGGGCTTCATTGGTTCGCCGCAGATGAACTTCATGGACGCCGAACTGGGACGCGATGCGGACGGCTACAAGCTGACCTTCGCGGACCAGAGCCTGCACTTTGCGGGCAGCGATGCGCTGAGTGAGTACGTTGGAAAGACGGTCGTGTTCGGCATCCGTCCGGAGAATCTGCACACCTCGGGTGAAAAGTTTACGCAGAATGCGGCGCATACGCTCACCATGCATGTGGACATCGCTGAGCTGATGGGCGCGGAGATTTACGCGCACTGCACCTGTGACGGTACGTCCGTGACCGTGCGTACGCCGTCCGGCGAGCCGATTCATGCGGGCGACACCATCACCGCGGCTGTGGATATGAGCCGCATCCATTTGTTTGATAAGCAGACCGAACGCGCGATCGCGTTCTGACAGGAGGAAAATCTGTGTTTCGTCCATCCTATTTGAAGGAAGGTCCGGGCATTGCCAAGGATGCACCGGAAAAGACCGGCGCCGCATGGGTCGGGGAGACCCTTGTACGGGAGTTCTGGCAGCTCGTCAAGCTGAACGTGCTGTTTCTGCTGTGCTGTCTGCCGGTTGTGACCTTTGGCGCGGCTCGAGCCGCTATGGCGCGCTGCACGGTCAATATGGCGCGTGATGTGCCCAATGATGTGTGGACCGACTTTCTTGCGGCACTGCGGCAGGATACGGTGCGTAATCTTCTGTGCGGACTGGTCGAGCTTGCGCTGCTGTGGATGGGCGTGATGCTGGTAACGGCGGACGGATTTTTCCCGGCCTTGATAGGTATGCTGCTGCTCTGCGTCACAGCTGCGTTTTTTCAGAATTTCTGGGCGGTGCAGGCAGCGGTGGACATCCCGTTTGCGGCAGCGGCAAAAAATGCGTGGCTGCTGTGTCTGCTCCGTCCCGGCATGACTGTGCTGGGGCTGGGCGTAAATGCGCTGCTGCTGATTCCGGCAGTGCTGTTTTTCCCGCTTTCTCTGACGTATGTGCTGCTGTTCCCGTGCGGTCTGTCCGGATTTGCCTCGGGCATGATCGGCTGGTCCAGCTGCAAACGGTATCTGATTCGATAACAGGAGGTATCTTTTTATGAAATTAACGGTAATCGGCGGCGGCGGTGTACGCTCCATGTTCCTCGCAAAGAGCATTGCGCAGCGTGCGGAGGAGCTGCACATCGACGAGCTGGTATTTATGGATAACGATCCGGAAAAGCTCCGCATCTACGGCGGTCTGGCGGCGCATGTTGCGCGTATGCTGTGCCCGACCATGAAGTTCACGCTGACCTCCAGTGCGGAGGAGGCGGTGACCGATGCGGATTACGTCATCACGACCATCCGTGTCGGCGGTGACGCGACTCGCGTGCGCGATGAGCGGCTGGCACTTGATCTGGGTATTCTCGGTCAGGAAACGACCGGCGCTGCCGGCGTTTCGTTCGCCATGCGCTCGATCCCTGCGCTGGCTGAATACTGCGAGCTGATCAAGAAGCTGGCAAAGCCGGGCGTCAAGGTATTCAACTTCACCAATCCGGCAGGCGTGGTTTCGCAGGCGCTGCGCGATATGGGATATGATTTCACCTACGGTATCTGTGACGCACCGAGCGGCATGCTGCACCAGTTTGCCGACCTGTACGGCGTGGATGCGTCCCGCATTTACGGCGAATGCTACGGTTTGAACCATCTGTCCTACTTCCAGAGCATCAAGGTGGACGGAAAGGAGATCATGCCCGAGCTGATCGCCAATGACGAGGCTTACGCCAAGACCGATATGCGCTTTTTCGAGAAGCGTCTGCTCGAGGACCGCGGCTGCGTGCTGAATGAGTACCTCTACTACTTCTACTACCGCGAAAAGGCGGTTGCCAACATTCTGAACGCTAAGCAGACGCGCGGCGAGATGATCTGCGACATCAATCGCCACATGACCGAGGAGCTGTCTAAGATCGACATCGAGAACGACTTCGAGGCAGGTCTCAAGTGCTTTGAAAAGTGGTACGGCATCCGAGAGAACAACTATATGGCAAATGAGACCGGTGTTCACCGTGACAAGCCGTGGACGTTTGATGTGTATTCCAAGGACGCGGGCGGCTACGCAGGCGTTGCGCTCAAGTTCATCGAGATTGCAGCCTCCGGCGGCATGGGCACGATGATCCTGTGCGCGCCGAACGGCAATGCCATCGAGGGCCTCGAGCCGACCGATATTATCGAGGTCACCTGCGATATCTCCCGTGAGGGCTGCAAGCCGCACCATATCACCAATATTCCGGAGAGCAATCTGGAAATGATCCGCCGCGTAAAATATTACGAGCGTCTGGCGGCACGCGGTATCGTCAACCGCTCCAGGAAGGATATTACCGAGTGCCTGACCATGCACCCGCTGGTCGGCTCTTACTCGCTGGCAAGCAAGCTGACCGACGAGTATATTAAGCTCAATGCGCCGTATATCGGGGACTGGAGGGACTGACGCATGTCGTTTCTCGCTTCGGTCGGTGTGACCAATGTGGATTTGATGTATGTCGGCATGCCGCGCGTGCCGCAGGAGGGCGAGGAGATCTTTTCGCAGGATTTCCGCGTGCTGCTCGGCGGCGGTGCACCGGGTACGGCAGTAAACGCCGCCCGTCTGGGCATTCCGACCCGTCTGGCGACCTATCTCGGCAGCGATCTGTTTTCCGGCTTTGCCCGCGCGCAGTTTGAGCAGAACGGCGTTTCTCCGTACAATCTGGCGGCGGAGGGCGAGACCGGTATTCCGGTGAATGTCACCAGTGCCATGCTCACGCCCGGCGACCGTACGTTTGCGACCTACTGCAAGCCGACCGCCATCACGGACGAGCTGCTCGAGCGGGTATATACCATGTCTAAGGGCGCTAAGCTGGTGCAGATGCAGGAGGGCTTTTTGCCGGTATATCGCAAGCTGCACGAGGAAGGAGCCATTCTGATTTTCGACATGGGCTGGGATGATGAGCTGAGCTTTGAGAAATACGGTGATTATCTGCGTCTGGCGGATTACTATACGCCGAATACCAAGGAAGCGCTCAAGATTACCGGCAGGGACACGCCGGAGGAGGCGCTCCGCGTACTGGCGGAGTATTTTGAGCATCCGCTGGTCAAGCTGGATAAGGACGGCTGTCTCATCCTCGAGGACGGCACGCCGCGTCTGCTGCGCAATATTCCGGAATTCACCTGTAAGGATTCCACCGGTGCGGGCGATGCGTTCCTTGCAGGACTGATGTACGGTCTGTACCATGGCTATCCGTTCGCGGATTGTGTGCGGTTCGGCAACATCACAGGCGGCAAGAGTGTCACCGGTGTGGGCTGCCTGACCGAGTATGTGCAGGAGAGCGAACTGCTCGCACTGCGTGAAAAGTATAAGGATTTATAAGCGTTTGGAGGCTTTTTTGTTATGAGAATCATTCGTGCAAAGGATTACAAGGATATGAGCCGCAAGGCGGCAAATATCATTTCCGCGCAGGTCATCCTCAAGCCGGATTCCGTGCTCGGTCTTGCCACCGGCTCGTCGCCGATCGGCACATATGAGCAGCTGGTCAAGTGGTACGAAAAGGGCGATCTGGATTTTGCGGATGTGACTACGGTCAATCTGGATGAATACTACGGTATGAAGCCGGAAAACGATCAGAGCTATCATTATTTCATGCACGACCACTTCTTTGACCATGTGAACATCGACCCATCGCGTATCAATCTGCCGAACGGCATGGAGCCGGACGAGAAAAAGGAGTGCGCCCGCTATGACGCGGTGCTCCGCAGTGTGGGTGATGTGGATATCCAGCTGCTCGGCATCGGCCGCAATGGCCATATCGGATTCAACGAGCCGGACGACTGCTTTGCCAAGGGCACACACTGCGTGGAGCTGACCGAGTCCACCATCGAGGCGAACAAGCGCTTTTTCGCCAGCGAGGACGAGGTGCCGCGCCGTGCCTACTCGATGGGCATTCACACCATCATGACCGCAAAAAAAGTGCTGGTCGTTGCCAGCGGCGAGGACAAGGCATGGGCTATCCGTGAATCCTGCTTCGGTCCGGTAACGCCCAAGGTGCCCGGTTCGATTCTGCAGCTGCACAATGACGCGATCGTTATCGCGGATGAGGCGGCTCTCAGCCTGTGCGGCGATTTCCTCTGATTGATGACCATAGCAGCGGCGGTACTGTGTTTTATCTCACCGTGCGGTAAATCAACAGCATTCTGCGGTACCGTCGTTTTGAAACCCGAAGTGCAGTTCTGTCTCCTTCTGCGCTTTGGGTTTTATGATTTTTTCGCAAGGGAGGTGTGATATGGTGCGCGTTACCGATATGACACACGGCCGTCCGATACGGCTGATTCTGCTGTTTTCGCTGCCGCTGATGCTGGGCAGCGTGTTTCAGCAGCTGTATACCATCGTGGATACGATCATCATCGGACGCGGTGTCGGCATGCAGGCGCTGGCGTCCATCGGTGCGGCGGATTGGATCAACTGGCTGGTTTTATGGGGACTGCAGGGCTTTACGCAGGGCTTTGCGATTCTCGCGGCACAGGAGTTCGGTGCGGGCGCATACGACCGGCTGCGTCGTGTACTGGCTATGATCGTTAAGCTGTCGTGCTGGTTCGGCATTGCGGTGACGATCATCAGCCTGTTGCTGGTAAGGCCGCTGCTTACGTTGCTGCACACCGATCCTGCGGTGTTCGGTGGAGCGCAGACGTACTTATATGTGCAGTTCGGCGGCTCGCTCATCATCATTGCGTACAATATGGCGGCGGCCGTGCTGCGCTGTCTGGGTGACAGTAAAACGCCGCTGCTCGCGATTCTCGCGGCGAGCTTTGCTAATATTGCGCTCGACCTGCTGTTCGTGATGGGCTTTGGCTGGGGCATTTTCGGAGCTTCGTTCGCAACCGTACTGGCACAGCTGATTGCGTTTCTGCTGTGTCTGCGGTCATTGCGGCGGCTGCCGTTCGTGCAGCTGACAAAGGCTGACTGGAAAACCGACCCTGCCATTCTGCTGCACCTGTGCCGCCTCGGCATTCCGACCGGTCTGCAGATGAGCATGATCACACTGGGAGGCATGGTGCTGCAGTCCGTGTTGAACGGCTTCGGCGTAGTGTTCGTGGCGGGCTATACGGCGGCCAACAAGCTGTACGGCATACTCGAGAGTGCATCGGTGGCGTTTGGCTATGCCATGACAGCCTACATGGGGCAGAACCGCGGTGCACGAAACGCGGCACGCATTGATGCAGGCATTCGGGCGGTACTGGTGCTGTCCGCCGAATTTACAGCCGCCATCGTGACGGCTATGCTTCTTGCGGGCAAACCGCTGCTGGGACTGTTTCTTTCGACCGAGGAGGCGGGCGCGGCAGATGCGCTGGCGGTGGCCTATCAGTATCTCATGGTGCTGATGGCGTTTTTGTTTGCACTGTTCATGCTGCAGGCATACCGCTCCTCACTGCAGGGACTGGGCGAGATGACTGTGCCGACACTTTCCGGCTTTGCGGAAATGCTCATGCGCATGGGCGCGGCGCTCGTGCTGCCGACCTTCATCGGGCAGAGCGGTGTATTTTTTGCGGAGGGCGCAGCATGGGTGTGTGCGGCAGCGCTCAATCTGGTATGGTATTATATGCGGATTGGGAAAATCAAGCGGGAGATGCTGCAATAACAAAGGTTCTGGACAGACTGAGACGCTCAACCGCTGTCATAAGTGGTTGAGCGCTTTGCAAATTAACTTGATGCCATTGCATTCGGAAGAGAGCAGATCAATCTATCAATAGCCATGAGATATCCTGTTTGAAGCGTCAAATATTGTGTGGATATTCAGATGGGATAGGCGCAAACCGTTTGCACCTATCCTCGCGTTTTCTACCGCTCGTACATTATATATAGTAAGAAAAGGACCGGAATCTTCCTTCCTTTTGTTTGGCGAAAGGTGTATTTCGCGTGCCACCTCCATCTGGGTGCGTCCCTCGAAGAACCGCAGCCGGATGATACGGCGCTCGCGGTCGTTCAGGCTGCGCATAGCGTCCCGCAGAGCAATACCGGCCAGCCAGTTGTCGTCCGTGTTTTTGGTGTCACCGACCTGGTCCATCACGCAGACCGTGTCCGTGCCGTCGTGGAACACCGGCTCGAACAGCGACACCGGGTCGAGTATCGCGTCGAGCGCGAACACGACCTCCTCTTTCGGCACGTCCATCAGCTTGGCCAGCTCCACGATATCCGGCTCGCGCTGGTGCTCGCGGATGAACGCCTCCTTGGCCTGCAGAGCGCGGTACGCCGTGTCGCGCAGGCTGCGCGAGACTCGCATGGCACTGTTGTCGCGCAGGTAGCGGCGGATTTCGCCGATGATCATCGGTACGGCGTAGGTGGAGAAGCGCACGCCGAGTTCGGTATTAAAATTGTCGATGGCTTTCATCAGGCCGATGCACCCGACCTGAAACAGGTCGTCCGGCGATTCGCCGCGCCCCTGAAACCGCTGAACAACGCTGAGCACCAGCCGCAGATTGCCGCGGATCAGCTCATCGCGTGCCTGCTTGTCTCCGGCAGCGGATTTTTTCAAAAGCTCGTCCGTCTTTTTGGCGGAGAGTACCGGCAGTCCCGATGTATTCACACCGCAGATCTCCACTTTTGTCTGCATAAAATTCCCTCCTGTTGGTCGTCACTATGAGGATACTATCTGGATTTTCCCCGCGGTCCCGGTCAAATATACCGACGAAATATTTTGCATGGGCCGGAGATTCGATAAATTTCACGTTCGTCTTGTGATATGGAAACGAGAAAGCGTTTTGCGTCCATCAGAAATTCCCTCTTGTGGGAATAGGGGGAAAGGGTGTATAATAAATTCAAGAGAATGCCTGTTTGCGGTGTCATACTGCACACAGACGATTGAAAACGAAGGAGAATGCAATATGTTTGAAAATCTGATTGCAGCACTCAAGGCTGACAAGCGCAAGATCGTATTCACCGAAGGCCCGGACGCTCGTATCCTCGAAGCGGCTGCACGCCTGAAGAAGGACGGCCTGATGGATTCCATCCTGGTCGGCAATGTTGACGAAGTAAAGGCTGCTGCTGCAAAGGGCGGCTTCGATATCGAGGGCATGGAGATCATCGATCCGGCTACCTACCCGGAGATGGACGCTATGGTAGCTAAGATGGTAGAGCTCCGCAAGGGCAAGATGAGCGAGGAAGACTGCCGCGCTGCACTGTCCAAGGGCAACTACTTCGGCACCATGCTCGTTAAGATGGGCAAGGCTGACGCTCTGCTCGGCGGCGCTACCTACTCCACCGCTGACACCGTTCGTCCGGCTCTGCAGCTGATCAAGACCAAGCCGGGCGCACACCTCGTAAGCTCCTGCTTTATTCTGGTCCGCGAGAAGGACGGCGTAGAGGAGAAGCTGGCTATGGGCGACTGCGCGATCAACATCGACTATCCGGATTCTGTTGACAAGGAAGGCAACGTAACCCTGAAGGGCAGCCAGAAGCTGGCTGAGGTTGCAATCGAGACCGCAAACACCGCTAAGGCTTTCGGCATCGACCCGAAGGTTGCTGTTCTGTCCTTCTCCACCAAGGGCTCCGGCAAGGGCGGCACGGTTGCTCTGTCCCGCGAGGCTACCGAGTACGCTAAGGAGATGAACCCGGAGCTGGCAATCGACGGCGAGCTGCAGTTTGACGCTGCTGTATCCCCGGTTGTTGCTGCTACCAAGTGCAAGGGCTCTCCGGTTGCAGGCCAGGCTAACACCTTCATCTTCCCGTCTATCGAGGCTGGCAACATCGGCTACAAGATCGCTCAGCGTCTGGGCGGCTACGCTGCTTACGGCCCGATTCTGCAGGGTCTGAATGCGCCGATCAACGATCTGTCCCGCGGCTGCAACGCTGACGAGGTTTACCAGATGGCGATCATCACCGCTGGCCTGAAGTAATTTCAGCACACACATAATTGCATAAGTAAGGAATCCGCCGACGTGAAAATTCAATCGCGTCGGCGGATTTTGTTTTTTTGGTGGGGAGGGAAAACGAGTGAAACGACGAATCCTGTTTGTTCTGATAGCCGTTGTGGTTTGCGTTGGAGCGGCCATGTGCTTTACATCATATGTGCCGGTGACGGATACAGCAGGAATTGCAGACGTGCTGGTACTCCGTGTTCATGCGGGAGATACGTCTGAGGACATCACAAAACAGGCTGATACGGACGCAATACGCGAACTGTTGCCGCAAATCAGAGCACGCCGCCTGCCGAGTTATCATCGCGCCATCAGCGCAGACTGTTATCAGATTCAGGTGGTATACGGCGGTAAAACAGTATGTTTTAGCCTCGGTGAACCGAGCTATGCGTATGAGGTCACAGAAAGTATGTCACCGTGGGTACATAAGCTGTCCGGCGGCGAGAAACTCCTCGCGCTGCTTGATGAACAATAAAAGGGAGGGATCGGCATGAAAAAACGAATCGCATTTGTATTGGCGGGCGTGCTGGTTTGCGTCGGAGCGGTGATTTGGCTTATTCCGTATGCACCTATGCCGGACATGAACGGCTTTTGGAACGTGCGTATCTGGCGCGTCAATGGCGCGGATATGACCGAACTGACCGAGCAGGTCGATCAAACGGCTCTGCGCGAAGCGCTGACACAGGTGCAGGCCAAACGTATGCCGCGTTCGCAGAGCAGCTTTTCGATGGATAAGGTCAGCTACGAAATCATCGCGGTGTATAATGACACGCCGACCTTCCTTAATATCGGTGAACTTAATTTTGTGTACAACGGCAACGGCTGGGTGCATGATTTGAAAAACGGCAGTGAGATTCTTACTCAGCTGGATGAAATCTGCAATAATTGAGAATTAACGTAACGGTATAACGTTTTGTGCGTCTGCAAATGGCTTAACGTGCATGGCATTACGGCATACCGTCACGCCCATTTTCCATTCTCCATTCTCAATTATGCAATCGCTGACAGAAAACAAAAAAGGACTGACCCATCGGTCAGTCCTTTTCACAGCAGCGACATCTGTCCATCCGCGAGATTTACAATTTTCAGCCCGCTCTGCTCAGCCATATGCACGGTCTGTGCCGTACCGCCCGACCGTCCATCATAGTAACAGATGAGCCTTGACGACGCATCCACCATAAACCGGTTGCGCGCGGCAAAGCACCCGGCGTGATAGCTCCGCGAGAGCGCGTACACCTTATCTGCGGCGAGCAGACAGCGGTTGAACCGGCGTTTCCACTCGAGCGGAAACCGATCGGCCTGTCCGTCGAACGGTACGGCGCACAGCAGCTGCACCGGGAGCGCCGCACGCGCGCGCAGGACAGCCTCAGCGGCCCACAGGTCAAAGCCGGTGGACATGCCGGAGAGAAAACGTGTACAGCCGTCAGCGGCGGCCTCCGCGACCGCAGCATCGAGTGCGGTAAACAGCTCGAGTGCAGCGGGACAGTCCTCGTTCCGAAACGGCATTTTTTCAATTCGGTAGCCGGAAAAACAGCAGGTCACCGGACGCAGATCCGCCATGACACACCCTCCAATCAGAACAAATGTTCTATTTTTATCAGTATACAATAGATGAAGCCAAAACGCAAGTTGTAAATTTGATAAAAAGCTGATATGATAAGTACAGCAAAATCTACTGACACAGGGGAGGGACGCAATGAACGGTCAAAACCGATGGCTATATCTGATCAAGCGCATGGTTTACCGCTTTTTTGATGACGGCATTCCGCAGTCTGCGGCAGAGCTTTCGTATTTTCTGCTGTTTTCCATGTTCCCGCTGCTGATGTTCGTCAACTCCATGCTCGCACAGCTTGACCTGTCAATCGAGGGGATGCAGCCGGTGTTGGAAATGCTGCCGAAAAGTCTGCAGCAGCTCATAGGCGGCTATATTCAGCAGTTGACCAGCACGCCGTCGTTCAGTCCGATGATCGTCGGTCTGGGTCTGACGCTGTATTTCCTGTCCCGTGCGGTGCGCTCAATGATGCGCACGGTCAACGATATTTACCACGTTGAAATCTCGCGCGGCATGGTCAAGGACGTGCTCATTTCGTTCGGTATTACGGCGGGCTTTCTTGTTTCGGTTGTGTGCAGCTTTGTGCTTGTCGTCGCCGGACGAACCATCATCCGCGTTGTACCGAAATATCTGCCGGTGCCGTCGGCTGTGATGGACGGACTGCACGATGCCAGCTTCTGGGTGATGATCGCGTTTATTTTTGTGTTCCTCATGCTGTTCAACAAGGTCGTGCCCAATCTGCACCTTAGGTTCCGCGAGGTGTGGCCGGGGGCGCTGTTCTCGCTGGTAGCGTGGATTCTGGTCTCGCTTGGATTTTCGTTCTATGTGGACAATATGGCGCGGTATTCCGTGCTGTACGGCTCTCTGGCGGCGATTATCGTACTGATGCTGTGGCTGTATATCGTCAGCATGATCCTGCTGATGGGTCCGCAGCTGAATCATACGCTGGTGGTCATGCGCCTGTATCGATTGGAAAATCAGAAGCATTTGTAAATGCGGCAACACCACACAATTAAAGCTGCGGCGCTTTACGGAAATTTTGCCCTCTGACGTCGTTGTGACTTCACGGTAATGCACAAAGCATTACCGCAAAACCACGCCTATTCAGAACACAAAATTTACTCGTAAATCGCTCTTGTTCAATTATGTGGTATTGCCTTAAAACGGTGCGGACGCGCACTGAAAATAGAGAAAACACGGAGGAAAAGGATATGAAAGTTATAGCAATCAACGGCTCGCCGCGCAAGGGCGGCAACTGTACGCAGATGCTCGAGGTGCTCGGCAAGGTGCTCGAGCAGGAAGGCATCGAGTTTGAGGTATGTCAGCCGGGGGCGAAGGTGCATCCGTGCATGGCGTGCTATCACTGCCTGGACAACGGCACGCTGCGCTGCGTGCAGGACGACGACGGTGTAAATGAAATCATCGCCAAGTGCATTGAGGCGGACGGCATCGTGCTCGCGTCCCCGGTGTACCACGGCGGCATTGCGGGCGGCATGAAGTGTGTGCTCGACCGCCTGATTCTGGCGGCAGGCTGCGGCGATAATCAACTGAAGCACAAGGTCGGTGCGGCGCTGTGTACGCTGCGCCGTTCGGGCGGCATGGAGACCTACCAGCAGCTGCTCGGCACGATCAACACCATGGAGATGGTGCTCGTCACCTCGGACTACTGGAACGCCGTACACGGTGCGGACAAGGGCGAGGCGATGCAGGATATCGAGGGCGTTGAAGTCATCGAAAAGCTGGGCCGCAATATCGCATGGATGCTCAAGGTGATCGACAAGGCCGGAATCGAGCCGCCGGAAAGCCGTCCGCGCACGATGATGAACTTTATCCGCTGATCCGTATGGTTATCCGCTAAACAAAAATTGCAGAGTCCGAAAAGGCACAATGAGAAACTCATTGTGCCTGAGGCTGTCGAAAAACTTCGTTTTCCGAACAGCCTCTCGCTCGAAACCACGCTTTCGAGCGAATCTCGAAGAAAAACCGCGTCCTACGGACACATTTTTTCTTCCCTTGTATAAATTCCGAGATGCATGCTCCCGGAATTTATGAATTTGCAAAGCAAATTCGATTGAATGCGTGCTGCCGCACGAAGCATAAAAATCGAATATTGTTTTTTCGACAAGCTGAGGCACAATGAGAAACTCATTGTGCCTTTTTATGCATAAATTTATCAAATTGATGGGCATATCCTGTGTAACTGCTGAGATATGCGAAAAAATTCACGAATTGTTAACGGAACTATGCAAAAAATGTCATGTAAACGCGAGTGGATTCTGATACAATAAATATATCACACAATGCAGTAAAAGGGAGGAATCATCATGACACCGGAACACGATATTTTACAGGTTACGCCGCGCGTGGAAGCGCTGGCGGCGCTCTGCCGCTCGAACAGCCGCATTGATCCGGCACTGTACCGCAAGTACGATGTCAAGCGCGGTCTGCGCGACATCAATGGACAGGGCGTACTGGCCGGTCTGACCAACATTTCGGACATTATCTCCCGCAAGGAGACAGGCGGCGAAATCGTGCCCTGTGAGGGCGAGCTGTACTATCGCGGTATCCGCATTCAGGATCTGGTGCAGGGCTTTATCCGCGACGGCCGCAAGGGGTATGAGGAGGTTGCCTATCTGCTGCTGTTCGGTGAGCTGCCGGATGCCAAGAGTCTGGGCGATTTCAAGGCTCTGCTGGCACAGGGACGCACGCTGCCGACCAATTTCACGCGCGATGTCATTATGAAAGCGCCGACGCACGATATGATGAACAGCCTGTCGCGCAGTGTGCTCACGCTGGCATCCTACGACAGCAACGCGGATGATATCAGCCTGCCGAACGTGCTGCGGCAGTGCCTGATGCTGATTTCGGTCTTTCCGATGCTGGCTGTGTATTCCTATCACGCATACAATCACTACGAGTGCGGCGGCAGCATGTACATTCACTACCCGTCGGACAGTCTGTCTACTGCGTCCAACTTCCTGCGCATGCTGCGTCCGGATATGCAGTACACGCCGCTCGAGGCCAGCGTGCTCGATCTGGCGCTTGTGCTGCACATGGAGCACGGCGGCGGCAACAACTCGTCGTTCACAACACACGTTGTCACGTCCTCCGGCACGGATACCTATTCGGCTATTTCTGCGGCGCTCGGTTCACTGAAAGGCCCGAAGCACGGCGGAGCGAACTACAAGGTCGTGCAGATGTTCGAGGACATGAAAAGAAACGTCACCGACACCGCAGATGAGCAGGCTGTCGCGGATTATCTCACCAAGCTGGTGCGGCGCGAGGCATTCGACCAAAAGGGCCTCATTTACGGCATGGGTCACGCGGTTTACTCGATTTCCGACCCGCGCGCTAAGGTGTTCAAGACCTTTGTCGGCCAGCTGGCGCACGAAAAGGGCAGAGATGCGGATTTCGCGCTGTACACCATGGTCGAGGAGGTGGCGCCTCGGGTTATCGCGCAGGAACGCCACATCTATAAGGGTGTGTCCGCAAATGTTGATTTTTACTCAGGTTTTGTGTATTCCATGCTGGGTTTGCCGCCGGAATTGTACACGCCGGTGTTCGCGATGGCGCGTATCGTCGGCTGGAGCGCCCACCGCTTGGAAGAGCTGATCAACACGGATAAGATCATCCGTCCGGCGTACCGCTGCGTGCAGCCTGCGGAGCCTTATATTTCTCTTAAGGAACGCTAAGACTTAATATAATAAAGAAAGCAGGTGCTGTAAGCGTAAATTACAGCACCTGTTATTATAGATATAAGATTTAATAAATATTGAGTGCTTCGCGCAGCACCTGCAGACTGGCGAGATGGCCGTCGAGCATGGAGAGTGTCAAATCTTCCATTTCAAGGGAAATCTCCTCGTCGTAGCCCGACATGCGGACAACCGAGAAAAACTCCTTCCACCACTTGGCATCGTGTCCCGCGCCGACGGCAACATAGTTCCACGAGCGGCGGGCAAATGCGTCGATCGGCTTGGTATCCAGCATGCCGTTCGGCTGCCAGTAGCGGCGCTCCGGCCGCGAATCCTTGCCGTGAATATGGTAAATCGCGCCGTGCTCACCGAGCACGCGGGCCGCTTCGATCGGATCGCCGCCCATCCAGAACAGGTGGGACGGATCGAGGTTCATGCCGATCATCGGGCCGACAGCCTCACGCAGACGGAGCAGCGTTTCCGGGTTGTAAACCAGCTGCATACCGTGGTTTTCGAGCGCGATTCGCTCGATTCCGCAATCCTCCGCCAGCTTAACAAGGTTTTTCCATGCGGGAATCGCAACCTGATTCCACTGGTAATCCAGAATGTCCTGCGTCTCGGGCGGCCACGAGGTCGTGATCCACACCGGCGTTTTATCACCCTCGCAGCCGACCGGCAGACCGCTCATCATAACGATCTTCTTTACTCCGAGCTGATGCGCCAGCTCGAAGGTTTTCTTGGTTACATCCATGTCCTTTTCATACGCGAGCGGGTTGCCCGAGCAGTTGAGCGCGCACAGCTCCAGCCCCTTTTTACGCATGGCGTCATACCACTTTTCACGGGCGGTCTTGTCGCTTACCAGAAGGTCGAGGTCACAGTGAGGCGCACCCGACCAGTTGCCGGTGCCGATTTCAATAGCGGCAATTTTCTGCTCCACGCAGAAGTCGAGCATCTGCTCATAGGGCATATCCAGCGTGCAGGTTTTGATAGCAAGCTTCATTGTCGTATTCCTTCTCTCATTAGGATACGGTAATTTTACCACATTGTAACCTTTGGTGGCAAGAGATGTCTCCAAAATGTGCCCAAAACGACCATGGAATTTCCATGATTTTATAGGAAAAATGCCGTAAGGAAAATAAAAATGCACAATGCACGGAGTCGGGTTTTCGAATGTCACAGCAGGCATTTGTGAATGTGCACAAAACGGAATGTACGAAAATCACCACCTCTTACAAAAATAACAACGAAGGGTTGCCAAAACGATATTATTGCATTAAAATATTACCAGAACGTTGGAGCGTTCCTAAGTCCCACAGCAGTGGGAACCGACCGCAGAGCAGACAACATGAGAGACTGTCTGCTCCGCATAAAAAAGGAGAGAGGTTTTATCATGAAGAAGAGATTACTTGCTATGCTGATGACCGGCGCTATGGTTGCAAGCCTTGCAGCTTGCGGCGGCGGTTCTTCCACCCCGTCTACGGACGACAAGACCGGCGGCGATAAGGCTGGCACCACTTCCGGCTGCTCTGTTGACGTTATCCTGAAGACGACTGCTTCCGAGTACTGGAGCTACGTTAAGGCTGGCGCTGAGGCTTACTCCAAGGACAACCCGGACGTAAAGGTTGAGGTTAAGGGCGCTACCTCCGAGACCGCTTACGACGAGCAGCAGAATATGATCGAGACCGACCTGAACTCCGGTGCATACGATGCATTCGTTATCGCTCCGCTGCAGGCTGACCTCGTTAAGACCCTGATTGCTGGCCAGACTGCACCGATCGTTGCAGTTGATACCAACATCGACGCACCTGAGGTTCTGTCCTTCGTAGGCACCGGCAACGAGGATGCTGCTGCAATGGGCGGCAAGGCTGCTGTTGAGGCTGCTAAGGCTGCTGGCTGGGATAAGGTTCAGGCAATCGCAATTTCCGGTGTACAGGGCGACGGCACTGCTACCGCTCGTCTGACCGGTTATGAGAAGGGCGTTACCGAGGCTGGCGGCGAGTTCCTGAAGGGCGAGATCCAGTACGCTGACGCTGTTGCTGATAAGGCTGCTACCTCGATGGAAGCAATCATGCAGAACCATCCGAAAGGCGTCGCTATCATCGTCTGCAACAACGACGATATGGCTATGGCTGCTGCTCGTGCTGCAAAGGGCAACGCTGCTTACGAGAAGACCATCTTCGTTGGTTTCGACGGCATCCAGTCCGCTTGCAACGCTATCCTGTCTGGCGAGGAGACCATGTCCGTTGCTCAGGAAGCATACGACATGGGCTACAAGGCAGTTGAGGCTGCTGTAAAGGCTGTTAACGGTGAGAAGCTGGAGAAGTTCATCGACTCCGGTTGCTCCGTTGTCAACAAGGATAACGCTCAGGAGCGCCTGGATACCCTGAAGGGCTACATCGGCTAAGCAATCCCATCCCACACGCTTGTGGTTTTCCATTAGTTCCAGCATTTAAGTGAACGAGAAGAAACCCCTGCTCGATTTTAATCTCTGCAGGGGTTCTCTTTTCAAACATGCTCCCGCGGACAAGAAATGGTAAAGAGCTTGCACTAGGCAGGCTTTTCCTTAGGGAACTGAACCGAGAACAGTTTACTTTGTCCCGCACTTCATCTCGGAGAAGAAAAGGTGATATGCAAATGAGTGAATACGTAGTAGAACTGAAAAACGCGACCAAGCG